>NZ_JACCAS010000001.1:1896741-2212864 GCF_013409255.1 Paraburkholderia bryophila
GGAGCCGCAGGAGTATCGCGTGCATCCGCCACACGATCTGGGGGACATCCTCGAAGGCGAATTCCGGCCCGGTTTCTTCCAGGGCGTGTGTACGGTCGTGATGAAGCTGATGTCGTGCGTGCAGCCGCGCGTCGCGGTATTCGGCAAGAAGGATTACCAGCAATTGATGATCGTGCGCCGCATGTGCAACCAGTTCGCGCTGCCGACCGACATCATTGCCGCCGAAACCATTCGCGACGCCGATGGCCTCGCGCTCAGTTCGCGCAACCGCTATCTGCAGACCGCCGAGCGCGCCGAAGCGCCGGTGCTGGCCGCGGAACTGAATCGTGTGCGTGAAGCCGTGCTGTCCGGCGACCGCGATTTCGCGAAAATCGAACAGGCGGCCATGGCCACGTTGGCCGCGCGCGGCTGGGAGCCCGATTACATCGCGGTGCGCAAGCGCTCAAACCTGCTGCCGCCGGGTCCGCAGGACGCGGAGGCAGAACTGGTCGTGCTGGCCGCCGCCAAACTCGGCGCCACGCGCCTCATCGACAACCTCGAAATCTGACCCGGCCTCGGCCGGCGCAGACACGCATCAGAAGCCACAAGGGATTGATTGGTCATGCAACGCAACATGCTGAAGTCGAAGATCCACCGTGTCGCGGTCACGCACTGCGAGCTGCACTACGAAGGCTCGTGCGCGATCGACGAAGACTTGCTGGAAGCAGCGAACATCGTCGAAAACGAACGGATCGACATCTGGAATATCAACAACGGCGAGCGTTTCTCGACCTACGCGATCAAGGGCGAGCGCGGTAGCGGCATGATTTCGCTGAACGGTTCGGCCGCGCGGCGCGCGCAACTGGGCGATCTGGTGATCATCGCGGCGTTCGCGGTGGTCGAGGAGGCCGAGTTGAAGGCGGGCTGGAAGCCGGATCTGGTGTTCGTCGACGACAACAACAAGATCAAGGGCAGCCGCGATCACGTGCCCACGCAGAACTGGACCTGAGGGTCGGCGCTTCGCACAGCGATTCGCGCCAATCTTCCGCGCGCTGACCGCGCGTTCTGCTCGTAGTGACTGCACTGCTTCGCCGCGCGTTCTTCGCGCGGCGGTTTCCCGTAGCGGCCGGCCGCCTGCCCCGCGCAGCCTCGTTTCTGCCGCCCTACCTCAGCCCTTCTTTGCCGTCCCGTCGACCCATTCGACGATCGACTGCCACTGTTCCAGATCCTTCTCCACGCGGCTTTTCGCGACGTCCCACAGGGTCAGGCCATGCGCCGCGAGCTGCACGTAGTTCTGCGTGTCGCGCAAAAAGCCCAGCACCGGCAGATTCAATCCTTCGACAAAGCGATGCAGTTGTTCCGCCGAGCGCGTGCGCGCGTCGACACGCATGCCAACTACGCCGATTTCGATCGTGCCCTTGCGGACCGCTTTTTCCTTCGCCAGACGCTCGAGAAAGTCCTGCGTGGCGAGAATGTCGAACATGGACGGCTGCAGCGGCACGATAACCTTGTCGGCCAGATCCAGCGCGATGCTCATCCGGTTGCCGTGCAACCCGGCGGGGGTGTCGATGACCGCGTGCTCCAGCCCCTTGGGCGGCTTGGCCGGCGTGTCCTGGTTGATTTCCCAGGTTTCGATGGCCGGCAGCGTGTCGGGGCGCAACGAGAGCCACGCGTGCGCGGACTGCTGCTTGTCCAGGTCCGCGAGGGCGACCCATTCGCCCGACGCCGCGAAATAGCCGGCCAGATTGGTGGACAGCGTGCTTTTACCCACGCCGCCCTTCGGATTCGCCACCACAATCACCGTCATGAATTCTCCCGGAAAGAAGGCTGGTCGCCGCCAGCCGGTTTGCCGCGTATGTCGTTCTGACTTCGTTCTGAGTTCGCGCCGGCCCGCTGCCGCACCGGCTGAACCTGCCGGTTTCGGGCACGCATGCCGATCCAGCCGTTGATAATATCGAGAAATGCACCGGGGCCGAAGCCCCCAGGCGGCCAAATGACCGCTTGGCACCGTCGATTTTTCCACTTGGGGCCCATCAATCCATGAGCAAACTCCGCCCGGAATACACCGTCGAACGCCTGCACGAACGCCAGCGGGGCAAGCTGCCCGGCTTGCTGGGCGTGCAGGTCCTGTCGCTCGAACAAGGCGCCCTGACCGCGGAATTGACCGTGCGGGAAGAATTGCTCGCGCCGAACGGTTTTTTGCATGCCGCCACCGTGATCGGGCTCGCCGACACGGCGTGCGGCTACGCGTGCCTCGCGCATCTGCCGGAAACGGCGCGCAATTTCACGACCGTCGAGCTGAAAAGCAATTTTCTCGGCACGGCGACCGAAGGCACGATCCGCGCAGTCGCCAAGGGCGTGCATCTCGGGCGCAGCACGCAGGTGTGGGATGCGACCGTGACTGATCCGAATGGCAAGACGATCGCGCTGTTTCGCTGCACGCAGATCGTGTTGTATTGATGGGGTGGGTGCGCTGCGGTGAGCGCCGATAAAGCCGCAGCGTCATGCCATAAAAAAGCACGCGACCTCACGGCGCGTGCTCAGACTGCTGACAAAGTACCCCCAAAGCCTGGCCTTGCGTCGGGCTTTGTCGTTTAATTGGGGCATGCTGAAGACACCGACGCCCATGCAGCACGAACTCGAGATGGTGACGCTCGAGGAACTCGTGCCGAAGGACCACCTGCTGCGCCAGATCGACGCGGCGGTGGATTTCGAATTCATCCGTGAGAAGGTGGCGCACCTGTATTGCGCGGACAACGGGCGCCCAGCGCTCGATCCGGTGGTGATGTTCAAATTGCTGTTCATCGGCTACCTGTTCGGGGTACGCAGTGAGCGCCAGCTCATGCGCGAGGTGCAGGTCAACGTGGCCTACCGGTGGTTTGCACGCTTTCGGCTCACGGACCGGGTGCCTGACGCCTCGACGTTCTCGCAGAACCGGCGACGGCGCTTCACCGACACGACGGTCTACCAGGAGATCTTCGACGCAATCGTGCAGCAGGCGATCGGGCGCGGCATGGTCGAGGGACGGGTGCTCTACACCGACAGCACCCACCTGAAGGCGAACGCCAACAAGCGCAAGTTTGATCTGGTGCAGCTCGAACAGGCGCCTTCGGCTTATCTGGCGGCGCTGGACGCTGCGGTCGATGCGGACCGGGCAGCGCACGATAAGAAGCCGCTGCGGCGCGACGAACGCAAAGGCCCCGACGACGATGAGGGCTCGAGGTCGGCTGCCACACCGGAGCGCAAGGAAACGAAGGTCAGCCGCACCGACCCGGACAGCGGCTACATGGTGCGCGACGACAAGCCCACGGGCTTCTTCTACCTGGATCACCGCACGGTCGATGCGCGCTATTCAATCGTCACCGACACGCATGTGACACCCGCCTCGGTGCACGACAGCCAGCCGTATCTGGCGCGGCTGGACCGGCAGCGCGAACGCTTTGGCTTCCAGGTGCAGGCGGTGGGGCTGGATGCGGGCTACTTCACGCCGGCAATCTGCCAGGGGCTGGAGGATCGCGGCATTGAGGGCGTGATGGGCTACCGCACGCCGAATCACAAGCCCGGGTTCTTCTACAAACGCGAGTTCAGATACAGCCGGTATCGCGAGGAATACACGTGCCCACGCGGGCAGGTACTGCGCTACAGCACGACAAACCGCGCGGGCTATCAGGAGTTCAGGTCCGATCCGTCGCGCTGCGGCACCTGTGAGGCGCGCGGCCAATGCACGACGAGCGCAAACCATGTGAAGGTGGTCATCCGGCACGTATGGGAGCGCGCGAAGGAGCGCGTCGATGCGCGTCGCCTGACCGACTGGGGCAAGGCGATCTACAAACGGCGCAAGGAAACGGTGGAGCGCAGCTTCGCGGATGCCAAGCAGCTGCATGGGCATCGCTACGCGAGGATGCGCGGGCTGCGCAAGGTGGCCGAGCAGTGCCTGCTCGGCGCTGCGGCGCAGAACATCAAGAAGATCGCGCTGCTGGTGGCACGCCTGCGGGCGTGTTTATGCGTGCGCCAGCGGCCCGGCAATCGCCTGCAGTGGCTCATCGCTGCACTTCTGGCCCGTTTCAACCGCCACGTCGTGCTTCACTGCCAGATTTGCTTTGCCTGAAAAACAAAACCCCACGCTCCGAAAAACGTGGGGTTGGTCAGCAGTCTGAGCACGCGACCTCACGGCGCGTGCTTTTTTGTTGTCCGACATTGTTGCCGGCGAGACTGCGCAGCCCTTACGCCACCGCAGCCCGCACCGTCTTCACGCTACCCAGCGCCAGCGCACCGCCGCCCAGCAGCGACTGCACCGCCAGCGTCACCGCCCAGAACGCCGGATATTCCCAGCCGCCGTTCGGCGACGCGAAACCCCAGCCGTTATGCCAATGCGCCGACATCGCGCCGAGCATGAACGGCAGCAACGCCAGCGCGACCCAGCGGACCTGCACGCCGAGCAGCAACGCAATGCCACCGAGCAATTCGACGAACGCCGTCACATAGCCGAGCCAGCCCGGCAAACCCAGCGAAACGAAAAATTGCGCCGTGCCCGGCAGCGTGAAAACGAAGATTTTTTGCAGGCTGTGCGCGAGATACAGCACGCCCAAGGCCACACGCAGCAGTAAAGCAGCCAGATCGGCGGAGCGGTTCGAGTTCATGACGAGTCCTTGAAGAGAGAGACGGCCAAAACCAGCCGTCGATGTCAGGACTCTATTCGAACCATATGGAGTGAAAAACCACGTTTCAGGCTTAGATTAATTCCCATCAGGATTTAATCGGTATTGCGGTGTTGATCCAGATCACGCCATCGCCCCAAAAAGCTTCGCCAGATCAAGATGTTCGGCCAGCGTGTCGGCGAGTCGCTCCAGCGACGCCTCGCGCAACGCCGGATAGTCGATCGCTTCGGCGTCGCTCAACCCCGCCCACGCCAGCAACGCGGCGCACGCGGACGGCGTGTCGAACAGGCCATGCACATAGGTGGCGAGGATCTGGCCGTCGGCGGACAACGCGCCATCCGGACGCGCGGCAAGCGCATCGCCCAACTGCAACGCGGGCGAGTCCAGCGCCGGGCCGTGCGTCTCGCCCATGTGGATTTCGTAACCCGACACCTCGGGCGAACCGGGCAACGCGAGGCGTCCGGTGACGTTCTTCAGCGTCTTGTCGCGCGTGAGCACCGTAGAGTAATCGAGCCAGCCAAGTCCCGCCGACGTCCCCGGCGCGCCTTCCACGCCATGCGGATCGGCCACTTCGCGCCCGAGCATCTGCATGCCGCCGCAAATGCCGATCACCCGTCCGCCGTAACGCAGATGCCGTTGCAGCACCGCGTCCCACCCTTGCGCGCGCAGAAACGCCAGATCGCCGGGCACATTCTTCGAGCCCGGCAGAATGATCAGATCGGCCGACGGCATCGGCATGCCGCTTCGCACGTAATGAAAATCGACCTGCGGATGCGCGCGCAGCGCATCGAAATCGGTGTGGTTGCTGATGTGCGGCAGCACCGGCACGACCACGCGCAGCATCCGCTGCGCGTCGCCGCGATGGGCCGCGCGCAGTTCCGGCGGCAGCATGTCTTCCGCGTCGAGCGTCAGGCCGTGCAGATACGGCACCACGCCGAGCACCGGCTTGCCGGTCTTCGCTTCGAGCCAGTCGAGGCCGGGTCGCAGCAAGCTAACGTCGCCACGAAACCGGTTGATGACGAAGCCGCGCACCCGCGCCTGCTCGCTCGCCGACAGACACGCAAGCGTGCCGGTCAGATGCGCGAACACGCCGCCGCGATCGATATCGGCCACCAGCACGACCGGGCAATCCACCGCCTCCGCGAAACCCATGTTGGCGATGTCGCGATCGCGCAGATTGATCTCGGCGGGGCTGCCCGCGCCTTCGACAAAAATCGCGTCGTAGCCGGCCTGCAGGCGCGCATACGATTCCAGCACCGCTTCGAACGCGATGGGTTTGTAGTCGTGATAAGCGCGGGCATCGAGATTCATGCGCGCCTTGCCGTGGATGATCACCTGCGCGCCACGATCGCTCGTCGGCTTGAGCAGCACGGGATTCAGATCGGTGTGCGCGGCGATCCCCGCGGCCACCGCCTGCAACGCCTGGGCGCGGCCGATCTCGCCGCCGTCGACCGTGACCGCGCTATTGAGCGCCATGTTCTGCGGCTTGAACGGCGCGACCCGCACGCCCGCGCGCCGCGCGAGCCGGCATAAACCGGCCACCAGCGTGCTCTTGCCGGCGTCGGACGTGGTGCCCTGAATCATCAGCGTGCCGCGCGGGACGGGGACGGCGTCTTGGGGAATCGAGGTGGTGGTCACGAGGTGTGGTGGGTCGGCGGTGAAGAGGAACGCGGCATTATCCCACCCCGCCGCCGCCATCCGCGCGCCGGTACAATCACGCGATGACTCCCCGCGACCTCACCTTCGTCCTCGGCGGCGCCCGTTCCGGCAAGAGCTTGCACGCCGAGCAACTGGCCGATCGCAGCGCCCTTCCCGTCACCTACATCGCCACCGCGCGCGTCAGTGACGACGCCGAATTCGCCGCGCGTATCGCGCATCATCGCGAGCGGCGTCCGGCACATTGGCGGCTGGTCGAAGCGGGTGTCGATCTCGCCGCTGCGCTCACGCAAGCAGATGCGCCCAAACATTGCGTGCTGATCGATTGCCTGACGCTGTGGCTTGCCAACCTGCTGTGTCCGTCCGAAGGTGAAGCGCTGTCGCTCGATCGCTATCGCGCGCAAGTCGCCGCACTCGAAACGGCGCTCGGCGCCGCGCACGGCAAAGTCATCGTGGTCAGCAACGAAATCGGCCTGGGCGTCGTGCCGCTCGGCGCGGCCACGCGTCTTTACGTCGACGAACTCGGCCGGCTCAATCAGCGCATCGCCGCGTTGAGCACCCAAGCCACGATGATGGTCGCGGGCTTGCCGCTCGCGTTGAAAACGGCGGGCCACGCGTGATGCTGTCGCTTCCTCTGATCGTCACGCTGGCGACCGCGGGCGTCGCGGTCGACCGCTGGCTCGGCGAGCCGCGCACCGCGCATCCGCTGGTCGGCTTCGGCAACTGGGCGAAGCGCCTCGAAGCGCGCTACAACACCGGCCGCCGCTTGCGGCTCAAGGGCTTGCTCGCGTGGGCGCTGGCCGTGTTGCCGCCGGTGCTGGTCGCGTGGTGGCTGGTCTCGGTGCTGCCGTTTTTCGCGGCCTGCGCGGTACATGTCGTGCTGTTGTGGTTCGCACTCGGCGCGCGCAGCCTGCACGATCACATCGCGCCGATCGCCCAGGCGCTCGCGCAACGCGATCTCGCGCAGGCGCGTCTCCTGACCGCACGGATCGTCTCGCGCGAAACCGCGCACGCCGACGAAGGCGCGTTGTCGCGCGCCGCCGTGGAATCGGCGCTCGAAAACGGCAACGACGCGATCTTCGGCGCGCTGTTCTGGTTCGCGATCGCGGGCGGTCCGGGCGCGCTCGGCTTCCGTCTCGCCAACACGCTGGATGCCATGTGGGGCTATCGCACGCCGCGCTATTTGCGCTACGGCTGGGCGGCTGCACGCATCGACGACGTGCTCAACTGGATTCCCGCGCGTCTGACCGCCGCGAGTTACGCGTTGCTCGGCGATACGCGCACGGCGTGGCGCTGCTGGCGCGAGCAGGCGCCGCGCTGGGACAGCCCGAATGCCGGGCCGGTGATGGCGGCCGGCGCGGGCAGTTTGAATGTGCTGATCGGCGGGCCGGCGGTGTATCACGGCGCGCTGGAGCAGCGGCCCACGCTCGGCTTCGGACATCCCGCGAAGGCCGCGCATGTGACGGCCGCGTTGATGCTGGTGGAACGCACGGTGATTCTCTGGCTGGCGATGTTGATCGTGCTGGCACTGTTGAGTGTGCCGTTTCATGCGTGAGGGTGCGATCGATCCGGTCAACGGAGACGCGGCCGCGGCAACCGCCCCCGCCGTTCACGGCGGCAATCTGCACGAAGCCGCCACACGTTATGGCATGCCGTACGCGCAGTGGCTCGATCTGTCGACGGGCATCAATCCGCACGGCTATCCGGTGCCGCCGGTTCCCGCCGATGCATGGCGGCGTCTACCCGACGACGGCGACGACTTCGCCGCCTGCGCCGCGCGCTACTACGGCGCGCCGGATGCCGCTCACGTGCTGCCCGTCGCGGGAAGTCAGGCCGCGATTCGCGCGCTGCCTGCGCTACTGCCACGCGCCCAGGTCGGCATCGCGCCGCTCACTTACAGCGAGTACGCGCCTGCATTCGAACGCGCCGGTCATGACGTCGTGCCGCTCGACGTGTCCTGCGAATCCTTGCCCGACACGCTCACGCATGCGGTTATCGTGAACCCGAACAATCCGACGGCGCAGCATGTGAGCGCCGCGAGGCTGTTGCACTGGCATGCGCAACTCAACGCACGCGGCGGCACGCTGCTAGTCGACGAAGCCTTCGCCGATACGATGCCGTCGGTGTCGCTCGCGGCCGACACGTATCGCGACGGCCTGATCGTGTTGCGCTCGCCGGGGAAGTTCTTCGGCCTGGCCGGCGTACGCGCAGGTTTCGTACTAGGCGCGCCGAGGTTGCTCGGTGCCTTGCGACAGACGCTCGGTGCGTGGACGGTCAGCGGTCCCGCTCGTCACGCGGTCAAAGCCGCGTTCGCGGACGAAGCCTGGCAACAGCGCATGCGCTCGCAACTCAACCTGGAGAGCGAGCGTCTGACCAACCTGTTGCACGCGCAAGGACTTGCCACGCGCAGCACGCCGCTTTTCGCCTGGACCGACGACGCACGCGCGCCCGCTTTACACGACGCATTGGCACGGCGCGGCGTGTGGACCCGACTCTTTACTTCCTCGCGCAGCGTGCGTTTCGGCTTGCCCGGCAGCGAGCCGGAATGGGCACGCTTCGAGCAACGCCTGGTCGAAGCGATGCGGGAAATCGACGCCGCATGAATACGCTGATCCAACCCGTCCTTTTCAACGCGCAGCGCCGATGACCGCACTTACCCGCGTATTGCTAGCCCTCTCGCTGTGTGCGGCGACTTTGCCCGCATACGCCGCCATCACCGTCACCGACGACACCGGCGCAACCGTCACCCTACCCGCTCCCGCTCAACGCGTGATCAGCCTCGCGCCGCACGTCACCGAATTGCTCTATGCCGCAGGCGGCGGCGCAAAAATGGTCGGCGCGGTGTCCTACAGCGACTATCCGCCGGAGGCAAAACAACTGCCGCGCGTCGGCGATAACAAAGCGCTCGACCTCGAACGCATCGTCGCGTTGAAGCCGGACCTGATCGTCGTGTGGCGGCATGGCAATGCGCAACGTCAACTCGATCGTCTGCGCGAATTGCACGTGCCGTTGTTCTTCAGCGAGCCGCATCGTCTCGACGACGTTGCCGTATCGCTGACGAAGCTCGGCCAATTGCTCGGCACGTCATCGACCGCGGATGCGGCGGCCGCCGCGTATCGCCGCGACATCGCGACGTTACGCACGCAGTACACGAGCCGGCCGCCCGTCAGCGTGTTTTATCAGGTGTGGGATCAACCGTTGATGACGCTCAACGGCGACCATATGATCAGCGATGTGATCGCACTGTGCGGCGGCCGCAATGTGTTCGCGAAACTCGAGCCGCTAGTGCCGACGGTTTCAACCGAAGCCGTGCTCGCCGCGAATCCGGAAGCGATCGTCACTGCCGCCCCCGGCGCAACCAAGCCAGATACCCCGCTGCCGCAACTCGCCACGTGGCGCGCGTGGCCGAGTCTGACCGCGGTGGCGAACAACAATCTGTTTGCGGTCGACGGCGATCTGATCAATCGCCCGGCGCCGCGCATCGCGCAGGGCGCGAAGCAACTCTGCGAAGATCTGGAAGCAGCGCGCTCACACAGAAAGCCTGGCGCGAAGTAAAACAGCGACGCCTGGCACCCGCTCATTCACATGACGAGCGCCACGCGCGCACGGCAAGCGTCGCGAAGCCCGCCGTCCTCACGCATTCCACCTCACCAACGACCACTGCTGCGTTTCGTCATCGCGCCTCAACCAGACGATCCCGGTCATGTCCAGCGACCAGCGCAGACAGCCTTCCAACTGCACGTCCAGCACCAGCGACGCGATCACCCGCATCACGCCCGCATGCGTGACCACATACGCCGGCGACAACTCGCGCGTCTGCGCGAACGCATCGAGCCACGCACGCACGCGCGTGACGAACTGCGCGACGCTCTCGCCGCCATGCGCACGCGCATGCTCGAAGTTAGCCGCCCAGGCGTCGAGCAACTCACGATCGATCGCGTCCCAGCGTTGCGTCTCCCAATCGCCGAAATCCATTTCCTTCAGACGATCGTCGTGACTGATCACGCACCCGAACGCGTTCGCCATTTCGGTCGCGAGCGCCGAACAGCGCGTGAGCGGACTCGACATCAGCACGCGCGGCGCGGGCACCTGCAAGGTGGCGAGTTTCAACGCGAGCGCGTCGGACGAGATTTCGGCGTCTTCGGCCAGCGCCACATCGCTGTGGCCATAACAAACGCCCGCCTCGAGCGCAACGGCAGGATGGCGAATCAGGACGATATCCATGCAAGCCCCACCAGATAGATGCTCAATTCAAAGATCTGCTGCGCGAAGCCGAGACAGTCGCCGGTATAACCGCCGATGCGTCTGACGAAATAACGTCCCATGACGAAGCGAAGCGCCAGTAGTAACACGAGCGCCGAGGCAGCGAAGCGCCAGGCGGAGGCATCGGGCCACGTGAGCCCATTCGGCCACCCCAGCCACGGCAAGCCAAACAACACGGCACACAACAACGCCGGGCCGCTCAGCCGCTGCGCGACCGGTTTGGCCTTGCCTTCGGCGCGCACGTAGTCGAGCGTCGCCAGATAGCTGATCGCGCACGTGCGGCTCGCCGCGTGCGCGGCAATCATCAGACTTGCGGCGTGCAGCGGCGGCAACGCGGCGAGCGTTTGCCACTTCAATGCCAAGGCGATCACGAGAGCGATGGCGCCAAAGGCGCCGATGCGCGAGTCATGCATGATGCGCAGCACGTCGTCGCGTGTATAGGCGCCACCGAACGCATCGACGCAATCGGCGAGACCGTCTTCGTGAAACGCACCGGTGACGAGCAGCGACGCGGCCATCGACAGCAACACGGCGACGCCGGCCGGAAACACGTGCAGCGCGGCCAGATAGACTAGCGCGCTCAAGCCCCCGACCAACGCGCCGACCAGCGGAAAATAGCGCGCCGCCGCATTCAGATAATGCGGCTCGAAGCCGACCCAGCGCGGCACGGGCACGCGCGTGAAATAGCCGAGCGCCGTGAAGAAATAGCGCAGTTCCGCGAGCGGATTCATGAAGAGCTCCGGGGCACGCGCCGCGCCGTTTCCGTATGACGGATCACGCGGATCACGGGGGTCACCAGGATCACGCGTCGCGATTCGCGACGCCAGCCGATTCAAAGCTGGCCATGTCGTTGACGAACGCCGTCGCCGCGCGCAGCAGCGGCACCGCGAGCGCCGCGCCGGTGCCTTCGCCGAGACGCATGTCGAGCGACAGCAACGGCAGTCCGCCGAAATGATCGAGCATGCGCCGATGCCCCGCCTCGTTCGACGCGTGCGCAAACACGCAGTATTCGCGCACGTTCGGCGCGAGCGCGTCGGCGACCAGGAGGGCCGACGTCGCGATGAAGCCGTCCACCAGAATCGTCATGCGCGCTTCGGCGGCGGCGAGATACGCGCCGGCCATCATCGCGATTTCGAAGCCGCCGAAGGTGGCGAGCACCGTCAGCGGATCGCTGGACACGTCGTGATGCGCGAGCGCCGACGCCAATACGTTGCGCTTTTTAGCGAGCCCGGCATTGTCGAGACCGGTGCCGCGTCCGACGCATTCGTCGATCGGCACGCCGCACAGGCGGCTCATCAGGCACGCGGCCGACGAGGTATTCGCGATCCCCATCTCGCCGAAACCGATCACGTTGGTGCCGAGCGCCGCGTGATGCCGCACGCGCGCCGCGCCGGCCTGGATCGCGGCGAGCACTTGCTGCGGCGTCATGGCCGGTTCGCGCGCGAAATTGCGCGTGCCGGCGGCGACCGGAATGTCGACGAGTCCTTCCGTCGACGGCAGCGGCGTCGCGATGCCCGCGTTGACCACTTCGAGTTCGATGCCCGCGACTCGGCTCAACGCATTGATCGCCGCACCACCCGCGAGAAAATTCGCGACCATCTGCGCGGTCACCGCTTGCGGGTACGGGCTCACGCCTTCGTCGGCAATGCCGTGATCGCCGGCGAACACGATCATGGCCGGACGCTGTACCGTGGGATGCGTGGTGCGCTGGATCAGCCCCATCTGCCGCGCGAGCGTTTCAAGCCGGCCAAGACTGCCGGGCGGCTTGGTCTTGGTATCGATGATGTGTTGCAGGTCGGCCCGCAGCGATTGATCGAGCGGCGCGACTTCGGGCAAACCGGCCAGGCGGGACAAAGAAGTCATAGGTCTATCTGAAAGAGAATGTTTGTTTGGGTAGAGCGCTCAGCTTGCCGGTCCATCATGAACCGCAAGCGATTCGTGACGCGCGCGCGGCGCCGGAATCAGCGCCTCGTGTTCGCCATCGCGAATCAGAATCAGGGGATAGCCGAACGCGCGGCTGGTCAGCGTGGGCGTCAGCACGTCGTGGGCGGGGCCGGCATACGCGCCGCCCTCGCCGTCGAGCAATAACGCATGCGTGGCGAAACGGCGCGCGAGGTTCAGGTCATGGCACGAAAACAGCACGGTACGACGCGGCTCGCGAGTCCATGCGGCCAGCGCTTCTAAACAGTCGATCTGATGATGCAGGTCGAGATGCGATAACGGTTCGTCGAGCAGCAGCAACGGCGCGTCCTGACACAACACCGCCGCCAGCGCCACGCGTTGGCGCTCGCCGCCCGACAGCGACAGCACGTCGCGCGCGGCAAATGCGGTGAGGCCCAACAGGTCCAGCGCCGCATGCGCCGCGTCGCGATCCGCCTCGCCTTCCCAACCCCAGCCGTTCAGATGCGGGAAGCGGTTCAACATCACGATGTCGAGTACGCTCGCGCTGAATGCGTCGGCGGCGCTTTGCGGCATGAGCGCGCGGCGCTGCGCAAGCGGCAACGGCGGCCAGTCGGCGACCCGCACGCCATCGAGCTCGACGTGCCCCGCCGCCGGTTGCAGCAAGCCCGCGAGCGCGGACAGCAGCGTCGTCTTGCCCGCGCCGTTCGGCCCGGCGACGCACCAGATTTCGCCTGCGTAGAACGTGTGCGTAAAGGCGTCGAGCAAGGTGCGCGAGCCGGCGCGCAAGGTCAGACGTTGCGCGCTGAGCGAAGCTTGAACGAGGTCGTGGGAAGGCGTCATCGGCGTTTGCGCAGCAGCATCCACAGAAACACCGGCACGCCGACGATCGACGTAATCACGCCGACCGGCAATTGCGCCGGCGCGATCACCGTGCGCGCGATCAGGTCCGCGCCCATCACCGCCACGCCACCGCCGAGCGCCGCGGCCGGCAGCAGCATGCGTTGATCGTTGCCGAACGCGAGCCGCAACATGTGCGGCACGACGAGCCCGACAAAACCGACGGTGCCCGCCGTGGTCACGGCAGCGGCCGCCGCGACCGACGCCGCCAGATACACGCGCAACCGCAACGGCATGACCGCGACGCCCAACGCCTGCGCGGCCGCGTCGCCGCGCAGCAAGACATTCAGACGCGGCGCAACCGGCACGATCGCGACCAGCACGATCACGAGCGCGACGAGTGCAACCCATGGCATCGCGCCGCCGTTGAGGTCGCCGGTCAGCCAGAACAGCATGCCGCGCAGCCGGTTGTCGGGCGCGAGGTTCAGCAGCAAGGTGATCAACGCGGCCCAACCCGAGGCGACCACCGCGCCGGTCAGCAGCAAACGCGGCGACGTGTCCTGCGGCTCGCCACGCCACAACTCGCGGCGCGCGAGTCCGAGCACCAGCAGGATCGACACGAAGGCGCCGGCGAACGCGCTGGCATCGACCATCCACCATGCGCAGCCGGCGATCATCGCAACGAGAGCGAAGGTCGCCGCGCCGCCGGACACACCCAGCACATACGGCTCGGCCAACGGATTGCGCAACAGCACCTGCAGCAACGCGCCGGCCAACGCGAGCAGCGCGCCGCACGCGAAGCCGGCGAGCGCACGCGGCAGACGCAAGTTGCGGACGATCTCGCCCGCCAGATCTGTCGACGAGCCGAGCGAGCTTCCCACCGACGCGTGCGAGGGCAGCAGCGCCGCGAGCACACGCATCGGCGCGAGCGACACGCTGCCGAGCGCGAGCGACGCCATCAGCACCGCGAGCGCGATCAGCGCGAGCACGAGCCAGATCGCGGCGGCGCGCTTCGCGTTCATCACGCGCAGTGTGGCGGGCATCGAACCCGACTGGCGGTTCATTCGCGCGATCCCGGCGAGCCCGGTTCGTCACGGCGGATACCGACCGGCAGTGACGGACGCGATGCGGCGCGGCGCTGGATACGAATAAGCCTTTTCATGGTCCCTGTTCAACGGATTCTAATTAGCGTGGCCGCTTAGCACGTCGTCGTGACGTTATAACGCGCGGACAGACTCATGACGACGTGACGACGTGACATCGTGAAGTCACGACGCCGAAGGCGAGATAGTAACTGTTCGACCTTGCGGAATCGGAATAAGGGGTGCGCCGCTTCTGCGCCGCCTTCCCACGCGCGACGCGCAGTGGCACACTCGCAGGTTGAACTTTGAACGCACGATCCGGACTGGTGAATCCGCGCGCGATCTGTTCTGTTAAGTGCGGGTTATTGTCCGATGCATGAGTACTTTTTCGTCATAAGGTCGATAAAAGCCGGCACAAAGCGATGTTGTTACGTCTCGAAACGAGACAATTGTCGGAACCTGCGACATTCCGCGCTAAAATGCGATGTCTTTAGAGGACGCAGCAGATGCTCACCGAACTCGAATCACTTTCACAAAATATCGGCAAGCTGATCACGATCAGCCAACGCCACAATGAAGCGCGTCTCGCGCTCGAAGAGCAGCTCGCCCAATCACGTGCCGAGGTGGAAGCCACGCGCACGGAACTTGCGCTGTTGCGCGAGGAACGCGACACGCTGCAAGCGGAACGCGACGCCCTGTCCGCAAAAATCGACGACGCTCAGGTGCGCCTGAATGCGATTCTCGAGAAGCTGCCGCGGGGGCGCGCGCACAACGAGCCGGATAACCAGCTCGATCTGCTCGAACCCGCGCAGCAAGAAGTCGAAGCGCAGGGCGACGTGACCCGCCACGGAGAAAATGCATGACCACCAAGCAGATCGAAGTATCGATTCTCGGCGTGCCGTATCGCCTCGCCTGCTCGCCGGAAACGGAAGGCGCGCTGCTTGAGGCCGTCGCACGCGTCGACGCCGAAATGTCGAAGATCCGCAATAACAGCAACGTGCGCGGCACAGATCGCATTGCTGTCATGGCTTGCCTGTCGCTGGCATCGGAACTGCTTAAGCTGCAATCGAGCGTGCGACACGGAGAAGCATTTCCCGCAGAGGAAATCCGGCGTACAATGCATCAAATGAACGAACAACTGGGTACTGTGATTCAGCAGTACAGCATGCAGTAAGCACCAGCGGTATCGAGCAGTGTCAAGGTTCCAAGCAGTCGGTCCTGAGATCGGCTGCGAATTCAAACGGAGTGATCGAGCTAGAGTCGTGAAACGTTTGAGTTCCATCGTTTAAGCTTCATCGGTTTAGCTTCCCTGCCTGGTTCGCCAAGGTCATATATTCCTTGAACCAATGCCATGTGCACGGTTGCGGAAATTTGTAGCACGGGTGTGCGCGTCACTCTGTCTGATGTACCCGAAGTGTTGCTAACTGCGACCAATTCTGAACCCCCGGTTCAGGATGCCGGCCTAGCGGCTAAGGCGGGGACCTTATTTAGAACGGCATCGGACTTCGGTTCGATGCCGTTTTTCTTTGGGCCACAGTTTTTCTCTGTGTTGTCAAACCCTTAACGTTCAATTCGATTCATGCGCTACTGGCTAATGAAGTCCGAACCGGACGAAGCAAGCATCGATCATCTCGCCCACGCGGCGCATCACACGTTGCCGTGGACCGGTGTGCGCAACTATCAGGCGCGCAACTTCATGCGCGACATGATGCAGGTCGGCGACGGTGTGCTGTTCTATCACTCGAGCTGTCCCGAGCCGGGTATCGCAGGGCTCGCGGAAGTCTCGTCGACCGCTTATCCGGACCCCACGCAGTTCGATAAGAAGAGCCCGTACTTCGACCCGAAGTCGTCGCAGGAAACACCGCGCTGGTTACTCGTCGATGTGGTGTTCAAGAAGAAGATCCCGTTGATTCCGCTCGCCGCGTTGCGCGAGCACGAGGAATTGAAGGACATGCGCGTGCTCGCTCGTGGCAACCGTCTGTCGATCACGCCGGTGAGCGAAGCCGAGTGGCGCTTCATCATCAAACGGCTTGCGTGAACGTGAGCCTAAGCGTGAGCCTGAACGTGTCGGCGTGACATCCGTTCACGCAGAAGCATGCTGCGAAATCATGCGCAATGATGCGTAATGCGCACGCAGTTGCAAGCAAACGTGAAGGCATTGTCAAATTGGGGAACCAAGCTTAGGTTACAAGCGCCTAACGGTCGCGCAAACGTTGTGCCACCACAGCGCTTGCTCTTATCGTGCATAACCTGTTCAAGCAAGGAGTCCAACAATGACGAAAAACACCGCACGGGCACTCGCTCTCGCTCTCATATGCGCTACGCCGGTCGCGCTCGCACTCACGCCGACGCTGGCTCGCGCGCAGAGCGCCGCGCCGTATCAGCCCGCCGGCGTGCTGTCGCTCAATGCCCAGGCCAGCTCGGAAGTCCCGCAAGACGTCGTCAATATCACGCTGTTTTTCGAGCAGGAAGCGAGCGATCCGTCGGCGCTGACCGCCACGTTGAATCAGCGCGCCGATTCGGCGCTGCAAAAAGCCAAGGGGGTGAGCGGCGTGACGGCTCGCACGGGTTCGTTCTCGATCTATCCGTCCACCGATCGCGACGGCCGCATTTCCGCATGGCGCGGCCGCACGGAGATCGTGCTCGAGTCGCACGACTTCGCTGCGGCATCAAAGCTCGCGGGTCAAATGGCATCGATCATGCAGGTCGGCAACGTGCAGTTCTCGTTGTCGCCGGAAGCACAGCGCGCCGCCGAGCAGAAGCTCACCGGCGAAGCGATCAAGTCGTTCCGCCAGCAAGCGGCTTCGTCCGCGCAGGCATTCGGCTATAGCGGCTATGCGATTCGCGAAGTCAACGTCGGTCAGAACGGTGGCGTGATGCCGCGTCCCATGATGATGATGAGCGCGCGTGCCATGAGCTCGGACGCGAAGATGTCGGCGCCGGTGCCGATCGAAGGCGGTACGTCGACGGTCACGGTCAACGTGTCGGGCTCGGTGCAGATGAAGTAATGCTTGTGGGTTCGGGCGCCGCTTTGTGTGTGCCCGAGCCGCTAGCTGATGCAAAAAAGCCACGGCATGCCGTGGCTTTTTTCGTTGAGCGCTCATCTACATATCGTTTGATAACGCTCGATACCGCTGGCTACGATAACCCGTAGCCGCCATCAGTTCGCACTAACCGCCTGCGCCGGTTCACGACGCGCACGGCGATACGACCACACCAGCACACCGATACCGACGAGGATCATCGGCAGCGACAGCCATTGGCCCATGGAGAGACCCATCGCCAGCAAACCGAGGAAGTCGTCCGGCTCGCGCGCGAATTCCACCGTGAAGCGCGCGAGGCCGTAGCCGATCAGGAACACCGCGGAAATCGCGCCCAGCGGCTTCGGTTTGCGCGAGAAGAAGATCAGCACGAAGAACAGCGCGATACCTTCCAGCGCGATCTCATACAACTCCGACGGATGACGCGGCAGCATGTGATATTGCGCGAACACTTCGTTCAGATGCCACTGCGCGGCCAGTTGCGGATGCGCGCTGAGCCATGCGGCGTCGTCAGGTGCGGCACCGGGGAACATCATTGCCCACGGCGACGACGGATCGGTCACGCGGCCCCACAACTCGCCGTTGATAAAGTTGCCGAGGCGCCCTGCCGCGAGCCCGGTCGGCACCATCGGCGCGACGAAGTCGGTGACTTGCAGCCACGAGCGTTTGCGTTGATACGCGAACAGCACCATGGCCAGCGTCACGCCGAGGAAGCCGCCGTGGAACGACATGCCGCCTTCCCACACCTTGAAGATGTCGAGCGGATGCGCGAAATAGAAGCTCGCTTTATAGAACAGCACGTAGCCGAGGCGGCCGCCGAGGATCGTGCCCAGCACGCCGTAAAACAGCATGTCGTCGATATCTTTCGCGGTCCAGCCTTGCGCCGCGACGTACGGCAAACGCAGCCGCAGCCGGCCGACGACGATCGCCGCGATAAAGGCGACGAGGTACATCAGTCCATACCAGCGCACTGCGAGCGGCCCCAGATGAATGGCAACGGGGTCGAAATTCGGGTGAATGAGCATCGTGTTGTTATGGGCAGTTCAGGTTCAGAAGCGGGTTTTCTAATCGATTCTTTGGGACGGGTGACAGCCTGCGCACGCCGCTAGCACAGACCGCGGCGCAAGCATTGGACGGCGCCGCGCGCAATGCGTTCGCGGCCGCGCCGTTAAACATGCTGCGCGCCGGCGTGCTGCGCCTCGACGGTAGCGGCATGCGCCCGCGCGATGTCGATGAAGCCCGCCAGCACCGGACTCACCTCCGCCGTGCGCCAGACCAGCCCCGTTTCGATCGCCGGCACCGACTCGACGAGCGGACGATACACCACGCCGGTGCGGCGCAGATTACGTAACGATTGCGGCACCAGTGCGACACCCATGCCGGCCGACACGAGGCTCACGATCGTCTGCATCTGGATCGCCTCCTGGCCGATCTGGGGCGTGAGGCCCGCCACGCCGTAGCAATCCATAATGATGTCATAAAAGCCAGGCGCCAAACGTCTTGGGAAGATCACGAGCGGCGCATCGGCGACGTCGCGCAGGCTGATCGGCGTGTCGAGCCATTCGGCTTCGAGGTCCACGTCGTGGCCAGCGTCACGGGCGTCATGTCCTGCATTGTGCCCGGCGGCCTTGGCCAAGCGCGCCGCCATCTCCGACGACATCGCGACGATCAGCGGCTCGCGCGCGATCGGCAGCCACGACAACTGCGTAGCGTGGCGCGACGGCAGCGGCGCGATCACGAGGCCCGCATCGATGCGTCCGGCCACCAGTTCATCGACTTGCACGTCGCTGGTGGCCTCGGTCAGTTCGAGCCGCACGCGCGGATGGCGCGCGCCGAAATCGCGCAGCAGCAGCGGCAGGAGCCCGTAGTCCGCGGTCGAGACGAACGCCAGCGACAACACCCCCGCCTCGCCGCGCGCCAGGCTCTGCGCAAGCGGCCGCAGCCCTTCGGCGCCGGCCAGCAGGCGCTGCACTTCAGGCAACAGATCCGCGCCCACCGGCGTGAGCTCGACCGAGCGCTTGGTGCGCGCGAACAGCTCGACGCCGAGCGTCTCCTCCAGCGCGCGAATGGCCTGCGACAACGGCGGCTGCGTCATCGAAAGACGCACGGCCGCGCGCCCGAAGTGCTTTTCTTCGGCGACGGTCACGAAATAGCGCAACTGGCGCAGGTCGGGGATGGCGGGCAACATGATTGATACATTTTACGACCTAATCGGCCGTCAATAATATATTGGACACGCAGTTGGCAAAACCGCATCCTTGCATCACGCGTCGGAACTACACTGGATTGACGCACGACACCCGCCGCATCCAAGCCGCAATACAGCAAGACAGACACGCAGCACAGACCAGAACAAAACAGACTGGAGTTCCCCATGGCATACAACCGTCGTTCGAAGAACATCACGCAAGGCGTGGCGCGTTCACCGAATCGTTCCATGTACTACGCTCTCGGCTACGAGAAAGAAGACTTCGACAAGCCGATGATCGGCATCGCCAACGGCCACTCGACCATCACGCCGTGCAACTCCGGCCTGCAACGTCTGGCCGACGCGGCCGTCGCCGCGGTCAAGGGCGCCGACGCGAATCCGCAGATCTTCGGCACGCCGACCATCTCGGACGGCATGTCGATGGGCACCGAAGGCATGAAGTACTCGCTCGTCTCGCGCGAAGTGATCGCCGACTGCATCGAGACCTGCGTGCAAGGCCAATGGATGGACGGCGTGGTCGTGATCGGCGGCTGCGACAAGAACATGCCGGGCGGCATGATCGGCCTCGCGCGCACCAACGTGCCGGGCATCTACGTGTACGGCGGCACGATCCGTCCGGGCAACTGGAAGGGCGTGGACCTGACCATCGTGTCTTCGTTCGAAGCGGTCGGCGAATTCACGGCGGGCCGCATGTCGGAAGAGGATTTCGAAGGGATCGAGAAAAATGCGTGTCCGTCTTCCGGATCGTGCGGCGGCATGTACACCGCCAACACGATGAGCTCGTCGTTCGAGGCACTCGGCATGTCGCTGCTGTATTCGTCGACGATGGCCAATCCGGACGACGAAAAGGTCGACTCGGCCGCCGAATCGGCGCGCGTACTGGTCGAAGCGGTCAGGAAAGACCTGAAGCCGCGCGACATCATCACGAAGAAGTCGATCGAGAACGCCGTCGCGCTGATCATGGCGACCGGCGGCTCAACCAATGCCGTGCTGCACTACCTGGCGATCGCGCACGCGGCCGAGGTGGAATGGACTATCGAAGACTTCGAGCGCATGCGCAAGAAAGTGCCGGTGATCTGCAACCTGAAGCCGTCCGGCCAATACGTCGCGACGGATCTGCATAAGGCCGGCGGCATTCCGCAAGTCATGAAAATCCTGCTCGACGCGGGAATGTTGCACGGCGATTGCATCACGATCACCGGCAGGACGCTGGCTGAAGAACTGAAAGACGTGCCGGGCAAGCCGAGCGCCGATCAGCAGGTGATTTTCCCGATCGACAAGGCGTTGTACAAAGAAGGCCACCTCGCGATCCTGAAGGGCAATCTTGCCGAAGACGGCGCGGTCGCCAAGATCACCGGCTTGAAGAACCCGGTCATCACCGGCCCGGCCCGCGTGTTCGACGACGAACAGAGCGCGCTCGAAGCGATTCTGGCCGACAAGATCGTCGCCGGCGACGTGGTCGTGCTGCGCTATCTCGGTCCGAAGGGTGGACCCGGCATGCCGGAGATGCTCGCGCCGACGTCGGCGATCATCGGCAAGGGGCTGGGCGAGACCGTCGGCCTGATCACCGACGGCCGCTTCTCGGGCGGCACGTGGGGCATGGTGGTCGGCCACGTCGCACCGGAAGCGTTCGTGGGCGGCACGATCGCGTTCGTGCAGGAAGGCGATTCGATCACGATCGACGCGCACAAGCTGCTGCTGCAATTGAATATCGACGACGCCGAGTTGCAGCGCCGCCGCGCCGCCTGGCAGCAGCCGAAGCCACGCTACACGCGTGGCGTGCTGGCGAAGTATTCGGCGTTGGCGTTGCCGGCTAACAAGGGGGCGATTACGGGGTGATGCCCGAGCGCAGGAAATGGAAACGCTGCTTTTGATTTGACTCGCGTGGCTTTCGCGAGGCGCGTCTGAGGCTGCGGTCCAGCCCGCGCCGGCAACCTATGCCAGGTCGGTAAGCTACACAACTAAGCTACGTAAAAGCGCAGAGGGGCGCACGGAAAACCGTGCGCCCCTTTCCTTTTATAATGCCTGCACCACGAGTCGGGCATCTGCACCGACGGAGACCAGAATGAAATCCATGTCGCATGCAGCGCTTGCAACCGCCGGCCTGCTAGGCGTTATCTTGAGCGTCGGCAGTCCGGTCGCGCATGCCGAGGCCGCTGCCGGTCTGGCGCTGGCCCAGCAGCAGAACTGTATGAGTTGTCACGCGGTCGCGCGTCCGTTCATGGGACCGGCGCTACATGATGTCGCAACGAAATATGCCGGTCGCGACGACGCCGCAACCTATCTGAAGAACAAGATTCTGGATGGCAGCGCCGGCGTGTGGGGAATGGTGCCCATGCCCGCGAACACGCAACTCACGCCCGATCAGGCGGCCACGTTGGCAGGCTGGGTGTTGTCGCTGAAATGATGACGCCCATGCATCGGTGAGTGTGCATCGGTGAGTGTGCATCGGTGAGTGTGCATCGATGATCGTGCAGCGTTGATGGCGCTGAAACGCATGCCCGCGTTTCAAGCCGCCTTCCCTTCGAATCACGCGTGGCCTGAGCGCCGCGCGATCTCTTCCTCAACCGCTTCCCGCACCCACGCGGTCATTTCGGTTTCCAGCGTGAGCGCGACTTCACGCGTGATCTGGCTGACCAGCCAGCCCGTGTGCTCCTGCAATGCATCGCGGCAGCGTGCCTCGATGACGTCGCGTCCCTCGCCCGTCAGGAAACTCGCGAAGCGTCCACGCAGGCGCTCGGCGATGAGATCTGCATCGACGAGACCCAACTGCGGCGCCGCCGTGGTTTCATGAGCGATATCGGGCGGCACGCTCGTACCGGCTTCGAACGGAGCAAGAGGCTCGGCGCGATTGAAGACGCCGGCATCGCGCTCGGGCACATCGTCATGCGCGTGATGCGCGCGCGAACGCTTCTTCGGATGATGATCCGCGCCATGCGCTGGCGTATGCACAGGTTCCGGCGCGGCCACGCGGCCTAGCTCAAGCACCTCGTCCAGCGTCGGCAAGGGCGGCGGCTCGGCCGCGGGTCCCTGCTCGGCAGCGAGTTCATGCGCATGCATCGCGTGCGGCTCGAGCACCGGCTCAGTGCGAAAACCCGGCTCGCGCGGCGCACCGTCCTCCGTGATGGAGTGTTCCGCCGGCCCGGCGGCGTCGTTCGACGGATGACGCGCCTGCACCGGATTGCCCGGCACGAGAATCTCGCTTAGCACCGGAATCGAATTGTCGTGGGGATCGGACACGTGCGCTCTCCCTGTTTAAGTCGAAGCCAAGGCAGGCCGCATCCACGCCGGATCCTTCAGACAGGAGACCACGCGACGCGGATGGAAAAAGGCCTAGCTGCCTTGCTTGTAGTTGTTCAAAGCATAGCCGCGATCGCGATAGAAACGATAGCGTTCGCGGCCCGCAGCGAGTTCGTCGTGTGCGTTACCGACCACTTCCAGCAATCTTTCGAAGCGGGCGAACTGGGCCGGCACCGTAGCACCCAGATTGAGCAGCACCTGATGATGCGGCACGTCGTCGAGATTCGACGCCAGGACGATAGGCGTTTGCGCGGCGAGCGGTGTGCCCGCCATGCAGTGCGGCACGAAGTCGAGCGGCGAGAAGGTCCACAGCTGTTCGTCGAAAGCCCGCAGACGCTCGGGCTCGGCCAGCACGATGGTCGGCTGGCCCGCCTGATACGCCTTGCGGATCAGGCGGCACGCATACAGCAGCGAATCGCCGACGTTCGAGTGAAAATCGATCCTCGTCATCGGCGGCTCCGCCTTGCGTCGACAGCCGGGCTTGCGCGCCGTTGCACAGCGCGGACCCGGCTTGCCGCCGGGTCCGCTACCGCGCTTGCTACCTTACTGCATTGCGTCATTGTGCAGCGCGGTCGATCAGGAACTGCGAGAGCAACGGCACCGGACGACCGGTCGCGCCCTTCGCCGCGCCGCTCTTCCACGCCGTACCCGCGATGTCCAGATGCGCCCACGGATACGCTTCCGTGAAGCGCGACAGGAAGCACGCCGCCGTCACGCTGCCGCCAGGACGGCCGCCGATGTTGGCCAGATCGGCAAAGTTCGACTTGAGCTGGTCCTGATACTCGTCGTCGAGCGGCATGCGCCAGGCCGGGTCCGAAGCCTCACGCGATGCGTCGAGCAACTCGCCCGCCAGCGCGTCGTCTTTCGAGAACAGGCCGCTGTTGTGGTGACCCAGCGCGATGACGCAAGCGCCGGTCAGCGTGGCGACGTCGATCACGGCTGCCGGCTTGAAGCGCTCGGCGTAGGTGAGTGCGTCGCACAGGATCAACCGGCCTTCGGCGTCCGTGTTCAGCACTTCGATCGTCAAACCCTTCATGCTGGTGACGATGTCGCCCGGCTTGGTGGCCGTAGCCGACGGCATGTTCTCAACCGCCGCGATGATCGCCACCACGTTGATTTTCAAGCCCATTTCGGCGACGGCGCGGATCGTGCCCAGCACCGAACCGGCGCCGCACATGTCGTACTTCATCTCGTCCATGCCTTCGCCCGGCTTCAGCGAGATGCCGCCGGTGTCGAACGTGACGCCCTTGCCGACCAGCACCACCGGCGCGGCCTTCGCGGCGCCGCCGTGGTACTGCAGCACGATGAACTGGGCAGGTTCGACCGAGCCGGCCGTGACCGACAGGAACGAGCCCATCTTCAGCGCTTCGCATTGCTTCTCGCCGAGCACTTCGACCTTCAGCTTCCAGTCTTTGGCGAGCTTCTTCGCGGTGTTGGCGAGGTAGGTCGGCGTGCAGACGTTGCTCGGCAGATTGCCGAGGTCGCGCGTCAGGTCCATGCCGTTGGCCAGCGCGGCGCCTTGCTTGGCGGCCAGCTTGGCGGCCTTGTCGTCGCCGGTGTTGACGCTGAACACGATGCGCTTCAGCGCGCGCGGCGTGGTGTCCGGCTTGCTCTTCATCTGCGTGAACTTGTACGTCAGCTCGCGCAGCGCGAGGATCGCGGCGCGCACGCCCCAATCGGCCGAGCGTTCGAGGATAGGCAACTGGGCGAGCGTGAAGGTGACCTGGACGATCTTGGTGCCCAGCAACGCGCGCCAGGCGGCGCGCGCAGCGTCGCCGTAGGCTTTCTGATTGAAAGCGTCCTGCTTGCCGAGACCGACCAGCAGCACACGCGACGCGCCGATACCCGACACTTCGTGCAGGAACAGCGTGGAGCCGGCTTTGCCTTCCATATCGCCGGCTTTGATGACACGGGTCAACAGCCCTTTCGTGGCCGCGTCGATCTCGAGCGCCGCGCCCGAAAGCGTCTGCGACTCGAACACACCGATCACGATGCAATCGGATTTACCGGTCAGGAAACCGTTTGACGAGCCTTTGGTCCAATCACAGGCTTTTATGCTAAAGTCCATCGCGCTTGTCCTCGGATAAAGTCTGGGCTTAGGATGAAAGCCGCAATTATCCGCTATTTTTCCTGCGGCGGCTGCACCGGAGGTGTGACGGGGAGTAACCCTCGCGCCACTGAGAGCGCCCCCTCTCATCATCAATAATGATCTTCGAACGCTCCCTCCAGCGCGAACTCGCGTATACGGCTGGTGCCGTGTTCATGGTTCTCCTCACGCTCGTGCTGACGACGATGATGATCCGTATCGTCGGCTTCGCGGCCTCGGGCGAGATCGATCCACGCGACGTGCTGGTCCTGATCGGACTGACCGTGATCGGCTACCTGGCGATCATGCTCGTCGCGACCCTGTTCGTGTCGATCCTGTTCGTCCTGACGCGCTGGTACAAAGACTCCGAGATGGTCGTGTGGCTGTCCTCGGGTGTCAGCCTGACCCAATTCATCAAGCCGATCGGTATTTTTGCCACGCCGATCATCATCCTCATCATGTTCTTCGTGTTCGTCGGCTGGCCGTGGTCGAACCAGCAGAGCAAGCTGATCCGCGCGCGCTTCCAGCAGCGCGACGAGGTCTCGCTGCTGGCGCCGGGTCAATTCCGCGAGTCGGCCACCAGCCACCGGGTGTTCTTCATCGAGAAGATGTCGCCTGATCAGGGACACGTGGAAAACGTGTTCGTGACCAGCACCGAGAACGGCAAGGTCAACGTGGTGGTGTCGAAGAACGGCCATACGGAGACGCATAAGAACGGCGACCGCTTCGTCGTGCTCGAAAACGGCCGGCGCTACGACGGCGAGCCGGGGCATCCCGACTTCCGCATCATGGAATTCGAGCGCTATGGCGTGAAGATCCAGAGCCAGCCGGTCGTCAACACGGCGACCAGCACCGGCATGTCGACGCTCGCGCTGTTGCGCAATCCGACCAAAGAGAATCTCGCCGAATTCGCGTGGCGCGCGGGGCTGCCTTTGATCGCGCTCAATCTGATGCTGCTGGCGATTCCTCTCGCGCACCAGAACCCGCGACGCAGCCGCACCATCAATCTGGTGATGGCGGTGCTGATCTATCTGACGTATTCAAATCTGTTGAACGTGGTGCAGTCGTGGATCGAGCAGGGCAAGATGTCGTTCGGCGTCGGGCTGGTGGGACTGCACGTGGTCGTCGCGGTGGTCGTCGCGTTTATCTTCTGGCTGCGCGTGCGCAACCGTCCGCTGTTCACGCGCGCCATGTTCAACCGTTCGCAGGGGACCTGACCGATGCGCATTTATGAAAGGTATTTCGCGCGTCAGATCTACCTCACGTTCATTTTCATTCTGTTTGCGTTTTCGGGTCTGTTCTTCTTCTTCGACCTGATCAACGAACTGAATTCGGTTGGGCACGGTAACTACAAGTTTCAGTATGCGGTGCTGCGGGTCGCGTTGCAGACGCCGTCGCGCTTCTACGAAATCATTCCGGTTGCCGCGTTGATCAGTGCGATTTATGTGTTCGCGCAAATGGCGGCGAATTCCGAGTACACGATTTTTCGGGTATCCGGGCTGGCGACCAATCAGGCGTTGCGCTCGCTGTTGAAGATCGGGATTCCGCTGGTGTTCCTGACGTATCTGATCGGCGAAGTAGTTGGGCCTTATACGGATCAGTTGTCGGAGCGGGTGCGACTGGAGGCGCTGGGGTCGTCGGTGTCGAGTAACTTCCAGTCGGGTGTGTGGGTGAAGGACACGCTCACCGCGCGGGCCGATGGCGAGCAGGTGACGCGCTTTGTGAACGTCGGCGAGTTGAAGCCGGATGCGACGATCAGCAATGTGCGGATCTATGAGTTCGATTCGAAGTTCCGTTTGTCGAATGTGCGGATCGCTAAAAGCGGCAAATATCAGCCGCCGGGCCATTGGCAATTGACTGATGTGACCGATACGCAGTTGATCGATGTGCCGCCGCCTCCCGGGACGCCCGCGGATGCGTTGAATCCGGTTTATCGCGCGACTCAGGTTAGCTTGCCGGAGTATTCGCTGCGCTCGGAATTGACGCCGCAGATTCTGTCAGTGCTGCTGGTGTCGCCGGATCGGATGTCGATGTTCAATCTGTTTAGGTATATCCAGCATCTGACGGAGAATCATCAGGATACGCAGCGGTATGAGATCGCGCTCTGGCGTAAGATTTTGTATCCGTTTGCGGTGTTCGTGATGCTGGTTTTGTCACTGCCGTTTGCTTATCTGCATACGCGGGCTGGCGTGGTGGGGGTTAAGGTGTTCGGTGGGATCATGCTGGGGATGAGTTTTCAACTCTTCAACACGCTGTTCTCCCATATCGGCACTTTGAATACCTGGCCTGCGCCTTTGACTGCGGCTACGCCTGGGTTGGTTTATCTCGTGCTCGGGTTGGTTGGGTTGAAGTGGGTTGATCGGCATTAGGGGCCTCTTGTATGGCTATGCATGGGCTTGTTTTGTTTGGGCACGGTGCAAGGGATGCGCGCTGGCGGGAGCCGTTTGAGAGGCTCGCTGAGAAGCTGCGCGGGGCTCGTAGCGCTGATGCCCTGGCGGGGCCGGTGGTGTTGGCGTTTCTTGAGTTGATGGAGCCGGATTTGCCTGCTGCTGTGGGCGTTCTTGCCGCTGGCGGGTGTGACCTTGTTACCGTTGTGCCGGTTTTTTTTGGGCAAGGCGGGCATGTGCGGAAAGATCTGCCTCTCGTCATCGAACGCTGTCGCGAACTTCATCCCTCCGTTCAGATCAAGTGCGCTGGTGCTGTTGGGGAAGATGAGGGTGTTCTTGATGCTGTCGCGCTTTATTGCCTTCGGCAGGTTTAGGTCTCCCTGTTCTGCTTCGCTTCGCGTCAAGTCGCCTGTTCTTGTCGCTGTACTGCTCTGCCTCCTCCCCCTCCCATTTCTGCACTCGCGGCGCGCTCGGTTGTTCTCTTCGCGTGTTGGCCTTTCCTTGAAGTCATGGTGGTCTATTAGCGTCGCCCCTGTGCGGGGCGGCACTCACTTTTCTTTGCCTGCCGCAAAGCAAAGTAAGCAAAAGAAAGCGGCTCACACCGCCAGCTCATAAGCGGGTCCCCCGCGCAGTCACGGCAGTGGTGCATCTGGAATCTGTGTTCTCGCACATTCCGCGTCCGTGACACAGCA
The DNA here is from genome assembly GCF_013409255.1 of Paraburkholderia bryophila. Classification (NCBI taxonomy): domain Bacteria; kingdom Pseudomonadati; phylum Pseudomonadota; class Betaproteobacteria; order Burkholderiales; family Burkholderiaceae; genus Paraburkholderia; species Paraburkholderia bryophila. Next base: position 1,924,834 of record NZ_JACCAS010000001.1, read on the forward strand.
GTCATTCTTCCGGCGGCGCTTCGCGCGCCGTCGCGGTCGTTCGGTGACTACGTGGCTTTTTCCGATTGAGTTCATTCGTGCAGTGATCTGGACTTCCAGCCGCAACGCTCCTTTCGAATGCCTGCGTTAATTCGAAATGCATGTGAGTTCGCGTGGCACGTCCAATCATGCGAACAAAAGCGTAGGAAATTTCAGAAAGCGGCGCAGCGCGCTATTTTTAGCTCGGACGAGTGATCACTCGTTCAGCAAGACGTTCTAGACTCCTCATCGCCGTCAAGACAGCGACGGCCAGGCTTGGCAGCCTGCTCACCATACTCACACCTGCGCATGCGAGTCGCGTGTTTTTCACCACGAGACTCTTGCTATGGGCGGGCCGTGACAGGGAGACCTTCGGGTCTGCTGGTTTGGTGTGGTCCAGTCTGCCAACCTTGTTACTGTGCCCGCTCACCACTTTTGCAAGCGCGTGTCGGGCGATCCAAGTCAGCAATTGGAGATCGCATATGAGCAAATCCCCCACGAATTGTCGAAGCGCTTCGCGCCCGCCTGTTGACGCCATCCAGTATGAAAAGCTCGCGCTATCGGCTTTTGAACTCGTTGACCGACAGATTGCGAACCTACGAAAGCTGGTCACGCTTGCGACATCGATATACAGAAGTCCCGCTATTACGCGTGACGAAATAGCACGCCAGCGAGCGCTACTGGGCGTACTGATCGATACGACTGAGAACTACCAGCAGGAAGTCGAAACCGACCGCGAGTTGTACCAAATCATTGCGCTGGATGCGCAGGGAATTCCCGAGCGCCGCATCACGGCTCGCCACGCCGCGAAGCTTCTGGCAAAGGCCGCACAGAAAGCCGCGAAGAACGGCGCGGGTACTTGCGCAACCGAGCCGATGCCGATCCGGCGAGTACGCTTCAAAGGTAATTTGCGGCACGTGGTGATTACGCACTAACTGGCATTCGGCGATCCATTGTCCGCAGAGCGGGCGTATGAAGCGGCGAGCAAATCCACGATCGCACGCAAGCATTCCGCTGAGGCGAGACCACTTGTTTCTAATCGCGCCGTCCCGGCGAGCGCATAGCGCGAACCGGGACAACAGCCCGCCGTTTTACCGACGATGAATGCGTAAGAGATGTGTGAAGACGACCACGACGGCGCGCGAAGCGCCGCCGGAAGAATGACTGCTGTGTCACGAACGCGGAGTGTGCGAGGACACAGATTCCAGATGCACCACTACTGGAACTGCGCGAGGGACCCGCTTAAGAGCTGGCGGTGTGAGCCGCTTTCTTTTGCTTACTTTGCTTTGCGGCAGGCAAAGAAAAGTGAGTGCCGCCCCGCACAGGGGCGACGCTAATAGACCACCATGACATCAAGGAAAGGCCAACGCCCAAAGAGAACAATCTGAAAGCGCCGCACCGGCAAAAGCCGATCAAGCCGCCACCAGAATCCCATCCGCGGAGCGAACAACCCCATCCACTTGCCGCTCAGCAAAAGCCTCGCCAATCATCAACAAGCTAGGCTGCGCGGCATCAACCCACTTCAGCGCCTCGCCGCAGGCGAGTTCTTCAAGCGTGAGCGTCAGAATCCTTTCCCGCGGCGTACTACAAGCCTCAACAATCGCCACAGGCGTAGAAGCAGGCCGCCCAGCCTCGATCAACTGCTGAGCGATCTCAACCCCACTATCCCGGCCCATATAAAACACAACCGAGTCAGCATTAACCTGCTCACGAATCTCATCAGACCCAGCAGCCCGACTAAAAGTCGCCAAAGCCACACTCCGAGAAACCCCTCGCAGCGTCAAAGACCGCTTCAACGAAGCCGCACTGGCCAACGCAGCGGTGATGCCAGGCACGACCTCATACTCGATCCCAGCCGCCTCAAGCGCCCGCATTTCCTCATCGGCGCGCCCAAACAGCATAGGATCGCCGCCCTTGAGCCGCACGACAACATCGTGCTCAAGCGCAGCATCCACAATCTGCTTATTGATGAACTGCTGCGCGGTAGAAAGCTGCCCACAGCGCTTCCCAACAGCAATCCGCCGCGCGTGCGAAGGCGCATAGTCGAGCATAGCCGGCTCGACCAAAGCATCATGCAGCACCACATCAGCCGAACCCAAAAGCCGCGCGCCGCGCACGGTAATCAGATCCGCGGCACCCGGCCCTGCGCCGATCAAATAAACCTTACCCATTTGCCTCAACCTGTCCGTAAGGGCATCTGTGTCACGCAGCAGCACTCAGCAAGCACCGCGAGCCACCCAGCCTTAAGCCGAAAACGTCCGAATCATCCCAGCCGCGACGGTATGGTGCGTTGCCTCGTCGATCAGCACAAACGCCCCCGTCCCCTGATGCGAATCATACACATCGCACACCAGCGGCTTCTGCAACGTCAACGCAACGCGGCCGATATCGTTCATCGCCAGTTCCTTGCGATCGGTCGCCTGCGACAGCGTATGCACGTCGAGCACTTCCTTGATCGCACCGATGCGCGCGAACACCGTATTGGTGGTCTGCTTCAACAGATACTTGCGTTGCGTCGACAGCGGCGTGTCGTCGAACCAGCACAGATCGGCTTCGAGCTTCTTGGCCGGTTCCGGCGCTTCCTCACGCAGCACGAAGGTATCGCCACGCGACACGTCGACGTCTTCCGCGAGACGGATCGTCACCGTCTGACCGGCAAACGCGCGATCCACCAGCGCCGTGCCGCCCACCACCGGCGCGATGATCTCGGCCACCGTGGCTTCGCGATTCGCCGGCAGCACGACGACCGTGTCGCCCACCTTCACTTCGCCCGCTTCGACACGGCCCATGTAGCCGCGGAAATCGTCGGCCTGGCTGCCGTCCTGACGCGCGACCCATTGCACCGGGAAACGCAGCGCCTGACCCGTCGGAATCTCCACCGGCAACGCTTCGAGCAAGTCCAGCAGCGGCTCGCCCGCATACCACGGCATGCTTTCGCTTGCGGTCACGATGTTGTCGCCCTTCAACGCCGACACCGGCACGAAGCGCACATCGCTCAAACCCAACTGACGCGCGAGTTCGACATACGCATCGCGAATCTCGTTGAAGCGTTGCTCGCTGTAGTCGACCAGGTCCATCTTGTTGATCGCGACGATCGCATGCTGCAAACCGAGCAGCTTGACGATTGCGCTATGACGCTTGGTTTGCGGCAGCAATTGCGCGACGCCATCGACAAACGTCACACGCGTCGCATCGACCAGAATGATCGCCGCATGCGCGGTCGACGCACCGGTCACCATATTGCGCGTGTACTGCTCGTGACCCGGCGTATCGGCAATGATGAACTTGCGCTTCGCGGTCGCGAAGTAACGATACGCGACGTCGATCGTAATGCCCTGCTCGCGTTCGGCTTCGAGGCCGTCGGTGAGCAGCGACAAATCGATTTCGTCGCCGACGGTACGCTTATTCTTCGCGCGCGACAGTGCCGAAAGCTGGTCGCTCAACACGGCCTTGCTGTCGTACAGCAGGCGGCCGATCAACGTGCTCTTGCCATCGTCGACGCTGCCCGCAGTGATGAAACGCAGCACGCCGAGGTCTTCTGGTTGGTGAATACCGCTCATGATTGTCTTACCCTCGTGTGCTTAAAAGTAACCTTGCTTCTTACGCTGTTCCATCGCGGCTTCGGAGACCTGGTCGTCCATCCGCGTCGCGCCGCGTTCCGTGATTTCAGTCACGGCCGTTTCGGCGATGATCTTCTCGAGATCGTCCGCATCGCTTTCCACCGGGCACGTGCAGCTGATATCGCCAACGGTCCGGAAGCGCACCAGCGCAGTCTCGCTGGTTTCACCTTCACGCATCGGCGTCAGCGGCGTGACCGGCACGAGCAGACCATTCCGACGCACGATCTCGCGATGATGCGCGTAGTAAATCGACGGCAACTCAAGCTGTTCGCGAGCGATGTACTGCCACACGTCGAGCTCGGTCCAGTTCGAAATCGGGAACACGCGCAGATGTTCGCCGTTATGCAGACGCGCGTTATACAGGCTCCACAGTTCCGGGCGCTGTGCCTTCGGATCCCACTGACCGAATTCGTCGCGGAACGAGAAGATGCGTTCTTTCGCACGGGCCTTTTCTTCGTCACGGCGCGCGCCGCCGATCAGCGCGGTATAGCCATGCTCAGAGATAGTTTCGAGCAGCGTCACCGCTTGCGCGGCGTTGCGCGAATCCAGTTCGCGGCGCAGGCGCACGGTGCCGCGCTTGATCGAATCTTCGACGTGACCCACCACCAGTTCCGCGCCGATCTCTTTTGCACGACGATCGCGGAAGTCGATCACTTCGTCGTAGTTGTGACCGGTGTCGATATGCACGAGCGGGAACGGCAGCACGGTCTTGCGATTCGCGCCAATGCCGAACGCCTTCAGCGCCAGATGCAGCACGACGACCGAATCCTTGCCGCCCGAAAACAGCAGCGCGGGCTTGCTGCATTCGGCGACCAGTTCGCGCAGGATATGAATCGACTCGGCTTCGAGCCAATCGAGGTGATCCATCCGGTTTGCCGTATTAGCGAGTGGTGCGTTCACAGTGGAGTCGAGCGTGGTGCTCATGTTCGGTCCTTCGTTGATTCGCCCGGCAAGCGGTGGCTTGCCGACGCGGAAGTATTCAAATCAGTATGTGCGGTGTTCGAACCGAAAGCCAAGGTCCATTAAGACCTAAACTTTCAAGCCGATGCGTTCTCGCTGCTATTGAACGGAATCGGGGTAATCGTCGTGATATGTAACCCACATTCCTTGGTATCGCGCGATTCCCACCACCAGCGCCCTGCCCGGCTATCTTCACCGGGACGGATCGCGCGCGTACACGGCTCGCAGCCAATGCTCGGATAACCGCGCGCATGCAGCGGATTGACCGGCACGTCGAACGCTTTCAGATAATCCCACACTTCAGTTTCGGTCCAATCGGTGAGCGGATTGAACTTGGCGATGTTGCGCGCGGCGTCGTGCTCTTCCGCATGCAGTTCGGCACGCGTCACCGACTGCTCGCGACGTTGCCCGGTCACCCACGCGCTGACATCCGACAGCGCGCGATTCAGCGGCTCGACCTTGCGGACTTCGCAACAGCGCTTGCGCAGATCGACGCTTTCATAGAACGCGTTCAGACCGTGCGAGCTGACGTATTCGTCGACCGAAGCCGCCAGTGGATGGAACTGTTCGATGTCGTAGCCATAGCGGTCTTTCACGCGATCGAGCATGCCGAGCGTTTCCGCATGCAAGCGGCCCGTGTTCAGCGAGAAGATACCGATCTTCACGCCACGCGACAGGATCGCGTGGGCGAGCAGCATGTCTTCCGCCGCGAGGCTGCTGGCGAGCTTCACGTTCGCGTGACGCGCGGCGATCGAATCGAGCAGCGCATCGAGGCGCTCGACCTTCGCAGCGAGTTCCGGCGTGAGCGAGGTAGCGATCGTCATGCCGAAGCCTTTTCCGAGGCAGCAGCCGCAGCAGCTTCACGGCGACGGAACCACGGCAGCGGGTTATCCACCGCACCCTGATACTGCACGCTGAATTCGTCGAACGCCTTCAGCGCATCGTCGAAATCTTTGTCCTCGCGCAGCGCGTAAGCATCGAAACCGCAGCGAAACATAAACGTAATCTGATCGCGCAGCACGTCGCCGATCGCACGCAGTTCGCCCTTGTAGCCATAACGCTCGCGCAGCAAGCGGCCAATGCTGTAACCACGGCCGTCGCGGAACACCGGGAAGTCCACGCCGATCAGCGCGATCTTGTCGAAGTCGGCGACGAGATCCGCCGGTTCGCTATCCGGCGCGAGCCACACGCCCATTTCCGCGACGCCGCGCGAAGCGGCGAGCGCATCGCGTTCAGCCTGCCACAACGCGAGCGGCACCAGCACCTTGCCTGCGGGCAAGTCGTTCACTGCCGGCAGCGAGCCGTCTTCGGCGGGACGTACGAGCGTCCAGTCATCGTTGACGATCGCGCGATTCTTGATGATAGAAGCCATCTGTTCAGTATCCTTGTCGCGGTTACGCGTGAGCCGGTTGACGCGAGGCGTACACACGTTCCTTGAACGGAGCCATGCCGATGCGGTTATACGTTTCGATGAAGCGCTCGCCTTCGTGGCGATTCTCGACAAACGTATCGATCACTTTGCTCATCACGTCCGGCATTTCTTCCGCCGAGAACGACGGGCCGATCACGCGGCCGAGGTTCGCACCGCGCGCGCCCGTACCTTGTTCACCGCCGAGCGTCACCTGATACCACTCCGAGCCGTCCTTATCGACGCCGAGAATGCCGATGTTGCCGATATGGTGGTGACCGCACGCGTTGATACAGCCCGAGATATTCAGCGACACGTCGCCGAGGTCGTACACGTAGTCGAGATCGTTGAAGCGCTCCTGAATCGCCAGCGCGATCGGAATCGACTTCGCATTCGCGAGCGAGCAGAAATCGCCGCCCGGGCACGCGATGATATCGGTCAGCAAACCGATATTCGGCGTCGCGAAACCCTGCGCCTTGGCCTTTTCCCACAGCGCGAACAGATCGCGCTTCTTGACGTTCGCGAGAATCAGGTTCTGCTCGTGCGAGACGCGAATCTCGCCGAGCGAGTACTCGTCGGCCCAATCGGCGACGGCTTCCATCTGCGCATCCGTCGCATCGCCCGGGGCGATGGTGGTCGGCTTCAACGACAGCGTCACCGACGAATAACCCGACACCTTATGCGGACGCACATTACGCTCGACCCAACGGGCGAACGCACGGTTTTCCAGCAGATGTTTTTCGTACGACGCATCGGTATCGGCCAGTTTTTCATAAACCGGCGGCTGGAAGTACTGCGACACGCGATCCACTTCGGCTTGCGTGAGCGTCGCCGGACCGTCCTTCAGGTGCTGCCATTCTTCTTCGACCTGCGCCGAGAATTTCTCCGGGCTCAACGCCTTCACGAGAATCTTGATGCGCGCCTTGTAGATGTTGTCGCGGCGGCCGTAGCGGTTATACACACGCAGCACGGCTTCGCAGTACGACAGCAGATGTTGCCACGGCAGATCTTTACGAATGATCGCGCCGATGATCGGCGTGCGGCCCATGCCGCCGCCGACCAGAATGTCGGCCACCAGTTCGCCCTGCTCGTTCTTCTTCAGATACACGCCCATGTCGTGAAGCTGCACGGCGGCGCGGTCTTCCTTCGAACCCGATACGGCGATCTTGAACTTGCGCGGCAACCACGCGAATTCCGGGTGAAACGTCGACCATTGACGCAGGATTTCCGCCCACGGCCGCGGATCGACCATTTCGTCCGGCGCGACGCCGGCGAACTGGTCGGCGGTAATGTTGCGGATGCAATTACCCGAGGTCTGGATGCCGTGCATCTGCACCGCGGCGAGCTTGCGCAGGATTTCCGGCGTTTCTTCGAGCTGGATCCAGTTGTACTGGATGTTCGAGCGCGTCGAGAAGTGGCCGTAACCGCGGTCGTGTTCGCGCGCGATCTGCGCGAGCACGCGCATCTGGTCGCTGCGCAGGTTGCCGTAAGGAATCGCGATGCGGTGCATGTACGCGTGGCGCTGCATGTACAGGCCGTTCTGCAGACGCAGCGGACGAAACTCCTCTTCGCTCAATTCGCCCGACAAGCGGCGGCGAACCTGATCGGCGTACTGCGCGACCCGTTCATCGACGATGGTCTGGTCGTACTGATCGTATTGGTACATTCGGGGACCCCAATTTTTTTGCGTGATACACGGCGGTCCGGCGGCCGGCGATCCGGTTCCGCTGCGCCTTGAATACCTGGTGTTAGTCAGCTGCTGCAAACGAGCGTTTAGACCCATCTCTCATTTGCTTATGACAAATACAGATATCCATATTGAAAAAGATGGACAGATCGTAATAAACTCGCCTTATATTTCAAACGACTAAAAAATTACTTTGATATGCGGAGAGGTTATATATGAACCTGCACCAATTCCGCTTCGTCCGCGAGGCCGTGCGGCAGAATTTCAACCTGACGGAAGCGGCCAAGGCGCTGTTTACCAGCCAGCCGGGCGTTTCCAAGGCGATCATCGAGCTGGAAGACGAGCTGGGCGTCGAGATCTTCACGCGGCACGGCAAGCGGGTGCGCTCGCTGACCGAGCCGGGACGCATCATTTTGCAGTCCGTCGAGAAGATCCTGCAGGAAGTGGAGAGTCTCAAGCGAGTCGGTAAAGATTACGCGGCGCAGGATCAGGGCAATCTGGTCATCGCCGCGACCCACACGCAGGCGCGCTACTCGCTGCCGGCGGCTATCGCCGAGTTCAAGAAGCGTTTTCCGAAGGTTCACCTTTCGATTCTGCAAGGCAGCCCGACCCAGGTCGCCGAAATGGTAATTCACGACCAGGCCGATCTGTGCATCGCCACCGAAGCGATCGCCAACTATAAGGAGCTGGTGTCGCTGCCCTGCTTCCAGTGGCATCACGTCGCGGTAATGCAGCCGGATCATCCCCTACTCGACCGCAAACTTTTGTCGCTGGATGATCTGACCCAGTATCCGCTGATCACCTACGACAACGCGTTCGCCGGCCGCACCAAGATCAACGAGGCGTTCCGCCTGCGCGGTCTGCATCCGGACATCGTGCTGGAGGCGATCGACGCCGACGTGATCAAGACCTACGTCGAGCTGGGTCTGGGCGTCGGCATCATGGCGGATATCGCGTTCAACGCCGAACGCGACCGTCATTTGCGCGCCATGCCGGTCGGCCACCTGTTCGGCAGCAACGTGACGCGCGTCGCGCTGAAAAACGGCGCGTATCTGCGCAGCTATGTGTACACGCTCGTCGAGCTGTTGTCGCCGAGCATGAACCGCAAGCTGATCGAGCAGGCGTTGAAAGGCGAGCACGAAACCTACGAACTTTGACCGCAGTATTTGACAGCACCACGCTTCCCGCTACGGAGACCTCTCGATGACGTCGCATCAGTCGCATAAAAAAAGCATTCGCGGCCTGGCCGCCCTCGGCGCGCTGTTGCTCGCCACCGCCGCGCACGCCGACATCAAGGTCGGTATCGATCTGTCGAGCACCGGCCCGGCGGCCGTGATCGGCATCACCAGCAAGAACGCCATGCTGATGTGGCCGGCCACGATCGCCGGCCAGAAAGCCGACTACATCTTCCTCGACGACGGATCCGATCCGGGCGCCGCGGTGCGCAATATCCACAAGCTGATCAATGAAGACCACGTCGACGTGATCGTCGGCCCGAACATCACGCCGGCGGCGATGGCGGCGCTCGATCCGGTCGCCGAAAGCCAGACGCCGATGATCACGCTGATCGGCTCGGCCAGCGTCGTCGAGCCGCAGGAAGGCAAGAAGGTGTGGGCCTACAAGATGGCGCAGACCGATAGCGCGATGGCCGACGTGATGACGCGCTACATGTCGAACCACAACGTGAAGACGGTGGGCTTTATCGGTTTCGCAGATGGCTACGGCGAAAGCTGGCTCAACGAGTTCAGCAAGTTCGCGGCCTTGCGTCACATTCAACTGGTCGCGACCGAGCGCTATAACCGCACCGATGCCAGCGTCACCGGCCAGATTCTGAAGCTGATGGCCGCCAAGCCGGACGCGATCCTGATCGCCGGCGCGGGCACGCCGACCGTGTTGCCGGAGCGCACGCTGATCGAACGCGGCTTTAAAGGCCCGATCTATCAGACACACGGCATCGCCACGCCGGAGTTCATCAAGCTCGGCGGCAAAGATGTGGAAGGCACGCTGTTCCCGACCCAGCCGGTCGTGGTGGCGCGCACGCTACCGGCCGATCATCCGGCGAAGAAAGCGGCGCTCGCGTTCACCAACGAATACGAAGCGAAGTACGGCGCGGGCAGCGTGACGCAGTTCGCCGGCGATGCGGCCGGTGTGTATCCGCGCTTGCAGGATGCCGTGGCCCGTGCGTTGAAGACGGCGCAGCCGGGCACCCCGGCGTTTCGCGCCGCGTTGCGCGACGAGCTGGAGCACGCGCATGAGCTGGTCGTGCCGAACGGCGTGGTCAATACGAGCCCGAAGGATCACGTGGGTTTGGATCAGCGCGCCAGCGTGATGGGCATCATCAGGAACGGCAAGTTTGTTTATCTGAGTCAGTGAGTGACTTAGCTTAGTGACGTCGTGAGCGGCTGAGCCGCGGAACGCACCGGTATGCCCGGCGAGTTCCGCGCCGCTCAACATCGCGCAAGGCATTACTGCCGCATTCCGGCCGCTGCGTCTGACCGCTATTCGCGCAACCCGTTCGGGAGGCGCATCGCACGCACGCTGCGTGTACCATGCTGACGGCCAGCTTGCGATGACCGCAGGCCCAGGCTAATTCGCCGATTCCGTGCGAACGCGCAGCGCCTCGTGACCATGAGGCCGCTAGCGCTTCCGCCAGTGCCGTGAAGTCCGTCAGACCGCGCATGCTAAAAACCAGAAAACGTATCGTCATCGCCGCCCTTGTCGTCATCGTGATCCTCGCTATCGCGATCGTCCAGGCTATCAGGAAGCGCAGCGCACCCGCTGCCGCCACGGAAACCGTCTCTTCCATCGTCGAATTCGCACCCGACGATCTCACCACGGTCGGCCGTCGTACTCTGTCCGAAACCTTGCCGCTGACCGGCTCGCTGCGCGCGATCACGCAGGCCGCGGTCAAATCGAAAGTGGCCGGCTCGGCGCTCGACGTCGCAGTGCGCGAGGGCGACACGGTCAAGACCGGCCAGATCCTCGCCAAAATCGACGCCCGCGATTACGTGGCCCGCGCCGAACAAAGTCGCGGCCAGATGGCCGCCATGGGCGGTCAGCTCGACATCGCCAAACAGACGCTCGACAACAACCGCGTGCTGGTCGAAAAAGGCTTCATTTCGAAGAACGCGTTCGACACCGCGCAAAGCCAGTATGAAATCGCCCGCGCGAATCTGGATGCGGCGCGAGCGGCGCTGGCGTCGTCGAATCTGTCGCTCGACGATACGGTCGTACGCTCGCCGCTCGACGGGCAAATCGCCACGCGCTCGGTCGAGCCCGGCGAAAAAGTCGCCGTCGACACCAAGCTGTTCGACGTGGTCGATCTGCGCACGCTCGAACTGGAAGCGCCAGTACCGGTCGGCGAGATCGGCCGCGTGCGGATCGGCCAGCCGGTGAGCATCGCGTTCGACGGTATCGATACGCCGGTGCAAGGCGCGATCACGCGGATCAACCCCGCCGCGCAGCCGGGTTCGCGGTCGATCATGGTGTACGTGCAGGTCGCCAATCCGGCGGGCACGTTGCGGGTCGGCATGTTCGGCACGGGCACGATCGCGGTGGGCAGTCGGCAGAACGTGCTGGTGGTGCCCGCCACGGCCGTGCGTACCGATGGCGCGCGCCACAGCGTGTATGCGCTGGTCGGCGGCAAGCTGGTCGAGCAGCCGGTGCAGACCGGCGCGACCGGCGACGCCGACGGCGACTCGTGGACCGAAATCACCAGCGGACAGTTGAACGTCGGCGAGCGGATCGTGAAGAACAATCTCGGCTCGTTGCGGATCGGCAGTACGGTGCATGTGGTGCAGCCTGCATCGGCGGCTTCGTCGGCACCGGCCGCGTCGTCGGCCGCCGGCCAGCACTGACCGGAGCCCGCGCCTATGTGGTTCACCCGCATCAGCATCGGCAACCCGGTGCTCGCCACGATGATGATGATGGCGCTGCTCGTCATCGGTCTGTTCTCTTATCAACGGCTGAAGGTTGACCAATTTCCCGACATCACGTTTCCTATCGTGGTCGTGCAGACCGCGTATCCGGGCGCGTCGCCGGAATCGGTCGAGTCCGACGTCACGCGCAAGATCGAGGAAGCGGTCAACACGATCAGCGGCATCGACGAAATCACGTCGCGCTCCTACGACGCGCAGTCGGTCGTGATCGTGCAATTCGACCTGTCGGTCGACGCGGTGCAGGCCGCGCAAGACGTGCGCGACAAGATCGCGCTGATCCGCCCCGATCTGCGCGACGGCGTGAAGGACCCGCGCGTGCTGCGCTACGACCCGGCGGATACGCCGATCGTCACGGTCGCGGTGTCGAACGCGCCGGGCGCCACCCTGTCTATGCGCGACCTCACCACCGTCGCCGATCAGATCGTGCGCAAGCGGCTCGAAACCGTACGCGGCGTCGGCTCGGTGTCGCTGGTGGGCGGCGTGAAGCGCCAGGTGCAGATCGACGTGAAGCCGGAAAAACTGCAGGCGCTGTCGATCGGCGTCGATCAGGTGATCCGCGCGGTGCAGAACGAGAATCAGGAGATTCCGGCCGGCCCGCTCACGTCGAGCCATATCGAGCAGACCGTGCAGATCAAAGGCCGCTTCGATAAACCGGACGACTTCAAGCGCATCATCATCGCGCGACGTGGCGCGCAGTCGGCGATTCCAACGGCAAGCTCAGCGACGCAACCGGTCACGCTCGATCAGGTCGCCGACGTGGTGGACGGCCAACAGGAACCGGACAGCACCGCGCTATTGAACGGCCAGCGCGCGTTGTTCGTATCGATCATCAAGGCCCAGGGCGAAAACACGGTCGACGTCGCGCATGGCGTGCGTGACGAAGTCGCGCGTTTGCAGCCGTTGCTGCCGCCCGGCGTCAAGCTCGATGTCACCGACGATTCGTCGATCGAGATCGAAGACAGCGTCAACGAAGTGAAGCGCACCCTGCTCGAAGGCGCGTTGCTCACGGTGCTGATCGTGTTCCTGTTTCTCGGCTCGTGGCGCAGCACGGTAATCACCGGCCTCACACTGCCCATCGCGCTGATCGGCACGTTCGCGGTGATGTACGCGTGCGGCTTCACGATCAACGTGATCACGCTGATGGCGTTGTCGCTGTGCGTCGGCTTGCTGATCGACGACGCGATCGTTGTGCGCGAGAACATCGTGCGGCACGTGCAGCTCGGCGCGGACCATCGCACGGCCGCGCTCGACGGCACCAAGGAAATCGCGCTGGCCGTGCTGGCCACCACCTTCTCGATCGTCGCGGTGTTTCTGCCGGTGGGTTTCATGGGCGGCATCATCGGCCGCTTCTTCCACCAGTTCGGCATTACGGTCGCGGCCGCCGTGCTGATCTCGATGTTCGTGTCGTTCACGCTCGACCCGATGCTGTCGTCGATCTGGCCGGACCCCGATCTGCACGACGCGGACACGGGACGCAAAGGCTACCGTTACGGCCGCTTGATCCAGCGCTCGCTGCATCTGTTCGACAAGCAGATCGACCGGCTCACGGCGTTTTATCAGCGGCTGCTCGGGTGGTCGTTGAAGCATCGCGCGATCACGCTGGTGATCGCGGCGGTGACGTTCTTCGGCAGCCTGTTTCTGGTGCCGTTCGTCGGCACCGAGTTCGTGCCGAACGCGGACTTCTCCGAAACGCAAATCGGTTTGAATACGCCGGTGGGGACGTCGCTCGAAGCGACATCGGAGAAAGTCAAACAGGTGCAGGCGATTCTCGCGACCTACCCCGAAGTGCGCTTCACGTATGCAACGGTCAACTCGGGCAACACGCAGGGCAAGAACACCGCGCTCATTACGGTGCGCCTGAAAGACCGGCGCGACCGCACGCGCGGCATGGTCGAGCTGAACGATGCGTTTCGCGCGCGGCTGGCGTCGGTGGCGGGCGTCTCGGTGACCGAAATCGGCATGTCGGACGGCGCGGGCAGCACCAAGGCCATTCAGTTGAGCTTGCAGGGCGACAACATCGACGAACTGCGTCGCTTGTCCGACGTGGCTCAGGCGCGCATGGCGAAGATTCCGGGCCTCGTCGATCTGGATTCGAGCCTGAAAGCGGACAAGCCGATCGTCGCGATCAACGTGAAGCGTGAACTGGCGTCCGACCTCGGCGTAGGCGTCGCGGATATCGGCACGGCGCTGCGACCGTTGCTCTCCGGCGACGCGATCAGCACCTGGCGTGCGCCGGACGACCAGGACTACGACGTCAGCGTGCGGCTGCCGCGCGAGCAGCGCCAGGACGTGGACGATCTCGCGCGGCTGATGATCGCCACCAATCGCACCGATGCGAACGGCGCGCCGGTGCTGGTGCCGCTGCGGCAGATCGCGGATATCGTCAAGACGGCCGGCCCCGACGTGCTGAACCGGCGCGATCTGCAACGCGAGGTGGAATTGTCGGCGAACGTGAACGGCCGCTCGCCCGGCGAAGTCGCTGCCGACGTCGCGAAAACGCTCGACGCGATGCATCTGCCGGCGGGCTATCACTACCGCTTCGAAGGCTCGACCAAGAGCATGAACGAGTCGTTCATTTACGCGGTGGAGGCGTTGGCGCTGGCGGTGATATTCATCTACATGATTCTGGCGTCGCAGTTCGCGAGCTTTGCGCAACCGCTCGCGATCATGGCCTCGCTGCCGCTGACGCTGATCGGCGTGCTGGTCGCGCTGTTGCTGTTCGGCAGCACGTTGAACATGTTCTCGATCATCGGCTTCGTGATGCTGATGGGGCTCGTGACGAAGAACGCGATTCTGCTGGTGGACTTCGCGAATCAGGCGCGGCGCGGCACGCTGCTGGATGCGTCCGGGAAAGGGCGCAAGATGGAGCGGCGCGAGGCCCTGCTCGAAGCAGCTCGGGTGCGGCTGCGGCCGATTCTGATGACTACCCTGGCGATGATCTTCGGCATGCTGCCGTTGGCCGCGGCGCTTGGCGAAGGTGGCGAGCAGCGTGGGCCGCTGGGACAGACGGTGATTGGCGGGGTGATTACGTCGTCGATTCTGACGCTGGTGGTGGTGCCGGTGGTTTATACGGTGCTGGAGGATTGGGGGAGTTGGGTGCGGCGGAAATTGTCGCGCAAGCCGCAGTAAGTCGATTGGGGACTGACGGGACAGACGCGCCGCGTCGGCGAAATTGTTAAAGTAGCGGTCTTTCCCCCACCAGCAGTCGCCCACCATGCGTACCACCCGAGCCATCCACGCTGTCGAGCGGCTGAAAACGCGCAGCGGCAATCCGCAGTTCGCCGCGATCAGCCTGTCTGGCGGCTTGTTCTATCTGGTCGACAAATCGAGCGGATCGGACAAGAAAGTGTCCGACCCGCTCACGCTCGACGACTTCGTCAAATTCGTCGATGCGTATGGGCCGCCGAAACCGCGTAAAGCGAGCAAGCTCGATATCGCGTTCGAAGAGCAGATCAAGAAAAGCAAGGGCAGTTGAGCGGAGGGGGGCCTCGCTTTCACAGTGCTTCAAGTCATTTTCAACCTCTTTCAAACGCCCCCAATCTCCCGCCACTGCCCATCCGCCGTGCTGCTCGCAAGCATCGCATCGATAAACCGCAGCCCCGCCACACCGTCTTCCACCGTCGTCAGCAACAGGCTTTCCGCCGGCAGTGCGCGACCCGAGTCCAACGCTTCGATCTGCAACGCCGCGTCTTTATACAACTGCGCGAACGCTTCCAGATAGCCTTCAGGATGCCCCGCCGGCACACGCGTCGCATGCGCCGCGATCGCGCTTTTCACGCGCCCGCGCGTCAAACGCTCAGCCGAACCACCCAGCGGCGTGAACCACAGTTCATTCGGCTGTTCCTGATCGAAGGCAAGATTCGCCTTCGTTCCATACACCCGCAGACGCAACGCGTTCTCCGCGCCGCTCGCCACCTGACTCGCCCATAGCATGCCGCGCGCGCCGTTCGCATAGCGCAACATGGCCTGCACATGATCGTCGATGCGACGTCCCGGCACGAAGGTATGCACCTCCGCCGCGAGCGACGACGGCGTCATCCCCATGACGAAAGCCGCCAGATGATACGCGTGCGTGCCGATATCGCCGAGGCAGCCTGCCGGACCCGCTAACGCAGGGTCCGTGCGCCAGCCGGCCTGCTTATTCGTGCCGCTCGTTTCGATCGGCTCCGCCAGCCAGTCTTGCGCGTATTCCACCTGCACCAAGCGCAATTCGCCGAGTTCGCCCGTGTCGATCAGTTCACGCGCGTAACGCACCATCGGATAGCCGGAATACGTATGCGTCAACGCAAACAGCTTGTTCTTTTCGCGCGCGAGTTTCGCCAGCGCCTCGCCTTCCGCCAGCGAAATCGCCAGCGGCTTGTCGCACACCACATGAATACCCGCTTCGAGAAACGCCGTCGCAACCGGCGCATGCAGATGATTCGGCGTGACGATCGCCACCGCGTCGATGCCATCGTCGCGGGCGGCTTCGGCGCGCGCCATCTCGCGCCAGTCGGCGTAGCTACGCGCGATGCCCGCCTCGGCGGCGCTGGCCTGCGCACGCTGCGGATCGGACGACAACGCACCCGCCACCAGTTCGAAGCGATCGTCGAGCCGCGCCGCGATCCGATGCACCGCGCCGATAAACGCGCCCTGCCCGCCGCCGACCATGCCCAACCTGAGCCTTCTTTGCGCCATTGATTTCATCCCTGTCAGATACCCAGCACACGCTTCAACTGCGCCGCATCCACGCCACTCTCCGCGAAATCGTCAAACGCATGCTCCGCCACACGAATGATGTGCCGCCGGATAAACTCCGCGCCTTCACGCGCGCCATCATGCGGATGCTTCAATGCGCACTCCCATTCCAGCACCGCCCAGCCGGGAAAATCGTACTGCGCCATCTTCGAGAAGATCGCGCCGAAATCGATCTGCCCGTCGCCGAGCGACCTGAAGCGCCCCGCGCGTTCGACCCAGCCGCTATACCCGCCGTACACGCCTTGTTTGCCGTTCGGTCGAAACTCGGCGTCTTTCACATGGAACGCTTTAATCCGCTCGTGATAGATGTCGATAAACGCCAGATAGTCGAGTTGCTGTAAAACGAAATGGCTCGGGTCGTAAAGAATATTGGCCCGCGCGTGCTGTTTGACCGCATCGAGAAAACGCTCGAAGGTCACACCGTCGTGCAGATCTTCGCCGGGATGGAGTTCGTAGCACACGTCGACACCGGCGGCGTCGAACGCATCGAGAATCGGCGTCCAGCGGCGCGCGAGTTCATCGAACGCGGCTTCGACCAAACCCGTCGGACGCTGCGGCCACGGATACAGATAAGGCCACGCCAGCGCACCGGAAAACGACACATGCGTGCTCAAGCCCAAACGCTGTGAAGCTTTCGCGGCCAGCTTCAGTTGCTCGATCGCCCATTGCGTGCGAGCTGCCGGATTGCCTCGCACTTGCGGCGCGGCAAACCCGTCGAACAACGCGTCATAAGCCGGATGCACCGCCACCAGTTGCCCTTGCAGATGCGTCGACAATTCGGTGATCGTCACGCCCGCGTTCTCCGCGGTCTCGCGCAATTCATCGCAATAGGCTTGGCTTGCCGCCGCCTGTTCGAGATCGATCAGACGCGGGTCGCACGGCACCTGAATACCTTTGAAGCCGAGACTCGCCGCCCACTCCGCGAGGTGCGCGAGATTGTCGAACGGCACCTCGTCGCCCATGAACTGGGCGAGAAAGATTGCCGGACCTTTGATGGTTTTCATCGTACGGTTCCTTGAACGGGAGCGCGCTAGCGTTGCCTTCGCCGCAGCGGCGAAGGCAAGAGCAAAGCAAAGCAAAGCCGGCCAACACGCTCCAGATGCTCAGGCCAACATCACACCGCCATCACGCTAACGTCAGCCCGGATTCAAAACGGCGAGTCCGGAAAATAAAACTGCTGCGCGTTTTCCTTCGTGATCAGCACCGACGGAATGATCGTCGTGGCGGGCAACTTCTCGCCTTTCAGACGCGCCTCGGCGGTGAGCTTGATCGCGTCGTAGATGAATTTCGGCGAGTACGACACGTCCGCCTTGATCATCGGCGCACCGTCCATCACGTTCTTCACCATGCCCTTCGAACCCGCGCCGCCGAATACGATCTTGATGTCCGTCCGCTTGGCCTGCTCGATCGCCTTCAGCACGCCGACCGCCATGTCGTCGTCAGCGGCCCAGACGGCGTCGATGTGCTTGAAGCGCGTCAGATAATCCTGCATCACCTTGAAAGCGTCGTCGCGATTCCAGTTCGCGTACTTCGCGTCGAGAATCTTCATCTCCGGATGGGTCTTGATCACGTCCGTGAACGCGGTCCAGCGCTCGTTGTCGAGCGTGGTCGGAATGCCGCGCAGCGCGACGATATTGCCTTTGCCGTCGAGCGCTTTCGCCAGATACTCGGCGGGAATCTTGCCGAACGCGGTGTTGTCGCCGGCCACGTACGCGTCCTGCGCGCTGGTGTCCGTCAGGCCGCGATCCACCACCGTCACATACACGCCTTTCTTCTTCACCTGCGCGACCGGCTGCGTGAGCGACGCCGATTCGAACGGAAAGATCACCAGCGCGTTGATCTTGTTCACCGTCACCAGATCCTGCAACTGGTTCGCCTGCTCCGGTGAGCCGGCAGCCGTCTTCACGATGATCTTGAGATCGGGATGCGCTTTCTCCAGATCGGTCTTCGCCTTGTTCGCCCACCAGACGATGCCGCCCGTGAAGCCGTGATCGGCCGTCGGAATCGCGACGCCGAGTATGACTTTGTCGTCGGCGCGCGCCATGCCCGCCGTGCCCAGTATCCCCAACGCCAGCACGCCGGCGCCGACCGCTCGAATGACCTGTTTCATGGTTGTGTCTCCAATGTCGATGAGGCGTTCGTGCGCCCCGATTCTCGAACCTGCCGTCGTGCCCAAGTGAAACGCTAAAGCTATCTCCGTCCGCGCTGCACGAACGCGACGAAAATAATCACCACGCCCTGCACCGCCGCGTTCAGATACACGCTGATGATGCTGGTGAGATTCAGAATATTGGCAATCACCGACAGCAGGATCGCGCCGATCACCGTGCCGACCACGCGTCCTTCGCCGCCCTTGAGCGCGGTGCCGCCGACCACGACCGAAGCGATCGCTTCGAGCTCCCACAACAATCCGGTGGTCGGCGTGGCCGACCCGAGCCGCGGCACATAGAGCACAGTCGCCACGCCCACGCAAATACCGAGCAGCACATACGTCACGATCTTCACGGTATCGACGCGAATCGCCGCGTAGCGCGCGACCTGTTCATTGGAGCCGATCGCCTGCACGTGACGACCAAACGCGGTGCGATTGAGAATCAGCGCGCCGCCGGCGGCCACTACGAGAAAAACCCAGATCGGCACCGGCACACCGAACAGGCTCGCGTAATAGACCGGGCCATACAGATCGGACAGCGAGTTATCCAGCGTCAACGCGCCGCCATCGGCGAGCCACGTCAGCACCGCGCGAAAAATCCCCAACGTGCCCAACGTGACGATGAACGGTTCGATCCGTCCTTTGGTAATCAGCAAGCCATGCGCGCAGCCGAACAGGCCACCGAGCACCAGCGCGAACACGATCCCGAGCGTGAGAATCAGCATAGGCGGGAGCGACTGTCCGCCGACGCCCGCCGCGAGCGCGTTCATCAGCCAGATCATGCTGCCGGCGATCAGCGCGGCCATCGACCCCACCGACAGATCGATGCCGCCCGAAATGATCACGAAGGTCATGCCGACCGCGATGATGCCGATGAACGACGTGCGCGTGAGCACGTTCATCAGATTGTCGAGCGTGGCGAAATCGCGATTGAGCAGCGTGCCGACAATGCACAGCAGAATCAGCCCGACGAGCGGCCCGAGCGCATACAGTCGATGCGCGAAGCGCAGCGCGCGGCCGGATTGCACGGCTTCAGTGGGTGCCGGTCGCATGGGCGATCAATTCCTCTTCGGTCAGATGATCGAGCGTCAGCGTGGCCTGCAAGCGTCCCGCGCGCATCACGGCGACGCGATGGCACAAGCCGATCAGCTCGATCAGTTCGGATGAAATGACGATCACCGCGCGCCCCTGCGCGGCGAGACGGTGAATCAGAAAATAGATGTCGCGTTTCGCGCCGACATCGACGCCGCGGGTCGGTTCGTCGAGCACGATCACCTGCGGGTCGGGTTGCAGGAACTTGGCGAGCGCGAGCTTCTGCTGATTGCCGCCGGACAGCATGCGCGCGCGGCTCGACAGGTCGCCGGTGCGGATGCCGAATTCGTTCACCGCTTTGGTCAACGCCGCGCGGCCCGCTTTCATATCGAGCAGCGGATGTGCGTAGCGTTCGAGCGTCATCAGCGTGACGTTGTCCTGCAGGCTCAGGTTCACGTGCAGGCCTTTGCCTTTGCGGTCTTCGCTCAGATACGTGAGGCCGTGGCGCATGGCGTCGCGCGGGTTTTTCAGATCGGCGGGACGGCCGGCAATTTCGATGCGGCCCGCCGTGCGCTTGCGCAAGCCGATGATCGCTTCGAACGCTTCGGTGCGGCCCGCGCCGACCAGTCCGGCGAAGCCGAGCACTTCGCCGGCGCGCACGTCGAAGCTGAGGTCGTCGACCCAGTCGGGCACGCTGAGTCCGGCTACTTTCAAAGCGAGCGGCGCGTCGGCGGATACCGTGAGCTTGTCGGGGAACATGTCGGACACGTCGCGGCCCACCATCAGATTCGCCATCTGCTGACGCGCGAGCCCCGCTGTTTCGCTGCGCGCGACGAAGCGGCCGTCGCGCATCACGATCACTTCGTCGGTAATGCGTTCGACCTCGTCGAGCTTGTGCGAGATATAGACGATGGTCACGCCGTCGGCCTTAAGCTTTGCCATCAGCGTGAAAAGTCGCTCGGTTTCGGACGGCGTGAGCGTGGCGGTCGGCTCGTCCATGATGAGCAAACGCGCACGGCGCGACAGCGCCTTCGCGATCTCCACCATCTGCTTTTCGGCGACGATCAGTTCGCGCACCTTCGTGTCCGGCGCTTTCGCGAGGCCGACCTGCGCGAGGTAACGCGCGGCGTCGCGGCGCATCGCCGCATCGTCGACGAACCAGCCACGCCGCTTCTCGTGGCCGAGATACATGTTCTGCGCGATCGTCAGATGCTCGGCGAGATTGAACTCCTGGTGAATCAGCACGATGCCCTGCGCTTCCGCGTCGCGCGAACCGATGAACTGCTGCGCGTGGCCATCGATCAGCAAGGTGCCCGACGTCGCGGTCTCATAGCCCGCGAGGATTTTCATCAGCGTGGATTTGCCCGCGCCGTTCTCGCCGAGCAGGCCGTAAATGCGTCCCGGCGCAAGCTCGAAACTCACGCCGTGCAGCACACGCACCGGCCCGAAGTCTTTGCGGATGTCGTCGAAGCGAATCGCGAGGCTCATGGTCATGCGCTCCCGCGAATCACGAGTCGGTGCGGCAGCAGCACGCCGGGCACGTTCGCCAACGGATTGGCGAGCCGCTGCAGCAACAGCCGCGCGGCGGTCTCGCCCAACTCACGCATGGGCTGCGCGATCGTGGTGAGCGGCGGGTCGATCTGCGCGGCCAGCGAGATATCGTCGAAACCGACCACGGCGACATCGTCCGGCACCCGCTTGCCGACGCTGCGCAAACCGTGGATCACGCCGATCGCGAGCGTGTCCGACACCGCGAATATCGCGCTGGGCGCGTGCGGCGGCAACATCAGCGTGGCCGCGGCGGAGGCGCCCGCTTCGTAGTCGAGACTATTCAGGTTCATGCACCAGCGCTCGTCGGGCGTGATGCCGGCTTCGGTCAATGCGTCGAGATAGCCTTGCTGACGCTGCCGCGCGTACAGATAGTCGACGTCGGAATTGATCAGGCCGATGCGCTCGTGGCCGCGCGACAGCAGGTACCGCACGGCGTCGCCCGCGGCGCGGTAATTGTCGATGCCCACGTACGGCACGCCCATCGCCGGATCGAACTCGCAGCACGCGACCCAAGGCAGCGCGCTACTTGCCTCGCCGAGCGCCTGCTGGATAGTCGCCGGATCGAGGCAGATCGCACCGTCCGCGCGACGCCGCCGCAGCAGATCGAAGTAGCTGCGCTCGCGGCCCGGATCGGCGCCGGTGTCGCACAACAGCATGAAGTAGCCGTGCTGACGCGCCACGCTGTCGATGCCGCGCACGATCTCCGCGTAAAACGGATTGCCGACGTCAGGCACCATGGTCAGCAGCAGACGGCTTTCGGCGGTGCGCAGATTGCGCGCGAGTTCGTTGACGCGGTAGCCGCTCGCGTCGATGGCGGCGAGAACTTTGTCGCGGGTCGCGGGCCGCACGTTCTGGTGACCGTTCAGCACGCGCGACACCGTGGCCACCGACACCCCCGCCTGTTCCGCGACGCCGGCAATGGACAGGCCCTCGGCCGTGCCACGCGAGGGCTGAGCGCCAGGCTGGTTGTTGGGCTGGGCATCGGGCTGGGAACGCGCGCCGGATAACCCGGCACGGGCCACTTTGGACGACGGTTTGGACAAGTGAACTCGCCTGCAAAATGTAATCGATTACATTTTTGCGCGATGAAGGCCGGAATCGCAAGGTCGGATCGCTAGGGATTAACACGGGGTCGCTGGGTTTCGGCGCGGTAACGATCAGGCGACAAGGAGGCGCCCGCTGCGCTTGCGCGCGCCTGTCGCGCGGGCCCGGCGCCCTGCCCGCGGCGGCACGTTTTGACGCCGCCATTTGGTACAATCCCGCAGTTACCCTGCCGTGGCCCGCATCGTGAGCGATGCCTCCAGGCCGCCGGTCAGCGGGCAAACCGCCAAACTCGCCCACCCATACTGCCGAATCCACCATGAACATCGAGCAAGCGCGTTTCAACATGATCGAACAGCAGATCCGCCCCTGGGAAGTGCTCGACCAGGACGTGCTGAATCTGCTCTCGATCGTCAAGCGTGAACATTTCGTCCCCACCGTGTACCGCGATCTGGCCTTCGTCGACTTCGAAGTGCCGCTGCCGGCCGGCCAGCACATGCTGGCGCCGCGCGTCGAAGCGCGCGTGCTGCAGGAACTGGCGGTGAAGAAGCACGAAAGCGTGCTCGAAATCGGCGCCGGCTCGGGTTACATGGCGGCACTGCTCGCGCATCGCGCGCAGCACGTGCTGACGGTGGATATCGAACCGGAACTGGCCGAACTGGCCAAGGCCAACCTGATCGCCAACGGCGTGCTGAACGCCGAAGTCGCCACCGGCGACGCGTCGCGCGGCTGGGCCAACGCCGCGCCGTACGACGTGATCTGCGTGTCGGGCGGCCTGCCGGTGCTGCCGCAGGAAATTCTCGAACACCTGAAGATCGGCGGCCGCCTCGCGGCGTTCGTCGGCACCGCGCCGGTCATGAAGGCGCAGGTCATCACGCGTATCGACGAGAAGCAATATCGTATTGCCGATGTCTTCGAAACGTATGTCGAGCCGCTGACCAACGCCGTGCAGCCGCCGCGTTTCAAGTTCTGATTCACCTGGCCTGGCCGCTCGTCGGCCGGCAGGCTCGAATCACGTGCATTGATACGGACGGCCGGCATGGCCGCCGTCCTCTGAACCGGAAGTCCCGCTGATGCAAAATCTGACCGCTCCCGCGCTCGCCGAATGGCTCGCCGACACATCGCGCCCCGCGCCCGTGCTGCTCGACGTGCGCGAACCGTGGGAAATCCAGACGGCCTCGCTGGCCGGCGCCGTGTCGATCCCGATGCGTGAGATTCCCGCCCGCAGCGAAGAACTCGACGACGACGCGCAAATCGTCTGCGTCTGCCATCACGGCGCGCGCAGCGCCCAGGTCGCGATGTTCCTAGAATCGCGCGGCCATGCCAACGTGTTCAATCTGCAAGGCGGAATCGACGCGTGGTCGCGTCAGGTCGATCCGTCGGTTCCCACCTACTGAGCCCACTGCCGCGATGATGCGCCTCCGGGTGCCGGTCTTCGCGGCCGCTCTGGCGCTGGCCGGCACGCTGCACACGCTGACCGCACACGCCGTCGGCCTTTCCCAACTCTACGACGAAGCGCTCTCCAGCGACGCGCAACTGCAAAGCGCGCGCGCCGCCCTCGCTGCCAACAGCGAAGAGTTGCCGCTCGCGCGCGCCAAACTGTTGCCGCAGGTCTCGGCGTCGCTGTCCGCGAACCGCCAGAGCACGGACTTCGGCGGCGGCTTCCCGTCTTCGTACGGCAATAGCAACGGCTATACGATCTCGCTCACGCAACCGCTGATTCATGTGGACAGCTGGTACGGCTTTGCCCAGGGCAAGCTCGCGGTGGAGTCGGCGCAGGCCTCGTTCGCGCAGGCTCGCCAGGATCTGATCGTGCGGCTCGGCCAGGCGTATTTCGACGCGCTGTCCGCGCAGGACAGCCTCGCGATCGCGCGTTCGCAGAAGGCGTCGATCGCGCAGCAGCTCGAATCGGCCAAGCGCTCGTTCGAAGTCGGCAACACCACGATCACCGATACCAACGAAGCGCAGGCCAAATACGATCAGGCCATCTCGCAGGAAATCGCCGCGCAGAACGATCTCGCGGTGAAGCTGGCGGCGTTGCAGCAGATCGTCGGGCACCCGGTCGAGAAGGTCGACGGGCTGGTTGCCGGCGCGCCGCTCCCGCCGCCGGTGCCCGCCGACATCAACCAGTGGACCGACACCGCCAGCGACGCCAACTACCAGGTCGTCATCAAGCAGATCGCGCTGTCCACCGCGCAACGCGAAACCTCCAAGGCCAAGGCCGGCCATCTGCCGACCGTCGATCTGGTCGCGAGCCGCTCGCGCAGCAGCCTCGGCGCGGCCGGGGCGGGCAACTTCGGCGGGAACTTCGGCGGCGGCTTCGGCAGCGGCGCCGAGACGCCCACGGCCGGCACGCCGGCGCTGGCCGCGGAATTGGGTAATCTGGGTTCGTCGTACACGAACAGCACGATCGGCGTGCAGGTCACGATTCCGCTCTTTGCCGGCGGCGCGACGCAAAGCCGCGTGCGTCAAACGCTCGCACTCGAAGACCAGGCGGCCGCCGATCTCGATACCGCGCGGCGCAATGCCGCGCTGTCCGCGCGCCAGGCGTTTCTCGGCGTGGTGAGCGGACTCGCGCAAGTGCGCGCGTTGCAGACCGCCGAGCGTTCGGCGAACACGTCGCTCGAATCGAATCTGCTGGGTTATCAAGTGGGCGTGCGGATCAATATCGACGTGCTCAACGCGCAGGATCAGTTGTTCTCCGCTCGGCGCGATCTGGCGAAGGCGCGTTACGACACGCTGATCAATAGTCTCAAGCTGAAGGCTTCGACGGCGGATCTCACCGATCAGAACGTACTGCAATTGAGCGCGCTGCTGTCGCCGGTCGATGACGGTGCGTTGACCGCTTTGCCCAAGGTGCCGACGGTGCCGCACCCAGGCGTCGCGGCGAAAGGCGCGGCCGGGAAGTTGGGGCGGCGGGCGATGCCGCATGCGGCGGAGTCGCAGTAGGAGGCGGTGAGCCTGCCATTGCACCGATTCGTACATTCATTTCGGAATTTTCGTACGGTTTCCTGACCTTTGCGCAGGCACCATGCTTCGACCTTTTTTGGGAGAGCATGGTAATGAAACTTGTGAAGGCCGCGCTCGCGGCCTCGGCCTTCTGGCCTTTGGCGTCTTACGCCGTGCTGGGCGGTTCGCCCGGCGCAAACACCGGCGTGACCGCTCGGTCGATGCTGCAAGCCGCGGCGCCTCGCAACGCCTCCGCGGCCGCCGCGTCTTACACGATGCGCGAATCCGAAGACGCCGACGGCGTGACGATCCACGAATACGCGCTGCCTACCAACGTGGTGTTCGCGGTGAGCTGGCAAGGTCCGGTGCGGCCGGACATGCGTGCGCTGCTTGGCAGTTACTTTCCCAACTTTGCGAATGGCGGCGCTAGCCAGACGCGAGGCGCGGGTCCGATGGTCGAACACAGCGGCGATTTTCATCTCGAATCGGCTGGCCGCGCGGGCCACTTCTTCGGCAAGGCGTATTTACCCCGCCTCGTTCCCGCCAACGTCCGCGTGGATCAACTGCCATGAAACAGCGCATTGATTCACTCAACGCCCTCGACATGAAGACGCTCAACAAGGCGTTTTGTGGCGCACTGCTGACGGCAAGCGTGGCCCTGAGCGGTTGCGGCGGCGGTAACGGCGGCGCCGACGGCAGCGATAGCGCGGCGAAAAGTAATGGCGCGGTGGTGCCGGTGACGCCGGCGTCGGGTTCGGCGGCTGCGGTGGTGCCCACGCCTACGCCTACGCCCGCTCCAACACCAACACCAACACCAACACTGAGTCCGACTCCGACTCCTGCTCCTGCTCCTGCTCCTGCTCCTGCTCCTGCTCCTGCTCCTGCTCCTGCTCCTGCTCCAGCGCCGGCACCCGCCCCCGACACAAACACCGTCCCCATCACCGTCGAACGATGGACGGGCAACTACGCCAACATGCCGTACGTCACGGTCACGATCTGCATCCCCGGCGTTCAGGGCGGCGATCGATGCGCCACCATCGATCACGTCCAGCTCGACACCGGCTCGGTCGGCTTACGCGTTCTCAGCAGTGCGCTGGGCCCGTCCCTCGCCGCCCGTCTGCCGACTCAAACCGGCGCCACCGACGACCCGACCGGCAACGCATCCATCGCCGAATGCGCAGCGTTCGGCTCCGGCTTCACCTGGGGCTCCATCCGCCGCGCCGACGTGACGATCGGCGGCAAGGCGGCGGGCAATCTGCCGCTGCAGGTGATCGCCGACGGCAAGTACGCCACCCCACCGGACTGCCAGGCGCGCGGCGGCGCCGACCTGGGCACCGTCGCCCAGCTCGGCGCCAACGGCGTGCTCGGTATCGGCCCGGCGCAGCACGACTACCCGGCGGCCGCGCAATACGTGCTGCCGTCCGGCTACTACTACTGCACCTCCGCGACCTCCTGCACGAACACCCGTGTGCCGCTCGACACACAGGTCATGAATCCGGTCTCCAACTTCACCTCGGACAACAACGGCACGATCATCCGTTTGCCGGCGTTGCCCTCGGGCGGCCAGGCGAGCGTGACCGGCACGCTGGTGTTCGGTATCGGCACCCAGCAGAACAACGCGCTGCCGTCCAACCCGAACGTCCTCGCGCTCGACCAGTACGGCTATTTCCCGACCACCTACAAGGGCACCCGCTACACCAGTGCGATCGACAGCGGTTCCAACGCGAACATCTTCATCGATACGACGGTGCCCTACTCGGGCTCGTGGTACATGCCGGCCACGACACTCAGCCTGTCCGCGGTCCTGAGCGGCGTCGACAAGGCCGCGTCGCCTGTCACCGTGCCGTTCTCGCTGGCCAACGGCTGGAGCCTGCTGGCCAACCGCTATGCGGCCTATGACAGCCTCGGTGCGCCATCGGGTGGAATGTTTATCTGGGGCCTGCCGTTCTTCTTCGGCCGTAACGTGTACACGGCCATCAACAACGTGACGGTCGGCAAGCAAACCGCGCCGTTCATCGCGTTCTGATCCGACGCGGCACGTCCCGTCGAGCCCTACAAAAAGGCCAGCGCCGTAAAGCGCTGGCCTTTTTTCATACGGGCAAGACGACTGTTACATGCACAACGGCGCAGCGGCCATGCACCGCCGACGCCCGCTGGCGGATACGCACGCTTCGTCGCGGCGCGACACGCACCCGAACGAGGCGCGGATAGCGATCGTGCACCAGTATTGCGCCGCATCCCACGTTCATTACGCATAACTGACTGCCGTCGCAGCCACGCTGCAGCGCGCAAACCGCGAAGCACAAGTCGAAATTACAGCATGGCATGTGGCTTGCAGTACACAAGCGGCAAGTCATGCGGGATAAGCCCTGCTGGCTGAAATCGACGCCCATAAACAGTCACCATCAAATGGCAAGGGGATACACATGAAACGTCGCAGTCTGTTGAAGTTCGGCTCCATGTCGGGCGCGCTCGCGCTGGCAGGTCAGGTTCCGTTCGCGCAAGCGCAGTCCGACAGTGGTCCGATCAAGGTGGGGATTCTGCATTCGCTGTCCGGCACCATGGCGATCTCGGAGACGTCCCTGAAAGACACCGCGTTGATGACCATTTCGGAAATCAACAAGAGCGGTGGCGTGATGGGGCGTCAGATCCAGCCGGTGGTGGTCGATCCGGCGTCGAACTGGCCGCTGTTCGCCGAAAAAGCACGTCAGCTGATTACCCAGGAAAAGTGCGCCGCGGTGTTCGGCTGCTGGACCTCGGTGTCGCGCAAGTCGGTGCTGCCGGTGTTCGAGGAACTGAACGGCCTGCTGTACTACCCGGTCCAGTACGAAGGCGAGGAAATGTCGCGCAACGTGTTCTACACGGGCGCCGCGCCGAATCAGCAGGCGATCCCCGCGACCGAATATCTGATGAGCGCGGAAGGCGGCGGCGCCAAGCGCTACTTCCTGTTGGGCACCGACTATGTGTACCCCCGCACCACCAACAAGATTCTGCGCGCGTTCCTCAAATCGAAAGGCGTTCAGGACGCCGATATCCAGGAGGTCTACACGCCGTTCGGCCATAGCGACTATCAGACCATCGTCGCGAACATCAAGACCTTCTCGCAAGGCGGCAAGACCGCGGTGATCTCGACGGTGAACGGCGATTCGAACGTGCCGTTCTACAAGGAACTCGGCAACCAGGGGCTGAAGGCGACGGATGTGCCGGTGGTCGCGTTCTCGGTCGGCGAAGAAGAACTGCGCGGCATCGATACGAAGCCGCTGGTCGGCAACCTCGCGGCGTGGAACTACTTCATGTCGCTGCGCAATCCGGAGAACACCAAGTTCAAGGCGATGTTCGCCAAGTGGGTGAAGGACAACAACCTGCCGGGCGGCGACAAGCGCGTGACGAACGACCCGATGGAAGCCACCTTCGTGGGCATTCACATGTGGAAGCAGGCGGTCGAGAAAGCCAGGAGCGCCGATGTCGACAAGGTGCGCGTGGCGATGATCGGCCAGACCTTCAACGCACCGTCGGGCTTCGTGCTGACGATGGACGGCAATCACCATCTGCACAAGCCGGTGATGATCGGCGAAGTGCGCGCGGACGGTCAGTTCAACGTGGTGTGGCGCACCAAGACCGCGATTCGCGCGCAGCCGTGGAGTCCGTTTATCGCGGGCAATTCGAGCAAGCCGGATATGGTCAGCTCGATTCCAGACTTCCTCCGCCGCCGTCGCGTCGCCTGAGTTTTCTGAGCATGGAGTGATGGTGAACACGCCGTCACTCCTCCGAGACAGGCCCACCTCGCAGTCCGTTTGAACCCTGCCTATGATCTCCCGCTTTTATTGCAGAACGTTATTGGTGTCGCTTGCGTTCGCGCTGCTGAGTCCCGCCGCGTTCGCGCTGACGCAGGCCGACGTCGCGCCGCTCGCCGGCGACGACTTCGATGCCAAATCCGCGGCCGTCGACAAGCTGATCGCCAACCACGACAAAGAATCGATGGCGGTGCTCAAAGCGCTCTCCGACGACAGCGCGCTCGCCACCGACGCAGGCGCCGTGCTGCTGCAGGACGGCGACACCACGCGCGACGCGGTCACCGGCAAAACCGTCACCGCTGGGAGCGACGCGCAGTCGGTCACGCTGAACAATCTGCTGCGCTCGAAAGTAGCCGGCGCGCTGTCCGGCCTGCAACTCGATTCACCGGACAAAACAACCCGCGACGCCGCCGTCACGGCGCTGCTGCAAAACCCCGATCCATCGATCAAGCCGCTCGTCGACGCGGCCCGCGCGAAGGAAACCGATCCGACGCTGAAGAAGCGCCTCGACACGCTGTGGGCGATGACCGCGTTGCACGACACCGACCCGGCCAAGCGTCTCGACGCTGTGCAACTGGTCGCCGCGCGGCATGACCTCGACATGAACGAACTGCTGCGCCCGCTCGTCGCGAAGAAGCCGGACGGCACCTTCGCCGAGCCCGACGATCGCGTGCGCGCCGCCGCGCAAAGCGGCATCGACGAACTCGACGCGATCCAGCGCCGCAGCCAGATCGCCGGCACGCTGTTCGCGGGCCTGTCGCTCGGCAGCGTGCTGCTGCTCGCCGCGCTGGGGCTCGCCATCACGTATGGGCTGATCGGCGTCATCAACATGGCGCACGGCGAATTCCTGATGATCGGCGCGTATGCCACCTACGTCGTGCAGAACCTCTTTCAACGCTTCGCGCCCGGCGCGTTCGACTGGTATCCGCTGCTCGCGGTGCCGGCCTCGTTTGCGGCGGCGGGGCTGGTCGGCATCGTGCTCGAACGGCTGGTGCTGAAGCATCTTTACGGCCGTCCGCTGGAAACGCTGCTGACGACCTTCGGCGTCAGCCTGATCCTGATTCAGGCGACTCGCATGCTGTTCGGCGCGCAGAACGTGCAGGTGATCAACCCGTCGTGGATGAGCGGCGGCGTCACCGTATTGCCGAATCTGATCCTGCCGTATAACCGGCTCGCAATTCTGGCGTTCTCGATGATCGTGGTCGGGATTGCGTGGGCGGTGTTGACCAAGACACGCCTCGGCCTCTTCGTGCGCGCCGTCACGCAGAACCGGCGGATGGCCGCTTGCGTCGGTGTGAAAACCGCGCGGGTCGATTCGTATGCGTTCGCGTTCGGCGCGGGCATCGCCGGTCTCGGCGGTTGCGCGCTGTCGCAGATCGGCAATGTCGGACCGGACCTCGGCCAGAGCTACATCATCGATTCGTTCATGGCCGTGGTGCTCGGCGGCGTAGGTCAACTGGCCGGCACGGTGATCGGCGGCTTCGGGCTCGGTCTCGTCAGCAAGGCCATCGAACCGTTCTGGGGCGCGGTGCTCGCGAAGATCGCGGTGCTCGTGCTGATCGTGCTGTTCATCCAGAAGCGTCCGCAGGGCATGTTCGCCCTCAAGGGCCGTAGCGCGGAGGCATGATGACGACTGCTACTTCATCCGCCCATGTCGGCGCGAGCGGCGCCGCCGCAGCGGCCGACCGCGAGGCGCAGTCCGGCTTCGCACTCGGCTTGCCGCCGCGGCCCGCGCTGTTGTCGCGCCGCGCGTGGCTCGCGCTGATCGCGTTGATCATCGTGTTCGGTCTGGGCGTGCCGTTCGCCACGCTGGTCGTGCCGGACACCAGTGCGTTCCACCTGTCCGCCTACGCGATGACGATCACCGGCAAGTTCATGTGCTACGCGATCGCGGCGTTGGCGCTGGATCTCGTGTGGGGCTACTGCGGCATTCTGAGCCTCGGCCACGCGCTGTTCTTCGCGCTGGGCGGCTACGCGATCGGTATGTACCTGATGCGCGCCATCGGCCACGAGGGCAAGTACGGTAGCGATCTGCCGGACTTCATGGTGTTTCTCGACTGGCATCAGTTGCCGTGGTACTGGCAGGGCACCCAGCATCTCGGCTACGCGTTGCTGCTGGTGGTGCTGGTGCCGGCGGTCGTTGCGTGGGTGTTCGGCTTCTTCACGTTCCGCTCGCGCGTGAAAGGCGTGTATCTGTCGATCATCACGCAGGCCATGACCTTCGCCGCGATGCTGCTGTTTTATCGCAACGAAACCGGCTTCGGCGGCAATAACGGCTTTACCGACTTCAAACGGATCGGCGGCTTTCCGATCACGCATCCGGGTACGCGCACGGCGCTTCTGCTGATTACGTTCGCGGTGCTGGTGCTCGCGTTCATCGGCGCGCGCGCGATCGTCACGTCGAAACTCGGCCGCGTGGTGACCGCCGTGCGCGACGGCGAAACGCGTCTGATGTTCCTCGGCTACAGTCCGCTCGCGTACAAGCTGTTCGTGTGGACCGTGTCCGCGGTGTTGTGCGGCATTGCCGGCGCGTTGTATGTGCCGCAGGTCGGCATCATCAATCCGGGCGAGATGTCGCCCGGCAACTCGATCGAAATGGCGATCTGGGTCGCGGTGGGCGGGCGCGGCACGCTGATCGGGCCGATCATCGGCGCGTTCGCGGTGAACGGCGCGAAGAGCTTCTTTACCGCGAACTTCCCTGAATACTGGTTGTTCTTTCTTGGCCTGATCTTCGTGCTGGTCCCGCTGCTGCTGCCGAACGGCATCATGGGCCTGATCGAACTCGTGACGCGCAAGAGGAATCGCTCATGAACGAAAACCCGATGGTGCCTGATCTGGCGTTACCCGAAGAACCCGCTGAAACTTCATTGAGCGGCGTCGCGAGCATGGGGCGCGCTGTCACGCCGGGCGAGATCGACGTGTCGCACGGCACGATTCTTTACCTCGAAGACGTGACCGTGAGTTTCGACGGCTTTCGTGCGTTGAACGCGCTGACGCTGACCATCGACGCCGGCGAATTGCGCTGCATCATCGGGCCGAACGGCGCCGGCAAAACGACCATGATGGATGTGATCACGGGCAAGACCGAGCCGGATTCCGGCAAGGTGTTTCTCGGCCAGTCGATCGACCTGACACGGATGAACGAGCCTTCCATCGCGCGCGCGGGTATCGGTCGCAAGTTCCAGAAGCCGACGGTGTTCGAGCAGCATCCCGTGTGGGAAAACCTCGAACTGGCCATGAAAGCAGATAAGGGCTGGTGGGCCTCGTTACGCGCGCGGCTGGATCGCGAAGCGCAGGCGCGGATCGAAGAGACGCTGTCGTTGATCGGACTTGAAAGCGAAGCGCGGCGTCTGGCCGGTGAGCTCTCGCATGGACAGAAACAGCGGCTCGAGATCGGTATGTTGCTGATGCAACAACCTGCGTTGCTGCTGCTCGACGAACCCGCCGCCGGCATGACCGACGACGAAACCATGCAGCTCGCCGAGTTGCTCAATCATCTGCGCGGCACCTGTTCGATGATGGTCGTCGAGCACGATATGGAGTTCGTCGCGGCGTTGTCGGGCGAGACCGGCAAGGTGACGGTGATGGCCGAAGGACACGTGCTCGCGCACGGCACGCTCGATCAGGTCAAGCGGGACGAGACGGTGATCGAGTCTTACCTGGGTCGGTGAAAGAGCCTGCAAGAAGGTCTGAGAATCTAAGGGTCGAACGGATATGCTCGAAGTAGAAAACCTGAACCAGTATTACGGCGGCAGTCACATTCTGCGGAATGTGAAGCTCACTGTGCCCGATGGCAAGCTCACGGTTCTGCTGGGCCGCAACGGCGTGGGGAAGACCACGTTGTTGCGCTGCCTGATGGGTGTCGTGCAGACCAAAAGCGGCTCGATTGCGTGGCGTGGTGCGCCGATTACCAAATTGCCGACTTACTCCCGTGTGGAAAAAGGCCTGGCGTATGTGCCGCAGGGGCGCGATATTTTTCCGCGTCTGACCGTCGAGGAAAATCTGCTGGTCGGCGCCGCGAGCAAGAAAGCGCCGAAGAAGATTCCGGATCGCATTTACGAACTGTTTCCTGTTCTGAAGGACATGCGCACGCGGCGCGGCGGCGATCTGTCTGGCGGTCAACAGCAACAACTCGCGATTGGCCGCGCACTGATGAGCGATCCGCAACTGCTCATTCTCGATGAACCCACCGAAGGGATTCAACCGTCGATCATTCAGGACATCGGGCGCACGCTGCGTCAACTGGTCGAAGAGATGGGCATGACCGTGCTGCTGGTCGAGCAGTACTACGACTTCGCTAAAGATATCGCCGACCGGTATTGGGTGATGAGCCGGGGCGAGATCGTCGCGGGTGGCGAAGGGGCGAATATGGATACGGACGGGGTGCGTGCGCTGATTGCTGTTTGATGCGTGCGGCGCGGTTCAGGGCCTCTGGCCGCGCGTGCTATTCTCGCCGCATCTTGTGGCGGCGCTGTTCGCGCGTTGTCTGACGCGCTCAGGCACGTTCCGTCCTAACACGTCGATCGCTCGTTCATTCGCATGTCGCTTCACGAAAATCACATCACGCTCGCCACTGCTGCACAAGCCAGTGCGCATTCGCAATGGCGCGCGCGGCTCGAACTCGGGTTCGTCGAACACGATGGGCGGACTACCCTCAAGCATCGGCTGCATGAGGGGCCGTTGCGAATTCAACGGCCGCTCTATCCCGAAGGTCAGGCGATCTGTCATGCGGTGATCGTGCATCCGCCGGGTGGAGTGGCGGGTGGGGATCGGCTGGATATCGATGTGGATGTTGGCGCTCGCGCGCATGCTGTTGTCACTACGCCTGGGGCGACCAAGTGGTACAAGTCGAATGGGCGGGAGGCTCGGCAGCAGATTGCCGTGCGGGTTGGCGAGAATGCCAGGCTCGATTGGTTGCCGCAGAACAATATCGTTTTTGATCACGCTAATGCTGGGCTTGAGTTCTCATTGACACTGGCTGAGGGGGCTACCGCTTTAGGTTGGGATGCCACCCAACTCGGCCGGCAGGCAGCCGGTGAGCGGTGGTCCGAAGGAACCCTGCGGGCCGTGTCGCGGATCGTCGGGCCAAAGGGTGAGTTGCTTTGGCTTGAGCGCGCCAATCTTGCTGCAAGCGATTCGTTGCGGGATGCGGCGCAAGGGTTGGCCGGGTTTCCCGCTTATGGCACGTTGTGGGCCGTTGGGGCGGCTTGTGATGATGCTCTCGCTGAGGCGATTACGGCGCAGATGCCGTTTGATGATTCTCTGCGTGGCGCGGCCTCCTGTGTCACCAACGGCGTGGTTATCGTGCGCGCTGTCTCGCGGTCCATGGAGACGCTGCAGCGTGCTCTTACTCAGTGCTGGTTGCAGTTGCGCCCCGTTGTGCATGGGGTTCGGGCTGTGCCTTTGCGGATTTGGAATACGTAGGCTGTCTTTGTCTGCATGCCTGCGGGGTTGGCCTTTCCTTGTTGTCATGGTGGTCTATTAGCGTCGCCCCTGTGCGGGGCGGCACTCACTTTTCTTTGCCTGCCCTCCATGTCAGCCTAGTTGTCGCGTCGCCCGAACCGATTGATGTAAAGATGGAGGGCGGACAGCGAAAGGAAGATGCAACGCTATTCAGCAGAGACGCGGGAATGGGTAGTCCAACAGATGATGCCGCCGTTCAATCGTGCGGTCATCGAGCTGGCGGGAGCGACGGGCATCACGACGGTGACGCTACGCGCCTGGCGGCAGAGCGCAAGACAGGCTGGGGAATTCATGCCGGGTAATGGCAAGACAAGCGATCAATGGTCGAGCGCCGACAAGTTCAGGGTGGTGCTGGAGACGGCGTCGCTGAGCGAGGTGGAGACTTCAGAGTACTGCCGCAGGAAGGGCATCTATCCGGAGCAGATCCGGCAGTGGCGCGAGGCGTGCGAGCAGGCCAACCCGCCGGAGGTAAA
Source organism: Paraburkholderia bryophila (assembly GCF_013409255.1). NCBI lineage: Bacteria > Pseudomonadati > Pseudomonadota > Betaproteobacteria > Burkholderiales > Burkholderiaceae > Paraburkholderia > Paraburkholderia bryophila. The sequence goes on from NZ_JACCAS010000001.1 coordinate 1,959,657, forward strand.
ACTCACGCTGGCCCAGCGCCTGGAAGTGAAGGCCCAGCAGAAACGCATCCGTGAACTGGAGCGTCAACTCAAGCGCGCCGATGCGGCACGTGCGGAGGCGGCGGCGTTGCTGAACCTGCGAAAAAAAGCCGACGCGATCTGGGGCAAGGAAGAGGAAGACTGATCAGCCGCCCGGATCGCGATGAAGCCATGCAGTTGATCGACGAAGCGGTGCAGCAGGGGGCGCGCCGTGCCCTTGCGTGTGAGCAGTTGGGGATCAGCGTGCGCAGCGTGCAGCGCTGGCGCGAAACGCGGCAGGATGGCCGGACGCTGGCCATCCGGGAGGCGCCGCCGAACCGGCTGACTGAGGCCGAGCGTGAGGCCGTGCTGGAGGTGGCCAACCGCCCGGGTTATGCGAGTCTGACGCCCCACCAGATCGTGCCGAAACTGGCTGATGAGGGCGTGTATATCGCGTCCGAATCGACGTTCTACCGGATCCTGAAAGCAGCCGGTCAGGGGCAGCGTCGCGGTCGCGCGCAGGCCCCACAACGACGCACGCTCACGACGCATTGCGCCACCGGCCCGAACCAGGTGTGGTGCTGGGATATCACGTGGATGCCCAGCACGGTGCGGGGGCGCTACTTCTACTGGTACATGATGAAGGACATCTACAGCCGCAAGCTGGTGATGAACGAGGTGTGGGAGCAGGAGTCGGCCGAGCACGCGGGCGTGCTGCTGGCCAAGGGGTGTCTGCGCGAAGGCATTGCCGGTCGTCCGCTGGTGCTGCACTCGGATAACGGCAGTGCGATGAAGGGCGCCACGATGCGCGCGGCCATGATTGATCTGGGCGTGCAGCCTTCATTCAGCCGGCCGCGCGTGAGCAACGACAACGCGTTTGCCGAGTCGCTGTTCCGCACGGCGAAGTATTGTCCGATGTGGCCCGAGCAGCCGTTTGATACGCTCGACGCTGCCCGTGTCTGGGTTCAGCGCTTTGTGCAGTGGTACAACGAGGAGCACCGTCACAGTGGCCTGAAATATGTCAGTCCGGCGCAACGGCATCGCGGCGAAGCGAACGAGCTGCTGGTCCGACGGCGTGCACTCTACCAAACCTCGCGCCAGCGCAATCCCGCACGCTGGTCAGGCGCTATCCGCAACTGGCACCTCGCGGATTCGGTCTATCTGAACCCTGAGCGAACCCAGGCTTCGGCCGACATGTATAAGCACGCAGCGTAACGGTTCACGCGACAACTACCTTGACACACACCGCCTGCCGCAAAGCAAAGTAAGCAAAAGAAAGCGGCTCAACCCGCTAGCTCATAAGCGGGTCCCTCGCACAGCCACGGTAGTGGCTCATCTGGAATCTGCGCTCTCGCACATTCCGCGTTGGTGACACAGCAGTCATTCTTCCGGCGGCGCTTCGCGCGCCGTCGCGGTTGCTCATCCTCGTGGCTGCTTTCACCTTCGTAAGATCAGGTGCACCACGCTGGCGCGTCGCGTCGTTCCGCTTTGGTGCATCACCCCCCTCCTTCGCTCGCCAGCCTTTGCTGCACCGGCTTGGCACATACCTTGCATCGATTTCGTCACGATGCTGCCGCGCCCCTGACGGCAGCCGACCCGCTCGACACCACGCTTACACAACATGAAACGATCCGCTTCCCGCCCCGCGCGTCGCGCCTGGCTCGCCGCTCTTCTGCTGTCGCCAGTTCTCGTCATTACCGCGCCCGCCGCTCACGCGGATACGCTCGATAACATCGCTAAGGCCGGGGTGCTCAAAGTCGCCGTGCCGGAAGACTATCCGCCGTTCGGTTCGGTCGGCGCGGATATGAAGCCGCAAGGCTATGACATCGATACCGCCGCCCTCCTCGCGAAGTCGATGAACGTGAAGCTCGAACTCGTGCCAGTCAATAGCGCGAACCGGATCCCGTATCTGCAAACCGGTAAGGTCGATCTGGTCATCTCGTCTCTCGGTAAAACGCCCGACCGCGAGAAGGTCATCGATTTCTCCAACACCTATGCGCCGTATTACCAGGGGGTGTTCGGTCCCGCTGATATCAAGGTCTCCGGTCCCGCCGATCTCACCGGTAAAACCGTCGGCGCCACCCGCGGCGCACTCGAGGAAATCGCCCTCACGCAAATGGCGCCGAATGCGACCATCAAACGCTTCGAAGATAACAACGCCACCATCGCGGCGTTTCTCTCGGGGCAAGTGCAGTTGATCGCTGCCGGCAATATCGTCGCTGCCGCGATTCTCGCGAAAAATCCGCCGCGTCGGCCGGAGCCGAAGTTCGTTATCAAGAACTCGCCGTGCTTCGTCGGTATGAACAAGAATGAGCCGCGTCTGCAGCAGAAAGTGAATGCGGCTATCGCGCAAGCGAAACAGGACGGCACGCTCAACACGATGTCGAAAAAATGGTTCGGCGCTCCACTGCCCGCCGACCTGTAAGCGCATCGTTAGCCGAACTTGATACTGTGACCGGCTTATCCGGCATTGCACTCGTCATGGCTTCATCCCGTGCGCCGCACGCGATCGCAGCCATGGCACGCAGCGCCTAACATCGTCGTAGCCGGTGCCCCCACGGGGCCGCCGCCGCGGCCGTCGCAACCCTACGCACACATTCGATGAAGCTGACACCTCGCGAGAAGGACAAGCTGCTGATCTTCACCGCCGCGCTGCTCGCCGAAAGGCGCCGCGCCCGCGGCCTCAAACTGAATTACCCGGAAGCGATCGCGTTCATCACCGCCGCGCTGATGGAAGCGGCCCGCGACGGCAAAACCGTCGCCGAGGTCATGCACTACGGCACCACGCTGCTCACCCGTGACGACGTCATGGAAGGCGTGCCGGAAATGATCCCGGACATCCAGGTCGAAGCCACCTTCCCCGACGGCACCAAGCTCGTCACCGTGCATCACCCGATCCCCTAATCACGAAGGCAGCCCCATGATTCCCGGCGAACTCATCATCGACGACGGCGAACACGAGCTCAACGCGGGCCGCGCCACCGTGACGGTCCTCGTGTCGAACACCGGCGACCGGCCCGTGCAGATCGGCTCGCATTACCACTTCTACGAAGTCAACGAAGCACTCGCCTTCGACCGCGAAGCGGCGCGCGGCTTCCGGCTGAATATCGCGGCAGGCACTGCGGTGCGCTTCGAGCCCGGCCAGGAACGCACCGTCGAGCTGGTCGAACTGGCGGGCGACCGTGTCGTCTACGGCTTCAACGGCAAGGTGATGGGCAAGCTGTGATGCGCCACGCGCGCTCGCTCGCCTGAACCGCCCTGCTCATTTCCGGACCCACACCATGACCTTACGCATTGGCCGCCGCGCTTACGCGGAAATGTTCGGCCCCACCACCGGCGACCGCGTGCGCCTCGCCGATACCGAGCTGCTGATCGAAGTCGAACGCGACTTCACCACCTACGGCGAAGAAGTGAAATTCGGCGGCGGCAAAGTGATTCGCGACGGCATGGGCCAGTCGCAGCGCGTGCATGCCGACGTGGTCGATACCGTCGTGACCAACGCGCTGATTCTCGATCACTGGGGCATCGTCAAGGCCGACATCGGCATCAAGAACGGCCGCATCGCGGCGATCGGCAAGGCGGGCAATCCGGACATCCAGCCGAACGTGACGATCGCGATCGGCGCGTCCACGGAAGTGATCGCCGGCGAAGGGCTGATCGTGACGGCGGGCGGCATCGACACGCACATTCACTTCATCAGCCCGCAGCAGATCGAAGAAGCGCTCGCGAGCGGCGTGACGACCATGCTCGGCGGCGGCACGGGTCCGGCCACCGGCACCAACGCGACCACCTGCACGCCGGGTCCGTGGCATCTCGAACGCATGCTGCAGGCCGCCGACGGTTATCCGATGAACCTCGGCTTTCTCGGCAAGGGCAACGTGAGCCAACCGCAACCGGCGCTGGAACAGATCGCCGCCGGCGCCATCGGTCTGAAGCTTCACGAGGACTGGGGCACGACGCCGGCCGCGATCGACAACTGTCTTTCCGTTGCCGACGACACCGACACGCAGGTCGCGATCCACACGGACACGCTGAACGAAGCGGGTTTCGTGGAAGCGACCGTGGCCGCGTTCAAGGGCCGCACGATTCACACGTATCACACGGAAGGCGCGGGCGGCGGCCACGCGCCGGACATCATCAAGGTGTGCGGCGAAGCGAACGTGCTGCCCTCGTCGACCAATCCGACGCGCCCGTACACCGTCAATACGCTCGACGAACATCTCGACATGCTGATGGTGTGCCACCACCTGGACCCGTCGATCGCGGAAGACATCGCGTTCGCCGAGTCGCGGATTCGCCGCGAAACCATCGCGGCGGAAGACATCCTGCACGACCTCGGCGCGTTGTCGATGCTGTCGTCGGATTCGCAGGCCATGGGCCGCGTCGGCGAAGTGATCATCCGCACCTGGCAGACCGCGCACAAGATGAAGGTGCAACGCGGCGCGCTGCCCGAAGACAACGCGCGCCACGATAATTTTCGCGCGAAGCGTTACATCGCCAAGTACACGATCAATCCGGCCATCACGCACGGCATCTCGCATGAAGTCGGATCGATCGAACCAGGCAAGTGGGCCGATCTGGTGTTCTGGGAACCGGCGTTCTTCGGCGTCAAGCCGTCGCTGATTCTGAAGGGCGGGATGATCGCGATGGCGCAGATGGGCGACCCGAACGCGTCGATCCCGACACCCCAGCCGGTCCACTATCGCGAGATGTTCGCGACGCGCGGCGGTGCGTTGGGGCGCACGTCGCTGACCTTCGTCTCGCAACTCGCCGCCGATGCAAACGTGGGCGAACGTTATGGACTGAACAAACGTATCGTCGCGGTGAAGAACTGCCGCAACATCTCGAAGGCCGACATGATTCACAACGCGTGGCGCCCGACTATCAGCGTCGATCCGGAAACCTACCAGGTGATCGCCGACGGTCAGTTGCTGACCTGCGAACCGGCCACCGTGCTGCCGATGGCGCAGCGCTACTTCCTGTTCTAAATCATGCGCACACTCGACAAACTGATCGCGCCGCATCTGAAGCTGGCACCGGTGCTGGTGAAGCGCGCGCCGACGCTCACGCTGGCATTCGACGAGCGTCGCAAGAGCCGGCTCGCGGCCACGCTGGATAGCGGTGAAGAGATTGCGTTGCTGTTGCCGCGCGGCACGGTGCTGCGCGACGGCGACGTGCTGGTCGCCGACGACGGCGGTCTCGTGCGCGTGGTGGCCGCGCCGGAAGCGGTGCTGGTCGTGCGCGCGAAAGACGTGTTGACGCTGACGCGCGCCGCTTATCACCTCGGCAATCGTCATACGCCGGTGGAAGTCGGCGCGGATTATCTGAAGCTCGAATACGATCCGGTGCTGGCCGACATGCTCAAGCGCATCGGCGCGACGGTCGATCAGGTATCGATGCCGTTTCAGCCGGAATCCGGCGCGTATGGCGGCGGCCATAAGCATGGGCATGACGAGACGTTCGCCGAGGACTATGCGCTCGCGCAGCAGGTGTTTGGCGAGCATCATGGGCATGATCACGGGCATTCGCACGAGCAGGGGCATGACCACGCTCATGGGGATGCTCACTCGCACGACCATGATCACGACGAGCACAGCCATGCGCACGGCCACTCGCATGATCACGGCCACGATCACAGCGCCCACGATCACGCTAAAGCCGCCTCCGACCACGTCCACGACGAATCGTGCAGCCACGGCCATCACCACCACCATGCGCATCGCTGAACTCACGGCGCTGCTGCATCTCGCGTCGCCGGCGCTGCCGATCGGCGCGTTCAGCTACTCGCAAGGCCTCGAAGCGGCGATCGAAGCGCAACTGATCACCGACGCCGATTCCGCCCGCGCCTGGATCGCGAGCGGCCTCTCCGACGTGCTCGCGCACGGCGAACTGCCGTTCATCGCGCATCAGATGGAACGCTGGCGCACGCATGACGCCGCCGGTCTCGCCGAAGCCAACAGCGAATTCCTCGCCAGCCGCGAGTCCGCGGAACTGCGCCGCGAAACCGAACAGATGGGCTGGTCGCTGCGGCAGTTGTGCGTCTCGCTGGAATGGGGCGATGCCGCCCGACGCGCGACGCTCGCCGCGCTCACGCCGCTCGCGCAACCCACGGCCTTTGCCTTCGCCGCCTACACGCACGACGTCGCCGTCGACGCCACCCTCGCCGCCTACGCGTTCAGCTGGGTGGAGAACCAGGCGGCCGCCGCATTGAAGGCCGTGCCGTTGGGACAGCTCGCGGGGCAACGCATCATCGTCGCGTTACGCGAGCCGATCGACGCTGCCGTCACGCGCGCCCTGGCCACGCCGCCGGATCACATCAACACGTTCGCGCCGCAGCTCGGCATTCTGTCGGCGCGCCACGAGTCGCAGTATTCGCGGCTCTTTCGCTCATAAAACGATCCATCATGAACGCACCTCATCATCCCGCCCTGCGCACCAAAAAACTGCCGCCGCTGCGCGTGGGCGTCGGCGGCCCGGTCGGCTCGGGCAAGACCACGTTGCTCGAAATGCTCTGCAAGGCGATGCGCGAGCGCTACGACCTCGTCGCGATCACCAACGACATCTACACGAAAGAAGATCAGCGTCTGCTGACGGTGGCGGGTGCGTTGCCGGCCGAGCGGATCATGGGCGTCGAAACCGGCGGCTGCCCGCACACGGCGATTCGCGAAGACGCGTCGATCAATCTCGAAGCGGTGGACCGCATGCTGACGCGTTTTCCCGACGCGGATATCGTGTTCATCGAATCGGGCGGCGACAATCTCGCGGCGACTTTCAGCCCGGAATTGTCGGACCTGACGATCTATGTGATCGACGTGGCCGGCGGCGAGAAGATTCCGCGCAAAGGCGGCCCCGGCATCACGAAGTCGGATTTGCTGGTGATCAACAAGACGGACCTCGCGCCGTTTGTCGGCGCGAACCTGGAGGTGATGGCGTCCGACGCGAAGAAAATGCGCGGCGAACGGCCGTTCGTGATGTGCAATCTGAAGGCGCTGGACGGCCTTCCGGATGTGATCGCGTTTATTGAAAAGAAGGGGTTGTTGAAGGTGTGAGGCTTCACTCGCCCGGATGGCATTCCAGCAGGAAGGCCATCATCTCCGAGCCGTCCTTCGACAGATAAAAGCGCACCATCTTTTCGTTGAAATCGGCAGCGCGTTGCGCCGGAACACTGATCGCGTCGATACCGTTTGCCATCAGCACGCCGTTCATCATGAAGCGCGAGGTGCGCTTGTTGCCGTCGAAGAAAAACTGCTGCAACGCGCCGAACAGAAAGAACGCGCAACCGCGCTCGAACGCGTTTGAAACCTGCTCGGTGAGCGCAAGCGTGCCGGCGGCGAAAACGCGGTTGAGTTCCGGTGCGCCGGGCAAAGTGGGGAGCGGCGTATGCCGACCGGCCTCACCTAACGCGACATCAGGCGTGTAACGCGTTTCCTCGCCCTCCCCGCGAAAGACACCCCATTCGAGCGCTTCGTTACGCGCTACCAATCGATGCAAGTCGCAAAACGTGGCCTTGTCGAGCGCAAAGCGCCCGTTCTGCACCATCGCCAACAGATGCTTCGAACTGTCCGCCAGATTCAGGACCTGTTCCTGATCCGAGATTTTCCGGCCGCCTACCGTAACGCCGTCAAGCAGCGTTTTCACTTCGGGAAACGTAAAAGGATTCCCTTCCAGCACGCTCGCGTCCCACACGAATTCCGGCAGCATTCGGTGAAAACGGAAACTCACCCGCTTGATCGAATGAGTCGGGACGTCTTGTGGAATCGCGGCGCGATCCCATTGAAAGCCGAGGTCGGTGAAAAGCGTCATCGCAGGTGGTGAAAAAGCGGTTCAAGTCACAGAGCGGCAGAACACCGCCCCAATCTTCGCAGAATATATTACTTATCGATGCGCGAAGCGCCGAGTCACGCGCCGCGATCCGCAGCACCCGCCCCCACGCCTACTCCGGCAACAACGCCATCAACACATCCACCGTACGCGCCGTCGCGCCGCGATGGCGCGCGGCAAACGCCGACGCCGCGCCGCCCATCGCCAGCCGCCGGGCCTTGTCGCCGAACAGTTCGCGCAGGGCCTTCGCCAGTTCGGCGGGGTCCTGCACCTGCACTGCCGCGCCTGCCGCGACTGCATCGGCCGTGGCCTGCGTGAAGTTGAACACGTGCGGGCCGATCAGCACCGGCACACCGACCGCGCAGGCTTCGATCAGATTCTGTCCACCAAGCGGCAGCAAGCTGCCACCGATAAACGCGAGATCCGAAGCCGCGTAGTAAGCGCCCAGCTCGCCCATCGAATCGCCCAGCAGCACGTTCACGCCAGCGGGCAAAGCCGCCAACCCACCACCGCTCGTGGCCGCAGCCGCCGATGCCACCTTCGCACCCGGCGCCCAGTTCGAACGCCGTTCGAGCCGCATCCCCAACCGTTCGACCAACGCGGCCACTTCGTTGAAGCGCTGCGGGTGACGCGGCACCAGGATCAGCAACGCATCGTCCACACCCAGCGCCGCGAACGCCTGCAACACCAGCTCCTCTTCGCCTTCACGCGTACTCGCCGCCACCCACACCGGCCGCGTGCCGATCGCCGCACGCCACGCATGACCGCGCGCCGCCAACTCAGGCGGCGTGCTCATGTCGAACTTCAGATTGCCGAGCACCGCCACATTGCGCGCGCCCAGCGCGGTCAGCCGCTCCGCATCCGACGGACTCTGCGCCAGCACACGCGCGAAGCCACCGAACACGTCTTTGGTCGCGCCGCCGAACTTGGCCGCGCGCTTGAACGAGCGCGCCGACATCCGCGCGTTGGTCAGCACCAGCGGCACCTCCGCGCGACGGCATTCGTCGATCAGCGTCGGCCACACTTCGGTTTCCATCACCAGACCGAGCGACGGACGCCACGTCCGCAAAAACCGCCGCACCGCGTGCGGCATGTCGTATGGCAAAAAGCTGCGCAGCACCCGGTCGCCGAAGATCTCCTCGCCGGTCGCGCGGCCGCTCGGCGTCATGTGCGTCAGCAGAATGCGCGCGTCGGGACGCGCCTCGATCAGCGCGTCGATCAACGGTTGCGCGGCGCGCGTCTCGCCCACCGACACCGCATGCACCCAGATCAACGGCGCGTTGTCTTCAGGCAGCCGGCCGCGCGCGTAACCGAAGCGCTCGCCGATATGCTCGCGATAACCGCGTTCCTTGCGCGACCGGATCAACAGACGCAGCACGGCAAGCGGCGCGACGATCCACCAGAGCGCGTTATAGATCACCCTCAGCATCGGGGCTCCGCGCGTCTGAGCCTACGACCCGGCGCGGCTTGCCGATCCGGCCGCCGCGCACCATTCACCTCATGGACCGCGGCGCTCAAACCAGCGCCTTGCCCTGCAGGCGCTCGAGAATGCCGAGCGGCGCGCATTCGGGTTGCGCCATCGCCTTGACCGGCAGGAAGAAGGTCTGCTCCAGCATGAACTGGCCGGACATCACCGCGTGCGAAGTCTGGTCCGAGAAACACACCCACACGCTGCCCGGCGGAAACGGCATGGTCTCCTGCGGGCTCGACTTCTGATAGTCGAGGTCGGCTTTCATGCCGTCGTGCAGATTCAGCATCAGATGGTCGTACTCGCTGCGCGGCGATTTGGTCACGTGCAGCAGATTCAGCAGCCACGCGGCGCCCGGCATTTGCGGTTTGATGCGCGGCAGGAAGCGTTTGGCCATGTCCTCGAACGGTTCGCCGACGCGCCACACGCGCGGCGACCCGTTCGGATTGACGTTGGTGAACACGCGCAGAATCCGCTCGCCGTAGTTCGGCCGCGACGGGAACGCGTCGACATGCAGGCGGCTATCGTCCTTGCGCCACGAGGTTTCGCGCGTTTCCACCTGATGCAGCCGCAGGCTGGTCGGCGCCACCCGCAGCTTGCCGTTGTATTCGGGGAAGAGGCCGTCCACCAGCGTGCGCGCATTGGCCTGATAACGCGCGATCAACGCACGCACCGCCGACTGCGTGACGGCGTCGCCGGCCACGCCATGCAGCGCGCCGCCGTTGGGTTCGAGACTGATGTTCTTGCGATTCGGATCGGCGAGCGCGGGATCGAGCAGCGCCGGTTCGCCGCCTTCGATCGCGAAACGCAGGTTCGGGAAATACAGCACTTTGCCGCGTTCGACGCCGGCGAGCAGCGTCTCGCGCGGCACGGACAGGTTGCGTCCGTGCCAGTCGGCGTTCGCTACTTCGATGATCTGGGTTTCGTTCATGGTCGCCCTTGAAAACGGATGGAGCTTAAGGCGAAGCGCACCGCACGGGCTACAGCAGGCCAAATCCGGCCAGCGCCGACTTCACCTGCTGCAGCGTAGGCGGCTGCCCGGCCGTGCCGAGATTGACGACGTTCGGCGACCAGTAGCCGCCGGTGCGCCACGCGGTGGCGAAATTGTACAACTCGACCGTCGGGCGCTTCAGCGCCGCCGCGATGTGGACTAGACCTGTGTCAACCCCCACCGTCGCGGCCGCGCCTTCGATCAGGCCGACCACCGCGGGCAACGACAGCTTCGGCGGCACGATGGCCGCCGCGCCGAATTCCTTCGCCAGCCGCTCGCTGGTGGCGCGCTCTTCCTCGCTGCCCCATGGCAGCACGAGCGACGCGCCGCGCCGCACCAGCGACTGCCCCAGCTCGATCCACGCGGTATCCGGCCACTGCTTGTCGGCCCGCGAGGTGGCATGCACGAACACCACGTACGGCACCGGCAGGTTCAGATCGGCCTGCGACAACGCCAGCGCGGCGCGCTGGGTGTCGAGACCGAAGTCGATCTCGTCGGTGGGTTGCGGCGCCGGGTCGTTCAACGCCGCGGCCACCAGTTGCCGCGTGCGTTCGACCACATGGGTGCGCGGCTCGATCGGCACGCGCTTGTCGTAGAAGAACCGCACCGGCCATTCAAAGCCGGCGCCGTCGGTGCGATTCGCGAGGCCGACCAGCGGTCCGCGCGCCATGCTCGCGACCCACGCGGTCTTGATGAGCCCCTGGCAGTCGATCACCAGGTCGTAGTTTTCGGCGGCAAGCGCGCGGCGAAACGCGCCGATCTCGCGCCAGTTTTCCGCCGACAGCAAACGCTTGCGCCAACGCCGCAGCGACACGGGAATCGCGCGCCGCACGCCGCTCACGAGCTGCACGAGGCCGACGAAGCTCTCTTCGACGAGCCAGTCGATCTGCGCCTCGGGATGGCGGCGCCGGATGTCGGCAATCACCGGCATGTTGTGAACGACGTCGCCCAACGACGACACCCTCACGATCAGTATCTTTTGCACGCTCAAGAGTGGGAAAACCGGCTATCCGGCCCGAAGATGCGTTGAAAGAGCCCCAAAGGGCGGAGAAAACACGGATGTCCCGGTTGTCTCACGAGGACGGCAATTCTAGCGCGTTGCATGTCAATTACATGAAAAAACGCGGCGCGGTAAGTCAAACCCGCGCCGCGTTCGACGACGGCGGCGATTCGGGTCGAAGCGCGACCCGAATCGCCCCGCCGCTGCAACGTTTAGAACGGCAGCTTCGCGTCCGCCTTTTCCGCGAGAATCACGCGGCGGAAGTCTTCCTGAATGCGCTTGAGCGCCGCGTCGTTGTCGGCTTCGAAACGCATCACCACCACCGGCGTGGTGTTCGACGAACGCGCCAGACCGAAACCGTCCGGATACTCGACGCGCAGGCCGTCGATCGTCACGACGTCGTCCGCGCCGGTGAACTTTGCGTTTTTCTGCATACGCGCGATCAGTTCGAAGTTTTCGCCTTCTTCGAGCTTCAGTTGCAGTTCCGGTGTGGAATGCGAGTTCGGCAACGAATTCAGCAGCGCGCTCGGGTCCGACACCCGCGTGAGGATTTCAAGCAGGCGCGCGCCGGTGTACAGGCCGTCGTCGAAACCGTACCAACGGTCCTTGAAGAACACGTGGCCGCTCATTTCGCCCGCCAGCGGCGCGCCGGTTTCACGCAGCTTCGCCTTGACGAGCGAGTGGCCAGTCTTCCACATCAGCGGCTCGCCACCTTTTTCCTTGACCCACTTGGCCAGATTGCGCGTGCACTTCACGTCGTAAATGATCTGCGCGCCCTTGTTGCGCGACAGCACTTCTTCAGCGAACAGCATGAGCTGACGGTCCGGGTAGATGATCTGGCCGTCTTTGGTAACCACACCGAGGCGGTCGCCGTCGCCGTCGAACGCGAAGCCGATTTCAGCGTCCGTTTCCTTCAGCGCGCGAATCACGTCCTGCAGATTTTCCGGGTGCGCCGGGTCCGGGTGATGGTTCGGGAAGTTACCGTCGATCTCGGTGAACAATTCGACCAGTTCGCAGCCGAGCTTCTTGAAGAGCTTCGGCGCGAGACCGCCGGCCACGCCGTTGCCGGTGTCGACCACGATCTTCATGGGGCGTGTGAGCTTGATGTCGCTGGCAATACGATCGAGATAAACATCCGCGATGTCGTATTCGGTGTAGGTGCCGCTGCCTTGCGAGAAATTGTCGTCGACGATGCGCTGATGGAGTGCCAGGATCTGTTCGCCGTAAATGGCCGCGCCGCGCAGAACCATCTTGAAGCCGTTGTAGTCCGGCGGATTGTGGCTGCCCGTCACCACGATGCACGAATCGACGCGGCGCTCGCCGCCGGCCAGTTGCAGCGGTACGCTGGCCGCGAAGTAGCCGACCGGCGTGGGCACCATGCCGACGTTGACCACGTCGACGCCCGCTTCACGCAAGCCGTCCGACAGCGCCTGGATCAGTTCAGGACCCGACAGGCGGCCGTCACGCGCAACCACCACGGCGTCCCCGCCTTGCGCCCGCACTTCGCTGCCGAATGCGCGGCCGATGGAACGCGCGGCGTCGGCGTCGAGCGTCTTGCCGATTACGCCACGAATGTCATACGCCTTGAAAATAGATTTGGAGATCATGTTGGCTCACTTGCGTGCAATGGAAAATTTTGACTGGCGCACCGACTAACGATCGGTAAAACATAGCGATGAAACATTGCGATGCGCCCTCGCCGGAAGCGATCCGGTTCCAACTTATAATCGCGTTTTTCGGACCTGCCTGATTACGCCATTCTAATGCTTAGACGCTCTCCATTTGTAACGTTGCCGCGACGGCCAACCCAGTGGGGAGAGTGGCAGATCACCGATGCGCGCGTTGTACCCGCGTTTCCCATCATGCAAGTCGAACAGTGCGAGCCCGCGGACCGCCACGCGGCCATCGCATGCTGACGCTCAAACGCTTCGCCAATCCGGACGTTACGCGCGCCTTCGCGAATATCGTCTGGCTAGGCCTCGAACGGCTCACGCAGATCGGCGTGGCGATCGCGATCAGCGGCATGCTGGCGCGTTACTTCGGGCCGGACACGTTCGGCAAGTGGCAATACGCGAACACGCTGCTGCTGGTGCTGTCGCCGATCACCTGGGTGTGCGGCGCGGAAATCCTCGTGCCCACCATCGTCGCGCGGCCGCCCGCGCAACTGGGCACCGTGCTCGGCAGTGCCTTCGCGCTGCGCTTTTCCGTGTCGGCCGTGGCCTTGCTGCTCACCTGGCTCGGCATTGCGTTGCACTTCTTCGACCCGCTGGTCGGCGCCATGCTCGCCGGCCTCGCGGTGACCATGCTGTTTCGCGAGCCGTTCGTCGGCGTGATCAACGCGTGGCTGCAAAGCATGACCTACAGCAAGCCGCAGTTGCTGACCAGCATGAGCACCGCCGTGCTCAAGGCCGGCCTCGTCTATCTGCTGGTGCGCGCGGCGGCCACGCCCGCGCGCTTCGGCTGGCTGTGGGCGCTCGAGTCGGCCGTGATCGGCGCGGTGCTGCTGATCTATTTCATCCGGCGGCATGGCGGCACGCTCGGCTGGCGCATCGACCGTTCGCTGTTCAGGCATTTCGCCAGCGCGGGGACCGTGTTCTGGGTCGGCCTGATCTGTATGTACCTGTTCCTGAAACTGGACCGGCTCATGCTCGAACACACCATTTCGTTCGCCGACCTCGGGCGCTATTCCGCCGCCCAGCAATTGAACGAAAACTGGATCACGCTCGCGCTGATGCTCGCGCAGACCATCGCACCCGCCTTCGTCTACCGGGTGCAGGACGCCGCGCAGCTGCGCCGCAATATGTGGAGGCTCACTGCGATGACTGCCGCGCTGATGGTGAGCGGCGCGCTCGTGCTCGATCTGCTGGCCGGCTTGATCATTCGCCGCGTGTTCGGGCCGGACTTCGAAGGCGCGATCGAGATCTTTCGTTGGGCGGTCTGGCTGTCCGTGCCCGCCGGCATCGAAGCAATCGGCAATCTGATCGTGCTCAAGTATCAGGCGCGCTTCGTCCTGCTCGCCAAATGGGTGCTGGCGCTGGCCGTCGCGTTCGTGGTAAATCTGCTGGCGATTCCGCGGCTGGGCGCCTACGGTGCGCTGGTCGGCCTCGCGGCCGGCTATCTGGCCGCCGCGTCGGTTAATCTTTATTACATTCGTTTCAAATTGCGCCCATGACGAACTCATCCGCCGCCGCGCAGATTCCCCTCGACGACGTCGCGGTGTTGATGCCCGCGTACAACGGTCAGGCCGACGTCGATCTGACGCTCGCGTCGTTCAGCGAAACCGCGCCGATCCACGTGCTGATCGTCGACGACGGCAGCACGCCGCCCATCGTCGCACCGGTCATCGCCAACATGACGATCGAGGTGCTGCGCATGCCGCAGAATGGCGGCATTGAACGTGCGCTGCAAACCGGCATCGACACGCTCGCTGAGCGCGGCTTTCGCTACGCGGCCCGCATCGACGCGGGCGACCGCAGCGTGCCGCAGCGGCTCGCCAAACAACGCGTGTTCATGGAGTTGCATCCGCGTGTGGCCGGCCTCGGCATGTGGACGCAAGTCGTCACGCGAGCCGGCAAACCGCTTTTCATGCTGACGCCGCCGCCTGAGCCCAAAGCGATCCGGCGCATGCGCTTCTTCCGCTTAAGTCTCGCGCATCCGTCGATGATGCTGCGTATCGACGCCGTGCGCGAAGTCGGCAACTATCGCGCCGAGTACGGCTCCGCCGAAGACCTCGATCTGTTCGTGCGTCTGATGCAGCGCTACGACTGCGCGAACCTGCCGGAGCTCGGGCTCTACTACGAGCTGAACGAAGGCGGCATCAGCGCGACCAAACGGCGCAGTCAGGTGATCTCGACCCTGCGTCTGCAATTGCGCTACTTCAACCCCGTCAATCCGTACGACTGGCTTGGCCTCGCCAAGAATCTGCTGCATCTGGTGACACCGTACCGCGCGCTGCAGCGGATCAAACGTCTGCTGCTCGCGCCGCGCGCGAGTCGTTGATTCACCTCTCCCCATTCACCGCCGAGCCCGTTCCGCATGAAGCCTGCCTTGAAGTCGACGCCCGCGTTGCGCATTACACTCGTTTGCAATACCGCCTGGGCAATCTATACCTACCGGCAAGGGCTGATCCGTATGCTGGTGGGACGCGGCGTCGACGTGACGGTGCTCGCGCCGCGCGACCGCACCTTCGAACTGCTCACCGCGATGGGCTGCCGCTGTATCGAACTGCCGATGGCCTCGAAGGGCACCAGTCCGCGCGACGACCTGCGCACGCTGTGGTCGCTCTACCGGCAATACCGCACGATCCGCCCACACGTGGTGTTCCATTACACGATCAAGCCGAATATCTACGGTTCGATCGCGGCGAAGCTGGCGGGCGTGCAATCGGTCGCGGTCACAACCGGACTCGGTTACGTCTTCATTCAGGCAAGCCGCGCCGCTCAGGTCGCCAAAAAACTGTATCGTTTCGCGTTCCGTTTCCCGCGCGAAATCTGGTTTCTGAATCGCGACGACCACGCCACCTTTGTCGAGCAGAATTTGTTGGTGCATCCAGAACGCGCGCGGCTGTTGCATGGCGAGGGCGTCGATCTCGACCAGTTCGCGTTCGCACCGTTGCCCGAGCGCGCGGACTTCCGCTTCCTGCTGATCGGGCGGCTGCTGTGGGACAAAGGCGTCGCCGAATATGTCGACGCCGCGCGGCGTTTGCGTGAACGTTATCCGCAGGCGCGGTTCCAATTGCTCGGTCCGGTCGGCGTCGACAATCCGAGTGCGATTACGCGTGAAGAAGTGGCGGCGTGGGAGCGGGAAGGCATCATCGAGTATCTTGGTGAGGCGCACGACGTGCGGCCTTTTATCGCCGATGCGGATTGCATTGTCTTGCCGTCGTATCGCGAAGGCGTGCCGCGTACGCTGATGGAAGCATCGGCGATGGGCCGGCCGATCGTCACGACCGATGTGCCGGGCTGCCGCGAAGTCGTGAAAGACGGCGTCAACGGCCTGCTCTGCGAAGTGCGCAATGTAGACAGTCTGGCGGCGAGCCTGGCAAAGATGCTCGACATGGGCAACACCGAACGCCGGGCCATGGCGGAACGCGGCCGACAGAAAGTCGCGGAAGAATTCGACGAACGCGTGGTCGTCGAAACGTATAAAGACCTGGTGCAGAAAATGACGGGCGTTTTACTTTAACGGAGCAACAGCATGACCACGAAGGGCACGATTCTGGTAACCGGCGGTGCAGGCTTTATCGGCTCGCACACCTGCGTCGAACTGCTGAACGGCGGTTTCGACGTCGTGGTGATCGACAATCTCGTGAATAGCAACCGCGAGTCGTTGCGGCGCGTGGAGAAGATCACCGGCCGCGCCGCGACCTTCTACGAAGCCGACGCCTGCGACACCGCGGCGCTCAACCGTATTTTCGACGCACATCCGATCAGCGGCGCGATCCACTTCGCCGCACTGAAAGCGGTGGGCGAATCGGTGGCCAAGCCGATCGAGTACTACAGCAATAACGTCGGCAGCTTGCTGAGCCTGCTCGGCGTGATGCGCGACCGTAACGTGAAGCAGTTCGTGTTCAGCTCGTCGGCCACGGTGTATGGCGTGCCGAAGAGCTCGCCGATCGACGAGTCGTTCCCGCTGTCGGCCACCAATCCGTATGGCCAGTCGAAACTGATCGCCGAGCAGATTCTGCGCGATCTGGAAATCGCGGACCCGTCATGGCGGATCGCCACGCTGCGCTACTTCAATCCGGTCGGCGCGCATGAGAGCGGCTTGATCGGCGAAGATCCGGCCGGCGTGCCGAACAATCTGATGCCGTATGTCGCGCAGGTGGCGGTCGGCAAACTGGAGAAGCTGCGCGTGTTCGGCGGCGACTACGACACGCCCGACGGCACCGGCGTGCGCGATTACATCCACGTGGTGGATCTGGCGCGCGGGCATCTGGCCGCGCTCGACGCGCTGGTTAAGCGCGACGCGAGCTTCGTGGTGAATCTTGGCACGGGCCAGGGCTACAGCGTGCTGGATGTCGTGCGTTCGTTCGAAAAGGCGTCCGGCAAGCCGGTGCCCTACGAGATCGTGGCGCGCCGTCCGGGCGACGTCGCTTCGTGTTTCGCCGATCCGGCCGCGGCTGAGCGGATCATCGGCTGGCGTGCGCAGTTCGGCATCGAGCGAATGTGCGCGGACCACTGGCGCTGGCAGTCGAACAATCCGCAGGGATTTGCGTGAGTCGGTGCTGAAGTGAAATGCGAAGGGGCAGCGGCATTGAGATTCTCCGACTGCCCGTTCCTTTGCAAGCACATGCCTATCAGGCATGGTCGCGCTATCGCAGACTCAAGCGGCACCACTGATAAACCTGCACGCCTTTGCCGATGCCGGACCGGTAGGGTACACACGAAGCGACATCGAGATTGAATCCGTTTCGTTCGAAGATCGGTACCGTCCGGGCCGCCATATCGCGATTCTCGGCGGTAATATCGCGTCGATCATCGTCGCGTATCCCCAGGCTGCATTGCTCGCCAGGCTCATGCTCAGTCGTCACGGCAGCATGAAACCGCAAACGGGACAGCACCCATCGCATCGCATCACAACCTCGTTTAGTTTTATTGACACCGAGCGCCAAAGCGATCCTGTTCACACGCTCGACGCTCTCCTGACGCCAATTGTAGGTACCGTTGATCATCCCGAACGTCGGTCCGCCGCGCTCACGCGCCAACGCCGGTATGCGGTTTCGAAACGCATCGGTTGCAGGGAAGCTGCTTTCGATCTGGGTGAAGGCGACGGTGTCGGGGAACCGGGTAGCGACCCAGCCCCACGCTGCATCGTCACTATATATGACCACCGTCGTCCGCTCTGGCTGCGGCAGAGGTGGCAGTTGCGCGTGGTATAGCGGATCAGACCAGCCTTCGTGCCCCCATGTATGCCCCCCTCCTGTCACCACCACCGCCGACGCGATCGCAAGGAGGATGGCCCCCGAACGCTGCGCACGCCGCTCCGGCAAAAGGCACTGCAGAAGGAGCAGAAACACCATTGGCGCCAACACTTCTATTGCGACGATGTATCGGTAAATGCTGAACAGCTTCATCCAGAGAACAAAGCCGAGGGCAACGAACAGCACAACAAGGCGCTGCCGGGGATCAAACATCCGTTCCCGGT
Organism: Paraburkholderia bryophila; assembly: GCF_013409255.1. Lineage (NCBI taxonomy): Bacteria > Pseudomonadati > Pseudomonadota > Betaproteobacteria > Burkholderiales > Burkholderiaceae > Paraburkholderia > Paraburkholderia bryophila. The sequence continues at coordinate 1,978,080 of NZ_JACCAS010000001.1, forward strand.
TTCCTTTTAGCCACCGGCCAGCGAAAACGACGCACACACAGCAGAGCGCCACTTCAACCATCGGCCAGATGATCTGACGGATCGGGGTCTCGCCGACTCGATGAGAATCAGCGGTAATGATGAACGGCCACAACAGCGTCTCCAGCAGGCCACGAGGCAACCATCGGACATCCGCGGCGGCTGCCTGCTGCGTCAGCGGATTGTGAAAAATCGCGCCAAACTGGGGATACATAGGGTTGCCGAACAATTCCCACATATGAAACATCCAGTATCCGCCCGTTATCGCGATTCCGATTAGAACGCCGACACCGAACAGAAAACTGATTCTCAGCCGAACAACGAGGTTGCCCGGGTAGCTAAGCAGACTCAGGCAAAGGGCCACCGCATAGACCGCGTTCGTCAGCTTCAAACCTGCACCGAGGCCTACCAGCAGGCCACTACCGATTGCCACGAGAGTGGCGCTAAAGGAGACTTCCGCGAGGCGCTGCCAATTGGCGAGTACGGTCAGCAATCCACCCAGATTGAGAAGCGCCGTCGTATCGTCGCCCATCGAGTTGCCTAGCCCGGATAGAAAGTTCGCGGTGAGACATCCGGCTACGGCGATCAGGATGGGAACGCGGTATCGATTGTCGTTCGACAGCGCCGGCCAGATCTGGCGTGCGATCGCTACGAGCAGGACGAACGTCAAACCATGCAGCACCCCCATGAAAAAGCCGACGACACGAGACGGTAAATGGGAGTTGAGCGTGTACAGAACCACGTCCATCAGCGGATTGAAGTACGACTGCATGCCTGCCGGGGCCAGGTCTATCAGCAGTTTTCCATGCAGCCACGCGAATGGGTTGTATAGGTGATAGTTATACAGATCCCAGTTTGAATCCGCGCCAAGCCACAGCGAATACAGACCGAACAGCAGCGGCACAAAAATACACGCGAGTTTCATCGCACGGCGCGAATTCAGATCGATCCGTCGCAATCCCCTATTGGCGGGCGTGTCAGCATGTTGAACGTTTGATTTCATCGGGAGGTGATCAGGAGCGTTTCTTGAAGACCCACAACCTGGCGCCAAGAAAATTAATTGCCATGCCCGCTATCGAGCCCACGGCTACCGCATAGACCGGTAGCAGACCGCCCTTTGGCAAGAGGACGACCATCGCGGCATAAGCCGCGTAATTGACGGCGCCGCCGCCCATCATGGCGAACAGATACTGCCACCACTCTGTCCACCACGACTTGTTACGGCCAACCGCGAACGTATAGCGGCGATTGATTTGCCACGTGACCCAAACGGCCGCAACAAACGAAAAGCAACGTCCCACGAAATAGCCCGCACCCAAGGCGAGCATGCCGTATAAAACACCGGCATCGACGACAAAGCCGATGGCGCCCGCCATCGCAAAACGAACAAACTCCCGTTTCATTCTTCGCGCCCGTCAGCGCGTTCACCGGAAGCGGGATGCGCGAGATAGGCCAATCGCTTTACCTCCGCCCGGCCGTGCGTGACTGTGTCGAGCACGATGCCGCAGACGAGGAAGAGGGCCCCGAAGATCATCAGCGCAGCGCACAGAACAGCTGTGGGCAGTCGGGGAACCAGACCCGTCGCGAAATAGGTTTGGAACAGCGGTACCGCCATGACGATCGAAGCCAACGCACATACAACGACACCGATCGAGTAAAAAGCCAGCGGACGTTCGGCGCGAAACAGCTTGACGATCATCGAAAGAATACGAAAACCGTCCCGGTATGTGTTGAGCTTACTAATCGACCCTTCGGGCCGGGATTTGTAGTTCGTCACTACCTCGGCGACAGGCATTCTCAGTTCAAGCGCGTGGACCGTCAGTTCCGTCTCGGTCTCGAAGCCCTTTGAATGGGCGGGGAATGACTTGACGTAGCGCCTCGAGAAGACCCGATACCCCGACAGCATGTCGGTGAACGTCCGCCCGAAGATCGACGCGACGAACCGTGTCAGCACGACGTTTCCAAACCGATGTCCGAGCCGGTATGCCTCCTGCTCGCTCGATTGGCGCCTGGCCACCACCATGTCCAAGGCCTCGGATACCAGACGGTCGACCAGTTTGGGAGCCGCAGCAGCGTCGTACGTGTCGTCGCCATCCACCAGCACATAGACGTCAGCGTCAATATCGGCAAACATCCTGCGAATGACGTTGCCTTTCCCTTGATACGCAACCTGGCGTACCCGAGCCCCTGCGTCGCGAGCGACCTTTATCGTGTCATCGGAAGAGTTGTTATCGAAGACGTAAATCTCCGCTTCGGGTAAAGCGGCGCGAAAATCGTTCACGACGGAACGTACGGTTGACTCCTCGTTGTAGCAAGGAATCAGAACGGCCAAACGAAGATGATGGTAATCAGGCATTGGGGCAACGAGGGGCCGCATTAATGGTCTGTGAAACGCGCGCGCTTTGCGAGTCACGTTGAAGCGCGACAAATGAGCGAAGCATTCTACCGCGACGTCGATAGCGCGGCGAATCTGAACCCGGCCCCCGGGCGTCAGCCCAATTCGTCAACCTTGAACACAGCAACCGCGTCACGCAACGCCACCGCGTGCTCCTCCAGCGATTTCGCCGCGGCCGCCGCTTCCTCGACCAGCGCCGCGTTGTGCTGCGTGACCTCGTCGATCTGCGACACCGCCTTGTTGACCTGTTCGATGCCGTCGCTCTGTTCGAGCGCCGACGCCTCGATCTCGCTCATCACGCCGGTCACGCGCTGCACCGCGCTCATCGCTTCGTGGATCGTCTTCTGCGCATCGGACACGAGCGACGCGCCCTGCTCCACCTTGGCCCCCGATTCGCCGATCAACTCCTTGATCTCCTTCGCCGCCGCGCCGGAGCGCTGCGCGAGGCTGCGCACTTCCGAGGCCACCACCGCGAAACCGCGCCCCTGCTCGCCGGCCCGCGCCGCTTCCACCGCCGCGTTCAACGCCAGGATGTTGGTCTGAAACGCGATCCCTTCGATCATGCCGATGATCTCGGCCACCTTGCGCGACGACGCGCTGATCCCATCCATTGTTTCGGTCACGCGCGACACCACCGTGCCGCCTCGCGTGACCGTATCCAGCGCGCCATGCGCGAGCCGGTTCGCCTGCTTCGCGTTGTCGGCGTTCTGCTTCACCGTGGCCGACAGTTGCTCCATGCTGGCCGCGGTCTGCTGAAGCGCCGCCGCCTGCTGCTCGGTGCGCGCCGACAGATCCGCATTGCCCGACGCGATTTCGTTGGCGCCCTGCGTAATGGCCGCGGTGCTGCCGCGCACTTTACCCACTGTTTCCACCAGACCGTCACGCATGTTCGTCAGCGCGCCCAGCAACTGGCCCATCTCGTTGCGCGATTTGACCTTGATGGCCACCGTCAAATCGCCGGCGGCAATCCGCTCGAAATGCTTGACGGTCGCATTGACCGGCTTGATCAGCGCCGCCGACAACGCGACCCGCGCCACCACGCTGATCACAATCGCGATCACGCCGATCGCGCCGAACAGCAGCGTGGCGAGCTGAAAACGCTGCGCGGCGGTGGCCGCCTGCTGATGCTGACTCTCGGTCTGCGCATGCTCGAGCGCGTCGATCGCCTTCGAATAGACCGCGTAGAAACCGTTCGCGGTTTCGCCCTGAATGTTGCGGAAGGTATTGAAATCGAAGTCGTTGAGCGCCTTGAACTCCGGCTCGATCGCCTTTTCGACCAGCGCGCTGCGCGCCTGCTCGACGCTCTGCGCGAGGCGCTGCTCTTCGGCGCTGGCGAACGGACCGGCCATGTAATTGCGGAAGTCGTTGTTCGATTCGACCAGCACCTTGTGCGCGGCCGGCAGCAGGTCGTCGGTCTGCTTGCCGACGCTGAACAGCGTCTGATACGAACCCACCGCCAGTTGCACCTGCAACAGCTTCTCGGAACTGGCCTTCAGATGCGATAACGCGACGGCGCTACGCTGGGTGTCGTCGAGACTACCGTTGGCGAGCTTGAGCGCGCCATAGCCGACGGCGATCACCGTCAGCAGGAAGGCGACGAACACGCTGATCAACAGCGTCAGGCCGCCACGAATTGTGATGTTGTTTAGCATTGGATCTCCGGAGCGTCTTGTCGAGCGGCGGCGAAGCAGGCCGGCCTACGTTGTGCCGTGGTATGCGTTGTTGTGCCGTGTTTTTCGTGCTGGATTCTTGCTTGACTTACACTTCGCCGCATCCAGGTTAACGACCGCGCCGAGGCCTCCTTAAATAGGTGAAATCCATGACTGGCAAGGCTTTGCGGGGCATTTTCGCGCCACTATCTGGGATTTGACGCTGCTTGCGCGCCCAGCGCGCTTTTCCGGAGCCGTCGCGTTTCGTTTGTATAATTCGGCGTCTTCGCTCAGGCCCACTTTCATGCTTAGTTTTGCGCTCGGCTTTCTCGTTTCACTGCTGATCACGCTGTTGATCGTGCGCTATGCGCATCTGCATGAAAAATTCTCCACCGACACCGATCTGGCCGGCGTGCAGAAATTCCACGTGCATCCGGTGCCGCGCATCGGCGGCGTGGGGATTCTGCTCGGGCTGATCGCGTCCGCCGTGCAACTGCATCACGCGTATCCGGCCGTGTCGGGCGGCATTCTCGGGCTGATTGCGTGCGGCATGCCGGCCTTCGGCTCGGGCATGATCGAGGATCTGACCAAGCGCGTATCGCCGCTTGCTCGGCTCGTCTGCACGATGGCCGCTGCCGCGCTCGCCTACTTTCTGCTGGATATCGCGGTCACGCGTATCAGCGTGCCGCCGCTCGACTTCCTGCTGTCGTACGCGGTGATCTCCTGCGCGGTCACGGTGCTCGCGGTCGCCGCGCTCGCCAACGCGATCAATATCATCGACGGCTTCAACGGGCTGGCCTCGATGGTCGCGTTCATGATGTTCGCGTCGCTCGCCTACGTGGCGTTCCAGGTGTCCGATCCGGTCGTGTTGTCCGCGTCGTTCATGATGATGGGCGCGGTGCTCGGCTTCTTCATCTGGAATTTCCCGGCAGGACTGATCTTTCTCGGCGACGGCGGCGCGTACTTCATCGGCTTCATGCTCGCCGAACTGTCGATCCTGCTGGTGATGCGCAATCGCGACGTCTCCGCATGGTATCCGGTGCTGCTGTTCATGTACCCGATCTTCGAGACCTGCTTCTCGATCTATCGCAAGAAATTCATTCGCGGGATGTCGCCGGGCATGCCCGACGGCGTGCATCTGCATATGCTGGTTTATAAGCGCTTGATGCGCTGGGCGGTGGGTGCACGCACGGCGCGCGAATTGACGCGACGCAACTCACTGACTTCGCCCTATCTGTGGTTGCTGTGCCTGATCGCTGTTGTGCCCGCCACGTTGTTCTGGCGGCATACGCTGCATTTGTTCTGCTTCGTGGTCGTGTTCGCGGCGACTTACGTCTGGCTTTACGTCAGCATCGTGCGCTTCAAGTCGCCACGATGGATGGTGGTCAGGAAAGCCAAACGCTAATCGGTAAGCATAAAGTCAGCGCTTTGTTTGCATGGCTCGGCGGGCACGAATATCATCGGACCACCTTAATAAATAGAAAGGGTCCGTTATGAAGTCGAAAGTCCATTTCTTCGCCCTTGGTGTGCTCGCCGCAAGCCTGCCGGCGTTGGCCAATACGGCAGCGGACAATGTCGTCTGGAGTGCGCGGCCGGTCGCGGCGGTGGGCGCGCAGCCCGAGTGCACGGCCTACACGGGCCGGCAGATTGCGAATCCTAACGACTCGACGGACCCGCTGACCAAGACGTTGAAGGTGGTTGGCACGATGGCGGCCGTAGGGGCCGTCAGCGCCGCAACGAAAGCTGGTGGTCAGCCGGGGCCGAATCCCTGCGGCGGGCTTTGAGGTGGTCCTAAGGAACGGTGTAGCCAGATAGGAAGAAGGTACAATAATGGGCCAATAGATACGGCCCAACACGGCGCACTTCGACGTCGTGACGGCCGTCTAAAGTTAAAAAGACATGTCGACGCCCGCTAGTCCTTCACCGTTGAGCGTCAGCCTCCGCAGCCTGTTGCCCGCGTTTTTTCTGCTTACGTTTCCCGCGCTCACCCTGCTGCTACAGGGCGGAGCAAGCGCCGTATCGATCGCGGCCACGCTTATCTCGCTGGCGTTACTGCTCGGCCCTCGATCCTGGACCGGTCTTGCACCGTTGCGTTGGGACCAGGCGGACGCACGCTTGTGCATCGCGATGGCCTGCCCGCTCGTGGCCGTGCTGATCAGTGAACTCTCGCACGCCAAAGTGGTGCCCAATACGCTCGATTCCCCGGCGCGCTTCCTCGCAGCGATGCCGCTCTTTCTGGTCTTGCGACAAGCGCTGCCGCGCACGCTCGCGTGGAGCGATCTGTCGTTTGCGTTGGGGGCGCTGGCGTCGCTGGGCATTCTGCTGATCGCGCCGCAATACTCGGGCATTGGGCGAGTCAGCAGCCGGTTTCTGAATCCGATCCACTTCGGCGACATCGCGCTGATTCTCGGCGTGCTGTCCATTCTTTCGCTGAACTGGTGGCGCAAGGACAGTTTGCCGGTACGGATCCTCAAGATCGCCGGCCTGCTGGCTGGTCTCGCCGCGTCGGTGCTGACCGGCTCGCGCGGCGGCTGGGCCGCCGTGCCCGTGGTGGCGGTGCTGATCTTGTATATTCGCGGCCGTGGTAAGTCGCGCCTCTGGAAGGTGCTTTTGCCGCTGGCGATTGTCGCGATCGTGGCCGGCGTGTTTGTCTTTTCGAGCTCGGCGCGCGACCGGTTCAGCGATCTGTCGTCGGATCTGACCCACTACGAGCATGGGCAGCGCGATACGTCGCTCGGTATCCGTCTGCAGTTGTATGAGACCGCGCTCACGATCGTCGAGAACCATCCGCTTCTCGGCTTGGGCGCGCATGGTTTCCGCGACAGCATGCAGTCGTTCGAGGAAGCGGGCATGCTCACGCCGTTGGCCGCGCAAAACGGTAAGGGGGAGACACACAACCAGTTCTTCGCGTATCTGACGGACTACGGGATCGTCGGCGGCCTCGCGTTACTGGCCATCTACGTGGCGCCGGGGGTGATCTTCTGGAGGCGGTTGAGTGCGCCGACCGATCCTGCCGGCCGCGCCGCGCTGATGGGGTTGACCTTCGTGGTGTCGTTCTGGATTTTCGGGCTCACGGTCGAAACCTTCGACCTCAAAATGACCGTCGCTTTCTACGCGACCATGATCGCGATACTGGCGGCGCTGGCGACCTATGCGGATAAGGTCGCGCGCGTTCCGCCGCAATAACGAAGGTAGCGCGACACCGCCCGGTCAAGCACCAGTGAATCCTTCGCTCCCGGCTAGGCGGGCGTGCCGATGATCGCAAAAAAGCCGTCCGCGGGCGGCTACTGATTGGACCAGCTTTTAGTATCGCTGAGTCAGTCCCGATGCCGTGCCGCATCACTTTATATTTCGGTTCGAGCAAGCGTGGAATCTTTCAGTTGAAACCTCCGCCCGAGCAGCGTAAAGGGTTTCTCGACCCAGCTATAGGACAATTGCGCGAGACAGATCGCAATTAGAACCGACAGAAAGCACACGAAACTCATAATGACCAAGGGCCAACGGATAACGACAGCGCTCGGCAAGATGCGCAGAACAAGGTGGCCGGTGCCGTAAAGCACGATGAAATGCAGAAGGTAAAAACTGTAGGAAACCCGGCCAAGGTATCGACACCACTGCGCATCGAAGATGCGGAGTATCTTGCTGCTGTGACCAAACCCGAGCGCCCAGACCAGTCCCGCCGTGCCTGTCACGACCAGAAAGTCTGCTGCCAATGGGTGTATGAGCGGAAAGCAGACGCTTGCGGCCAGAATCAGTAGCAGGCAACCGACCACGAAAAGCCCGCTTTCCGTCACCGCAGAACGCAGTTGCGAGCCGTGGCTTGCCAGAATAGCGCCCACTACGAACATATAGACATAGTGACCGAGATCCGATGGGGCATCTCGGTAAATCCACGCGAGAGCAACGGTGCACAACAATGCAATGATGCTTCTCACCGCTTTACGGCTGCCTAAGAACCAAACGATAAATGGCAGCAACGCTGAAGCAAGAAGCTCAACTTTAAGCGTCCACGCATTGGGATTGAGCCATGGCGATACAAAGGTCGCATTTTCGATCCATTCGCGGATCGATAGCGGATCGCTATACCATCGAGTGAACCACTCGGAGGCACCGGGAAAATCTTCGTGCCCGGGATAGATAACCAGAAGATAAAACAGCACAACAAGTAACGAGAACCAGAATGCGGGGATGATTCTAAACAGGCGTCGAACGGCAAATCGCAGATACCCCTGTACGCTCAAATTCGATCTGAAGATAGATCGAGCGAGCACGAATCCGCTCAGCACGAAAAAGATGTCGACAGCAGCGGCGCCACTGAACACGGAAATCGTGGCGCGAGCGATGTGGGCCTGAATGCCTTGAACCGCCCAGAGGGGTTTTGACCAGATCGCCGGCTCCGATCCAATGACCAGCCAGATCATCGAATGACCGACCGCGACCCAAAGAGCAGCGACGCCGCGCAACGCTTCCAGGCGCCCCAAAAAACCCTTCGAGCTACTTTCTTCAATAGACATAGCCAAGCCACCACAAAGAACGCGGAATGGTAGCAGACCGCGAGACGCTCAAGGGTGGCACTTTCCCGAGAAGACCACCATCGGTCCGGCCGTGGCAGGCCCACGAAAGATTACAGCCCGACAACACTCAGGAGACCCGCGCAACCGTCGTCACGCTTTGCAGGTCGGGGGCGGCAGCCGGCTGATATTCCGGCACCCAGCGCCGCAAGTCGCGTCGAACCTCTTGATCGTTCGGCACCCGATGCTGCATCAGCCAGGGGAGGAGCTCGTCCAGCAGATTGTCGGGCGTTCCACGCGCCTGGGCGATGCGCAGTTTCGGATGCGGCGTGCGCGTGGTCGCTTCGTCGTCGGCCAGAAGTTCTTCGTAGAGCTTCTCGCCCGGCCGCAATCCCGTGTAGACGATGCGAATATGTTCCTCGCTGAACCCGTACAAACGAATCAGATCTCGCGCGAGATCGACAATCCTGACGGGCTCGCCCATATCGAGAATGAAAATCTCGCCGCCCTGTCCCATGCTGGAGGCCTGCAGCACAAGCTGCGAGGCTTCTGGAATCGTCATGAAAAAGCGTGTGATCTCCGGATGCGTGACCGTGACAGGACCGCCCTTCGCGATCTGTTGCTGAAACTTTGGAATCACGCTTCCCGCGCTACCCAGCACGTTGCCGAAACGGACCGTCTCGAACTGCGTACGCGTACTCGTTTGCTGCAGCGCTTGGCATGCCATTTCCGCGAGCCGCTTGCTCGCTCCCATCACATTGGTGGGATTCACCGCTTTGTCCGTGGAGATCAGCACAAAGTGTTTGACGTCGTGCCGAATCGCCGCGCGCGCCACCCGGTAGGTGCCGAGAACGTTGTTGCGCACGGCCTGCCATGCATTCAATTCCTCCATCAGCGGCACATGCTTGTATGCCGCCGCGTGAAACAGGATGTGCGGCTTGTAGCGCGTCAGCACATGATCGAGCAGCAATGAATCTTTTGCGTCGCCCACGACCGGGACGACCGAGAGCGCCGGAAAGCGATCATGCAACTCTTCAACGAGCCGATACATCGCGAATTCGGACAAATCGAAGGCAATCAACTGCGCAGGCTCGAAGGGCAGAATCTGGCGGCAAAGTTCTGAACCAATCGAACCGCCCGCACCTGTCACCATGACCACACGGCCACGCAACAGCGCCTCGACATGCGGCATGTCGATCTTGACCGCCTCACGTCCCAGTAAATCTTCCAGGTCAATCTGACGCACGCGCGACAGAAACGCTTCGCCTTGCGTGAGGGTGGTCAACGCGGGCAGCACCATGGCTCGCACACCGGCGCGGACACACAGTGTTGCCACGCGGCGCTGCGCGTCCACGGAGGCAGAAGGGATCGCGATGATCGCGTGTTCGACCTTCATATTGTTGGCCCACTGCTGCAGATCGCTAATTGGACCCCACACCTTGTACCCATAGATTTCGCGGCCTTGCTTGGCCGGATCGTCGTCTAGCAAACCGACGAGGCGCCATTCTCCCGAACGCGCCAGTTCGCGGGCGAGGCTCGCGCCGGCATTGCCCGCGCCGAGCACGACCACGGGCTTGCCCTGCCCCACCAGTCCGCCGTAAAGGTAAAACTCTTTGGCAGCCCGGTAGAGGGCGCGCGCGCCACCCATGACGAGAAACAAAAGAACTGGAGAAACGACAAGGACGGAGCGCGGAATGATGGGATGCGGCTGGATCATCACCGCCACCATCATCATGACAAAGGCGGCACTTAGCACGGCCTTCGCGATACGCAGCAGATCCGGAAGGCTCGCGAAAACCCACATTCCCCTGTAGAGGCCGAAGACACGGAAACTTAGCCCGTATACAGGGAGCACCCAGACAAGCGTTCGAACGGCGCCGGACCAGAACTCCGCCGGGACATAGCCGTTAAAGCGGATGATGTACGCTGCCAGCCACGCACCGGTGACGGCGGACAGGTCGAAGAAGAATGCGCTAAATGATAGCCATGAGGCTTTATATCGGAACATCGGCGTCACATCCCAGATTGTTCGGAATGTGCTACGTGGAAGCGGCGCCAACGAGAATCAACGCCGACACCGACCAACGTCAGCACGATAACCCACAAGCCTACGCTACACCACTGGAGCGCAGGAGGCCAGCCGAGAGCAAATAGAGCAAAAATTATGCCAATAATCATAACTATATACCATATCTTCGCCGTGTTCGAATGCCCGAGTCCGTACTGCACCATCCGCTGGTAGTAATGTTCGCGATGAGCTTGCCAGATCCGCTCACCCCGGATGAGCCGCCGCAGCAATGTCACTGAAGCATCGCAGATAAACGGCGAGAAAATAAGGGCGGGAAACCACACTGGCCAGACGCCGTCGCTCCACCCCCAATAACCGAATGCCCCCGCCAGAAAGCCGAGCGGGATCGAACCGGCATCGCCAAGGAAAATCCGCGCAGGATGGAAGTTGAAAATCAGGAAGCCCGCCGCCGCGCCCGCCACGGCAGCCGAGGCCAACGTTAGCTCGGGCAAAGGATGCACGGCAACCGAGGCGCCCACCGCATAGCCCAGGAAGCCAAATAGCGTCATTCCGCCAGCCAGACCGTCTGCGCCATCCATAAAGTTGTAAAGATTGACCAACCACAACAGCAAAAATGACATGGCGACGAGCGCCCAGATCGGCACCTGTGCCGGGTGAGCCCAGACCAATAGAGCGACGGCTGCAAGATGTGCCGCGAATCGAACTCTGGCTGGCAATCCGTGCCGGTCGTCGAACTGAGACAACGCCGCAAGGAAAACGGCACACCCCGCAGCAACCCGGAGGGTTGGCCCAACGAACAACACCGCCACCACCACCACAGGGATAATTCCCCAACCGCCGACGCGTGGCGTCGGTCGGGTGTGAAGGGAACGGTCGTTGGGCACGTCGGTCGCGAGGCGCCACGCCAATCCAGTTTTCAACAAGGTGTAAAGAATCAACGCGCACGCCGCGAGCGAAATGATCGATACCACCGCGGCCGTCGGCAAAATGCCGATCGAGTTGGCGACGCTCATCATGCGCGGCTCCCACGCACGGAACGGTACCAATTTGCGGTCACTGCCAAGGCCTCGTCGGCAGAAAAGGGGGGTTGCCAACCAAGCACACGGCGGATACGGGACGAGTCGACCCGTAGCTCTTCAACTAGCCTGTCGACCTGCTGCGTCCGCCCACTCAGCTTTCCAGCAACGCGCAGCCAACTTACGGGCACCGGCGCCAGCCAGACGTTGCTGTGCAGATGCTTCGCAAGCGCTTTTGCCAACTCCGATACCGTTAAATCCGTGCCGTCGGTAACGTGGAAACACTCGCCCGCCGCACGCGGATCGGTAGCGCACACCATGAGCGCATCGGCGAGGTTGTCGTTGAAGATGAGACTGCGACGCGCAGCGATGGCGCCAAGCGGCAACGGAACGCCGCTCGCCAGCGCCTTCATCAGATGCAAAAAATTAGCCCGAACCCCGGGACCGTAAACCAGTGGAGGGCGCACGATCACAATCTCCAAACCCGTCGCCTTACCAAAGCGCACCAGCTCCGTTTCCGCTTCGAGTTTCGACACGCCATAAGGGTCTTGCGGCAGCGGTCGATCCTCTTCGCTCAGCGGACGGCCGTTATCGGCTTCCGCCAAGGCCTTAATGCTACTCACAAATACCAGTCGACGCGCCCCAGCGCCGTGAGCCGCGCGAGCGACGCGGAGAGAGCCCGTGACATTGGCCTCGCGGAAGGCGCCGAGCGACTCGGAAGCGTTCTCCCGCATGACGTGCACGCGAGCGGCCAGATGAATGACGGCGTCCGGCCTTAGATCACCCGGCCAAGATGGCACGTCAACAGGATTTATCACGCACTCCCTGACTCCGCTAATGCCGTCTGTGCTTCGTCGAACGACGGCCGTCACTTCGTGCCCGCGCGTTAATAGCGCACGTACGATCGCGCCCCCAACAAAACCGTATGCGCCAGTGACTGCAATGTGGCTCACAACCATTTCCATCCGAATCGGTTGAAGAACCTGAACATGGACGCAACGAACATGCGCACGTGAAGCCAGCCTTTACGCGATGCGCCGCCGCCGTGATGAACGATGCGCACGCCGGGCAAGTACGCTACCTGTGAAAATTCATGGGTACGCAGCGAAAGATCGTAGTCTTCGAAATAGAGGAAGTAACGATCGTCGAAGCCATGCAAGCGCAGCAAAATATCCGTGCGGAACAGCATGAAACAACCGCTCACGATAGGCGGGTTGCTCACCAGTTCACGGTTGTTGACTACGTCGCGCATCTCATACTGCGATAAACGCCGAGCGAAAGATGCACGCAGGCGTGCCGGGGCGAAACCTCGAAGCAGCAGGTCGAACACAGAGGGGAACCGGCGGCAAAGAAATTGCTGCTCGCCGTGCTCGTCACCCACCCACGGCGTCAGCAGCCCATAACCTGGATTGGCATCGAGAAAAGCGAGCGCGCTCGCCAATGCATCGACAGCCAACTCCACATCGGGGTTGAGAATTAGATGGTACGTGCTGTTGGATCGCGCCAAAGCGAGGTTATGCCCCGCCCCGTAACCGACGTTGCCATGGCCTGCAATTACGGTGCACGGGATGCCGACGGCCGCAAAATCGGCGACCATCGAAGTCAAGTCAGGTGAGCCGCCGTTATCCACCAGAAAGACGCTCGCAGAGGGTCTTTGCTGGCCCGCCCAACTGGCACGCAGCGTAGAGAGGGTGCGCTCGAGCTGGGCGATGTCTGGCCGGTAAAGGACAACGGAAACCGACAGATCGACTCCGTTTTCTTGCGGCTCTGTTACGTCAGCCGCCTGGCAGACAGCGCTGTTGATGCTTCGACCCAATTTACCCCCAAATTCCAGATTTTCCAGTGTGAACCAAAACGATAATTTTGGGCACCTGGATTGCTATTTGTTACGAACCCTGCATCTACCCCACAGCGTCGAAGGACCGACGACGACGCGCCCAAATCGCCCCGCGGGCAACGGCGAAGCTGCAAGCAGATAGCTTTGCGAAAACATGCCTGAAGGAATCGCGACACGACGCTTGCACTTCAGCATTCAAGACGTAACGCGATAACCGACCCGCATCGTAATCCGCACGGCGACCGGGTGAAAGAACGGAAAATCTGTCAACCTTGATAATGCCTTAATGCCTCGATTTAGATTCAGATACTAAACATTACTTAGACAACGATATCCAGTGCTTAATGTTCACCTTTACCCGAGAAAGCTGACTTTGAGTGAAAGCGCCGAGCCATTCCGGGAAAACCCCGTGGCACGCGGGTAAGTGGCCACAGCAGCTGCGCGGCAATTGCGAAACAGTCGTGATAACCTTATTATACTTTGCGACGACGCTGCGGACTGCGGCAACAGGATGCTCGGCGTTCGTCACGTAAACGGCCGTCTTCATGGGCCGCACGAACTGAATCCTGTGTGTCGGCGCGCTGCGCGTTACCGCATGTTTCGTGCGCCGCAGGTGTCACCCGATCGGCAACTTGACGCCGCCGAGGGCTCGCGAGAGGCCCGCGCGGTCGCACCATTATTCCCAACCCCTACATGGTCAAAACCCGATTGAACTCAGAATTGAAGCGACTGGCCGTCGAAATGGTAGCGCCGAACGACACGCAGCTACCCGCGGTCATAGACGAACTTAGTCTCGAGCGTATCGCGACGCTTCTGCAAACGTCCCCGACTATCGCTGTGGTTGATCTGGGTGTACATGCAACGCCCACGAGCCATCCGTCTTTTCTCCGGTTTGCTCAGTTGATCGGCGGCACGCTCAGAGAGCGCGGCGGCTATATCGTCGTTTGGTGCGACACGACAACCGATCGCGACGTGCTGGCGAAGCTGGCTCAGTCCACCTGTCCCATCGTCACGATTGCGCTGCCCACCGCCGACGATGACGAAGTCAACAGCCTCAACAGGTCCGCGGGCCTTTTGACCGGCGACGATATTAGTCCGGATGACCGCTACGCATTGGGTGTTCCGCTTGCGGCACGCCCGGACGCGCCATACCCGATCGTTACCGAATCGATTCGCGGCGGCTGCCCCATCGTCGAGCAGCGCTTATGGTTTTTTGGCACTGACGGACGCGAGTTTGCATGCCAGCGACGCATGCAGCGTCAGGATGCGCTGCGGAGTCAAATGCAGGACGGGTCGGCCTACAAGACTGCAACAGAGCAATGGCATGAACTTCGCCACGAACTGAGACTGGATCATCGCGAGCAGGCAGGGGCATCCTGCGCGGGTTGTAAGTTCTCTTATCAAGGGTGGGTCGACGATGACCGGCTTCGGACCTTCTGGATTCAGCAGGACGACCGGGGAGACGTCGTCAATCCTCTCGAACGCGAGTATCTGTTCGGCGAAGCCATTCCGACGGCTCAACGCGTCACCAAGGTCGACCTTGGGTGCGGGCCGATCAAACGCCGGGGGTTCGTCGGGATCGACCGTTTTGCGCTTCCCGGCGTGGACATTACGGCCGATATCAATACCGGCATTCCGTTGCCGGAAGATTCTGTCGACTATCTGGTCGCCTCGCACTCCCTGGAGCATTTCGACGATCTGCCCAATGTGATCCATGAGATCCACAGAATCTGCAAAGACCGGGCGCTCGTAACGATCGTGGCACCGTACTCCGCGACGGGACTCAATCTCGCCAATCCTTATCACGTTCAGGTATTCAACGAACATACCGCGCGTTTCTTCACGAATGGATCGGAAACCGCGCTGCAACCCGCCGACTACGATTTCCCCTCCGCGGAGAATTGGGGCTTGGCCTCGTCGGACCATAGCAACTGGCGCGCAGATCTTCGCTTGCTGAAATGTGAATTTTTCTACATGCCGGCATACAGAGGGCTCAACGAATCCGCCAAGCGGGTGTTGCGTCAATCTTTGAACGATGTTTGCGAGCAGATGCTGCTGCAATTGCTCGTCGTCAAATCGCCAATTAGCGAGGCGGAATTCTCTGAGCGTGCCCGTAGCACCGTCTATCAGGAGCCCCCTGCTGTCACTGCGCGCCGCAAGGAAGAGGCCATTAGTGGCCAGGCAAATATTTTTACGGAACTTACCGAGTTACCCCAATCGGTTTACTCGTTGAGCGAAGCAGTCACACGGTGGAGTTCGCAATTCAATGAGCGGCTGTCCGTCATAGAGCGCGACGTTGCCGAGCGCCGTCAAACGAGCGACGCCGACAGAACGAACGTTGCAAAACGCGTTACGGCAGTCAATAGTGAGTTGATTCGACGCGATTTGGCGCAACAAAACAGGCTTGCAGAGCTAGAAGCGGCGGTGGCACGCTTGCAACCTCACTCAGCAGAACAGTTCGGTACTACGCCCCACGCGACGGCGGCGTCTGCTGAGGGCAAGCTTTCGCCTGCTCGCGCCAATGACGCAGGAGCCGCCAGCCCGAGTGGCCAGCAAACTCAGGCAGTTCGTGAGATTTTGTCGCGCGAGCGCGATGGGAAAAACCTGACTCGCTTGATTCGACGCTACCGTCGAAGGGCACAAGACCTCACCAGCCTGATTGCGCCCAACTTTGAATCATTAAAGCAATATGGCGACCGGCAAGGGTGGATTGCGCGGGGACTCCGCCTGCAAGAAAGCGATCTTTGGCACAACGGACAGGAGTGGATTTATGACCTCCCCGTTGAGACAGGATCTGTTGTGGGAATCAGACTCGCCATTACGACGCAGTTCAAGCCAACCGCGCCTATACCCCTGTTCGATTGCACCGTGTGGTCGGCAACCACGGGCACGCAGCTCACGGGCGTCAAGGTTGCGCCCTACAAAGACTTGGCGGCGGAACCCATGCAACTTTCTTTCGCACCGATCGACGTGACTCGCGGTTCTATCAGCGTACGGCTAGTCGGCCTCCCCGCAGTAGAAACGCTCGGCGTTCGGACAATCGAATGGCGCGGCCTCACTGCACTGCGACAAGTGCGATCGATGTACCTGTTCTGCGAACCGGTTTACAAGTAAGTTGAAGAAGCGACCCTAGGGTCGCTTCTTCACTTGCTGATCAATGCCTTCTTCCGCTGCCACGCGAGAGCGATCCCTTCCTCGAGGGACACGGCCGGCTGCCACCCCACGGCGCTGCGCAATAGTGAACAGTCGATCGAACTGCGCGCTACACCTTGATACTGATCTTTGACAAGCTCGAAGCGATGTTGGCCTTCCGTGACCTGACCAATGAGGCTCAGCACCTGGCGCAAGGAGTGGCTCTCAGACTGGCCGACGTTGTAGATTGAGCTCGACCGCCGGGTCGCCTTTAGCAGAGCGAGCACGGCGTGGGCCACATCGTCGGTGAAGATGTAATCACGCTGAACCTCAAGGCTGCCCCAAACCTGCGATGTCACTCCTCGAACCGCGTCGTCAAGAAAATGATCGATCACGCCTTGCGGAACCGTTCTCGGACGAGCGTTCCCATAGACATTCGAGATTCGCAGAATATCGCTGCGAATATTGAAAACGTCGTTGTAAAAACGGATAGTTTGTTCGGCTAGCGCTTTGCCCAGCGCGTAGGCGGACAAGGGATGAGTTGGACTCGACTCGCGAGGCGCACTGTCACAGGATCCATAAATCGCGCCGCCTGTGGAGGGAAAGAAAAACCTTGCATGCGGGTTATGGCGCACCAGCGCATTCAAGACATTCGTCACCGGGGGAAGGGACGCTTTAAATTCGATCCCCGGATCGTCACCGGATGTTGCCGGCACTGAAGTCCCGGCGAAATACAGCACCGCTTGTGTTCCTTTGACGGCCGTGTCCAGACCTTCTCCGGTCAAGATGTTCCCGCGCACAACCTCGTGCGTGGAGGACGTAAGCGGGACACTCGCCCCACCCTCCCGCTCAAATACCCGCACTTTATAGCCGTGCAAAGGCAGGATCGACATGATCGCAGAACCGATCATGCCGGACGCTCCAATTAACAACACGGGCGATTGATCCGTCATGCTGCGTCACGCTCCTGTCAATATTTCTGAGAGACTTCTCTCGCTCGTCGACCGAGTGGCGAATTCATTATGCACTCCCCTCTAAAAGGAGATCCACGAAGGCATTGGACGTCGACTGACGTGAATAATCCCGATTGATGATCGCTTGAGTCCGCCCAATCATATCCGGCCAGTTGTCGCGATCCTCGATGGCTTTGCGCAACAGTGCGACGATACCGTCCACCGACGCGTCATGCGTTAAATAGCCGGTAACACCGTCGACGAGAATTTCGTCAATCCCACCACTCAAAACGCCGGCACCGATCAGGCCACAGCGCAGCAGTTCCAGCAAAGTCTGCGGGAGACTCTCGTCGAGTGACGCGGACAGAATAATATCGTTATTAGCTGCAATCTCGCTTAGCGGCACCAGACCGGAACGACGCACTCGCCCCGTCAGATTGAGCCGTTCAATCTGCTCGTCAATTTTTCGCACGTAATCGTCGAGCATTGACAACGCATAACCGTAAATATTCAACTCGACATCAAAACCGGCGTCGCGCAAGGTCGAAACAGCCAATACAGCCTCGAGTTGACGCTTGCGCGGCTGCAGCGTTCCACCCACCGCAATGCGAACCGACCCTTGACCCGATTGAGGGTGCGTTCTTACCGGCGCAACCGCACTCTCGTTTAGCGGAAGTGAAGTCCGGACGACGCGAGACGGCCCTTCGAAGATTTTAGAAAAATGGTTGAGCGACCATGCACAATCGGACAGTATTCCGTCGACCCGACCCCGAAGGTACGAAATATCGGCAAGGTCGTAGGCGGAAGGTTGGAAAAGGGCCTGGTAAACCTTGTAGGAACGCTGGCCGTTGTCGGACGCAAAAGTGGGCATAAAACCCGAGCAGATCACTACACCGATGCTGCGCTCACGAATAAAATCGGCAAGCTGGTTGATTTCACCGTCCCGCCGGTTTTTATCAAAACGCAGAAACTCTCCGCCAATCGTATAGGGCGCACGTTCGACCGGATAAAGCCCCTGACGAGTCAGCCAGTTATTAATCTCCGTCAGCCCGGAATCCGCGCCATATTTGTGCTCTTCCGGAACGTAAACGCGAACCTCCATGCCCAGCAAGAACAGGTTGCGTGCTAACGCCAATCCATAAACCTCGGACCCGGAAAACATCTCGCTATTCAAAAAGACGGCCGCGGTGCGCGCTTCGGTGCTGCCGCGATACATCGACGCAACGCGCACGAAATTCCGCATCCACTCCTCGACCAATTTCGCCGCGGCGTGATCGACTTTCAGTGCGCGCCCGTCTGTCGAAATGATGTCGAGGTTGTTGCGCGCCGCAGTCGCCGAAAGCCCGAAACGCTCGACATCGGACAGATCGTCGTAACTCGACGCAGATATAGCGATTTGACAATCGCTGCGGACCTGAACGAGCGCACTCAGTGACTCCCACGTCGAGCGCATGGTCTTCTGGTTTGAAGAAGAGCTGGTATCGGGACGATGATTGGGCGGCATCAATCGTTCAACTGCGCCGGCGAAAACACCGGACGGCACGTCGAATGTAGTCATGCCACGATCGACGGATTCCGACGCGTCCTCACGATGCTCCCACACCCCTGCGGGGAGCCGGGGCAGTTCGACCCGAGCACACGACGCACCGAGCAAATCGTAAGCGCCTGCCGTACCCACCACCACGGTCGAGAGCGCCGCAATCTGACCCGCGAGGGCGAGGTGCTGTCCGTTCATGGTCGACCCCGGCTGCGCAAAATACACATGCCCGGAAAAGGTCGACGCCACGTCCTTATTGTTCAGAAAATCACGGGGGTTCGCGTCGAGACGCTCTGCATGATCTTCGCCAACGATGCCATTGCTCGCGAAATACACGATCGGTACGCCTGCATCGCGAAACGCCTCGATTTGGCGAACAGTTGCGACATAGCTCCCTTCGAAGAGCACCAGAACGTCGATGTCCGCCGGCCGGAATACCGACAGATTCCACTCCGGTGTATTCAGGACAATCAACGCAGGGTCGTTTCTCAGCGCTTCGAGCCAGGTTCCTACCCATGCATTCACTACATTGCCGACTATCAGCACGCGCCGGCGCTCCTGCCCGACCGCCTTCGAGAACCACGTGTCCGGCATGCTCACCGATTGCCGATTTGTCAGCGTCTGCAGCGAGCTGGCGCTGGCGCGGCGGGTAAAAGGCTCGAAGAAGGTCTTAACGACTTCAAGCCACTCGTCCGTATTGCGGAGATAAGGGAAAAACGGCGTGGGATCCAGGACGTCCACGTCGACGATCCGCTCCGGCGTCAGGGTCTGGGTTCTTGCCGCGAAGTCCCGCTCATCCATCATGTAGCCGTAGACCACCTTGACGTCCCAGGCGATCGTATTGCCAAGCGAGTTCGGCGAAACGAGTCCGTGCTCGATCGCGCTCACCGTGTCCAGATACGCGAATTTGGCGCCCAGGCGCATTGCACGAAGCCACAAATCCCAATCACAGACCCGGCGCAGAAGCAGATGCGGATCGTACAAGCCAAAGCGGTCAAAAAACGACCGGCGCACGAGTACGCCTCCGTTCGGGATGGTATTCAGATTCCGCATCAGCTCGATCGTTTGCGGCCATCCGCCCAGCAGGAAACCATCGCCTTGTTTGGTGAGCATCTCGACGTTCGTCACGATGACGTCCGCGTCGCTACTCTCCAGTTTGGCCCACGCTTTCTCCAGAAAATCGGCAGCGAAAACGTTGTCGTCGAAGAGAAATGCAATCGCGTCACCGCGCGCACGCATGATCCCTTCGTTGGTTCGTACGCCAGGCAGCCCGCTGTTCCGGTCATGACGGATATAGACGATCCGGTCGTCGCGCAGCGCGGCATCGGTCAGGACCGCTTGCGATCCGTCGGACGAACCATCGTCGATGACGATATGTTCGAAATCCGCGAACGTCTGGATAGACGCGGAATCGAGGCAGTTCAGCAACAAGCCTTCCGCGTTGCGGCAGTATGTCGGCGTGATAATGCTGATCTTCGGCTTGTAGCAGGGACGTCCGGCGCTGATGACTCGCGCGTCCGCGATGATTTCAGATACTTTCATTTCTTTTGCATTAGATCGGAAATGGGATATAAGTGCCTTATGCCATGTCCATCTACCGGCACAAGCAGTGTCATGCCAGTCGGAGTCATTCTGGCCAAACCCGGCATGTTCCTCGAACCAAAGAGCCGTTGCAGGTTACCCTCCTCATCCTACTAGACTCGAGCTGGACCATTCCGGGTTTTGGACTAGCACGCGCCCCGTCGAATTGGCGTACCGCGGGCGCCGCAAGGTGGCATTTGACGACCTCACCACGGGATGCCGACTGTCCGACCGGCACGCACCCAGTCAAGAGGCACTCATTTTGCCTTGACGATTGCGAAAACCATCCCGGAGTCCGGCCAACATGCATCGGAACCTTCGCAAACGCGGAGGCTGGGTTACGCCAAAAAAGACGATGGACGCAGCAAGCCTTCCAACGAGAAAAATCCGCCAACCGAGCGACATGCGTACTTTTCGCAAGATCAGCAGGGTGTTACGGCACATGTAGTAATCGCGCGTCGGCGAATGCACGAACACTTCTCGCATTCGACCGAACCATACATGCACGACGTCATCGCCAAGCGAGTGAGTCAAACGCGCAGCACAGACACCAAACAGTGCGTACCCTGCCGCTTTGGCACGCAAGCACCATTCCGTGTCGACATGATCGATGAAGAGTTCCTCGTTCATCTCGCCGATCGTCAGGAACGTATCGATACGCACGAGCGTGCCTGAAGAGATCAGAAAGTCTACGTTCAGCTCACCGCATTCTGGCTTACATTTGACACGCCTGACAAGAAAGTCACCTGAACAGACAAAGCGCCCCGTGGTGCCGGTTCGATGATCGACAATCGCCGGCCCGACAGCGCCCACACGAACACCACTTGCGCGCATGCGCAGGTCCGAAGCAATCAGTAAATCAACCATGTCTTCGGCGGGGATGCTGTCGTGATCGAGGAAGAGCACGTAACCGTTGCTGGCGCATGCCCCTCCTTCCTCGGCCATCAGCGCGCGAAGTCCTCGGTTCTGCGCCGCGCCAATGCCAAGGTTCGCCCTTAGCGCCTCAAGGCCGCACGAGTACTCGCTCGCAAGCATCCTGATTCGCGCCAACGCCTCGGCGGCTGACGCATTGTCGACCAGCAATATCCGATCCACCTGCGGCAACAACGCGTCGATCATGGCGCGGAGCGTGCCCAGATCCGGGTTGAACGTCACGATCACCGTGACGATCGGCGGGCGCTGCACCGCGCTGGCGTGGTTTGCGCCGATAGGTACTGAGTTCATTGACCGCGCTCGCCATGCATGCGGTGGGCGAGTCCGACTACCCGGCTTCGAATGCGTGCGATTCGCACCAGCACACGGATCCTTGTCTGCCCGAGCCACCGACGTGCCCGGATTCGCACAATTGCCACAGGATGCGCACTTTTACCGGGGGTCGACGTGCGGTATTGACGCGCGTAACTGCGCAGGAACACACCCCATTGTTGCGCCACCACGCTTTGAGCGTAATTCGTCTTCACGTCCTCATACGCTGCGGTCGCGATCCGGGCGCGCAGGTCTACATCGGTCACAAGCTTCTCGAGCGCCTCGTACCACGCTTCGATACTGTGGTTCACGAGCAGCCCAGTCTCACCATCCATCACACACTCTTTATAAGGCGACGTGTCCGTGTAGATGCCCGCAATTTTCATCGCACCGTACTCGCGGTACTTGTTGTTTGTTTTGTACAGATTCGCGGCGGATGCGGCCATTGGCGCAAGACCGATATCGAGACTGTGAGATGCCTTCAACCTGATGAACTCGGAATAGTTGGCGACGTGCGGCACGTAGGTGACGCGCTCCGAATTGATCAGTTCGGGCGGGCAATATCCAAAGAACGTTAGCGTGACATTCCCGTAGGTGTCGCGCAACCGCGTCAGCGCCGGCAGAATTTCGACGAAATCATCGGCACGCGTAATGCTCCCCGCGAATCCAATTCGCACTTCGTGCTCGGATTTCGCAGCTCGAGGTAATCCTTCCAGCAACGAGAAATCAAAGGGGGCATTCAGAAACGATATGCTGGCTTCGGGATAGCGGTCTTTGATGTATTCGCCCAGAAGTGGCGCATTGACGATGACGGCCTTCGCGTCGTTGATCGACCGATCAAGCGTACGACGGACCGGCGCACTTCGATAGAACTGGGCCAGCGGGGTGTCGCCCGCCAGTTCCCAGAAGTTATCGTCAATGTAGTAAACAAAGGGCACACCGTACGCCTTCATCCACTCGATCATGGGCAAAGACGCGGGACTGGCGGTACGGCTCATGATCACGATTCCGCCATCCAGCAGCGTATCCGGCGTGAACTCCGCGAGCAGCAGCTTCCTGACCTGCCCACGCGTCCCAATCGCTTCGACGAGCAGTCGCTCAATGATTTGATTGGTCGGAATATCGCCTTCTATTACTAGCTTTACTTTGACAAAGGCCTCACTGTCGGCCGGCGGCGAATCAACGGAGCCTTGCGCGCGCGCGCTTATAGCAGCGGGATTTTTATCGCCAAACAACAGTTCCATAAAAGGCGTCGGCAAAGAATAAGACGTACCGAATTTGCGTCGATTGACCATCTCATAGACATAGACCGGCACGGACGCGTAGCAACGCAACCGGACCCGCCAGCGACTACCTGTCGGTATCTCGACCGGGTCGAACATAAAACGTACCGGCCGTGTCAGATCGATCCGACTCAACTCACGCGTGGCGTGTGCAGCCAGCTCACCGCTGTCCGAAAGCAATTCAACCGTGATTTTGCCTCGCCTCGGTCCGTCTACGACCAGCGCAAAGGCCATCCCGTCGAGTGTACCGACCGGCAACATCACCTCGTACTCGCGCACCTGCAGTGCGTGCAAGTCGTCGCTGAACTCCAGCGTGCCACCCGGACGGCGCCAACCGTGCTTCAGCGCATCGCGCTGCAGCGCCCAAAAAGCGGGGCTGCAGTGATCCCAAAGATCGGATGGGCGCGACAGAACCCGATGCCGCCAGGAGTAGCGCCGCATATGTCGCAAAGCAGACAACTCATGCGCGCTCGACGCCCATGACTCATCCGCGTCGCGGTTCAAGGCCGCGCCTGAAGATGCCCGCGAGGCCGAAAACGTATTGAGACGCCTATATTGAAGCGGCCAGGACGGGATTCCCCCGCCTTCGGCCATGACGTCATGGAGTACACGTACATTGATCTCGCCTGAGAATTCGCGCTCGCAATAAATCCGATTGCGCTCCTTCATACCCTCGACGTCGACATGCCCCTCGACGATTCGGTGCAACACCCGATACCAGCCTTCGCGTTCGAACGGCTGGTCCACCATCAGCGCCACCGAGCCATCGGCAACGTCGACATAAGGCTCAATTGACGGCAGCACCGCGACGGCGCCAACAAGGTTTGCGGTCAATAACGGATGGCGGGTCTTATATTTATTGTTAGTCGTCTTGCTAGGCGCGAGCAGTACATAGTCGGGAGACATCTGCGCGAAACGACGCAACGCAAAAGCATAGCCCGGATCCCAGGGAAGTAACGTGACTCGAACCGACGCGGGCAAAGCGTCAATCAATTTGCTATCGCTCTTCATCACCGGCGCGATGAAGTGGATTCGCTTTCCTTCCGATGCGATCTGCGCAAGCGCCGGCAGGATCAGGTCCCAGACCGCCTGTGAACGGTGCAGACCACCCATGAAGGCAAACACGATTTCATCAGGATCTTTCGGCTCACGGCCTGCTTGAAACTGTTCGCTTAGATGCTTTTGTGCGGCACAAACAATTGGAAAATGCAGAAGACGCGGATGTAGCTTGTGCTCCTGGAAGTACTCCATCAACGGCAAGCTACTCAGCAATATGCCGTCGAATTCCTCGAGCGTATCCCTCAGGGCGTCGAGGCGAAAGTCCTCACCGGCCATGCCTGCCTCGCCTGTCTCGACAAGCAACGGCATATTGTCGTCGAGGAAATAATAGGCAGGAATGCCCAGATCGCGTGCTGCGTCTATCCATGCCTGGCATGACCGCACCGCGCGGGACACGACCACTGCCGTCGCTCTGGCCAACGCATCGGGAGAAGGCGTCGACGTATTGGAAACGACACGTATCCGGTAGGCGAACGGTGGCGGCAACATATCAAAATAAAGCGCCGTCGACGCGTCATATTGAACATTCACAACCAGTAGGTAGCCGTCGTCTTCCACCGACGCGTCCACGAGCGGGCGAGTGTCGCTCAGCGTACGGCCAGGCAGTCCGCGGCGGCTCGAAAGATCGAGGCAAACCTCACGGGTAGGCCAGCCGTGCGCCGGGTCAAGCGCGTCGATATCGTACTCGCCGATACACGCCAGTTTTAGCAGGTCGTTGCGTGGCGTTCGCATCCGTTCTTCGATTGCCCAAAGATCGAGACCGACTGTTTCATCTTGCAGGGTATCCGCACCGCCCGTACCGATGGCAAGATCGATGGACTTCATTTCGAAGCGCTCGGACAACCGACGCCATAGATCCCATTCCGCGGATCGTTCCATCAGCACATGAGGGTCGACAAAGCCGACCACATCGATCGCGTGCCGCGGAATCAACACCGCATTGCGTCCGATAAAATTGCTGACGCGCAAGTCGATCATCGACTTGCCGCGCTGGGCGTGTCGCCCGGAGAACTGAATCGCACCCGATTCGTCTCGCTCAACAATCTCGATATAGCCGAAGCAGATAGATCCGGGTTCGCGGCGTGCTTCCTGATGCAGTTTTGCCAGAGCGTCCTGATTTAACACGTCGGACTCTCTGGCAAGCACGATCCAGGGCGCCCTGGCGTGCTGAATGGCCTCAACCCAGCCCACGGCCGGCAAGCCGATCACGTAAGAATGCCGCAACACACCGATCTGCGGATGACTCTCCTGAGCCTCGGCAAGCCAGAGCGACACTTTCTCGTCAAAGCTGTCGTCGATGACGATGAGCTGAATTGCCGTTAACGTCTGCGCCAACACCGATTCGACAGCGCGCCGGAGTTCCAGGGTATCGCGATTGCCGACATACAGGAGCACTGACACTTCAGGCTGCATCTTGACTGATTCGGCAAACCATTGAGTGTCGCGGATTACCGTTTCGACTTTCATTCGTATCCCTTCAACGCACGCTAACCACGTCCAACAAACCCAACAGGACGGACATAAGCGTGCCAGCGCCGTCACTGCCCAGCTTTAATATCGTACTCGGTAAGGACTCGCTTGGCCGGTCCGTCCATGACAACCTCGCCCTTGCGCATCCAGATCACGCGTTCGCAAAAGGATTCGAGCATTTCGAGGCTATGACTGGAGAACACCAGAATTTTCCCCTGCTCCATGAATTCGTGCATTCGGCGCTTGGCCTTGTTAGCGAATTGCACGTCGCCCGCGCCCATGACTTCGTCGAGCAACAGAATCTCTGGATTGATGGCGGTCGAGACTGAGAAAGCCAGGCGGATGAACATCCCGGCCGAATATGTCTTTACCGGGTAGTCCAGGAATTCGCCCAACTCCGAGAACTCGGCGATCTGGTGAATACGCTCCTCGACCTGAGTGGGAGTCAGGCCCAGCAACATGCCGCGAATGCGGATATTGTCCCAGCCGGTCTGCGTCATCTCGAACCCGGTCGCAAGTTCGAACATTGCCGAGACGTGACCGCTGATTTCTGCCTCGCCGGAAGTGGGCGGGTAAATCCCGGCCATCACTTTCAGTATCGTGCTCTTGCCCGCGCCATTCAAGCCGATAAGGCCGACCCGTTCACCGTGTTCGATGTTCAACGTCACGCCCTTCAGGGCGTGCACCACGCGGCGTTCATTCTTCTCCCGCTTGCCGGTTCGACGGATCGCGTTGAGCACCGTGGACTTGAGACTGTCCTGACGTGCTGACACATCGAACCTCACGCCCACATCACGCAGGCTAATCTTCAGGTCTTCAGTCATAGCACGTACACAATTCGATGCGACATCTTCTTGACAACATAAGTGGCAACCAGACCCGCGACAATGCAATAGCCCACCGCAACGTAAATCACTTCGGGCGGCGGCGCCTCACTGTTGAGGAGTGGATAACGCAAGATCTCGATCAGGTAATAAAGTGGGTTAAACATGTAAACGAACGCCAGCCCCCGATCCTTTAGCATCGTGACGGTGAAGATGACCGGCGTCAGATAGAACGCAATCTGGATCAAGCTGCCCAGCAAGTGAGGCAAGTCCCGGAACCGGACGCCCACGTGTGCGACGATGATCAGATGAAAAAAATTGATGACCAGGAAGAGCACGAAGAACGGCACCGCCCACAGAGCTCCCCAACCGATATGTCGTTGATAGAGCGCCATAGAGGCGAAGAAAACCAGCAGACCCACCGCGAAAACGACCGTATAGGGCACGGTCGCACGGTAGAGATAGATGATCTTCGGAAACGGGAATTGCTTGATGTAGCCTTCGGCAACGACAAACGCAGACGAACCCTCAACCAACGCTGACGAGATGAACGTCCAGATCACCAATCCAAGTGTGAGAAACGGCAGAAACTCATTCATCGGCTGATGAAACAGACGACCGTAGATCACACCGATCGCGGCAATCACAGCACCCAGATTAATGAGAATCCACGCGGGACCGAGCGCGGAACTCCTGAAACGACTCTTGACGTCCTGAAGCCCCATGTGGAGCCAAACGCGCCAGAGTTTAGCAGCGCTGACGAACTCCGCCAAAAACGGACGAGCGCTGGCGCTGTTATAGGTGATCATTGATGCTTCGCTCCATTTCGATCATGCCATCGGCGCGCGAGACCTCGACAAAACCAAGATGCTCATACAGCGCCCGCGCACGCTCATTGGTCTCACGCACTTGCAAATACACCGACGTCAGGCCGAGTACTTTGTGCGCGAATTCGATCAATGCGGCGATACCTTGCCGCATAAGTCCGCGCCCCTGGAACTCAGGCGACGCGACAAAACGCCCGATCTCAGCACGGCGAGCAGCAGAGTCGATTGCGTAGATTGCTACCTGTCCGATGCGCGCGTGGGTTGTTGCGTCCTCAACGATGAATACCAGATCGTCCGGTTTCTCGACGAAACGTTGAAACCAGCCGATATGCTGATCCCACTGCAACGCATCGGATGTCCCGAACTGTTGCCGCACGCCATCACGATTGCGCCATTCCAGAGTACTCGGCAAATCGGACTCGGCAAGCGGCCTCAACCGAAGGTCGCCGGCGACGAACGGGAGGTACGCTTGCTTCATGCGGCGGCGTAGCGAATGACGAGGCTCGCAATCAGTTCGACGTCCTTGCGCGACACGCCCATGTGCATGGGCAGCGACAGGATTTCGTGACTTGCCTGATGCGAGTTCGGACACTGCCCCTTACCGTGTGCATACATGCGGTACTCGGTGTTGTCGCGGTAGTGAACGCCTGGGTAGATTTCGTGCTCGTTGAGCGCCAGCATCAGTTCGTCGCGATTCTTAACGCGGATCTGGAAAAGATGGCGCGACGATTCACAGCCTTCCGTGATCGGAATCAGACGCACGTTGCTGTGCTTGCCAAGAAGTTCTTCATACCAATTGGCGAGTTGGCGGCGATATGAGTTGTCGTTGTCCAGGTACTTCAGTTGCACGAGCCCGATTGCTGCCATGATCGAGTTGCCGTGATACTTGAAGCCCACTTCCTCGACGTCATACATCCACTTGTAAGCACCTTGCGACGCCGTACGCGCGTACGTGTCCTTGTTGATGCCGAGCCAGCTCATTTTACGAGCCCGCGCGTCGTCTTCCGCATCACGGAAACAGATCATGCCGGAGTCCGCGGTCGGCAGATTCTTCACCGCCTGAAAACTGAACACCGTCACGTCCGCGTCGTGGCCAACATGCTTCCCATGCAAGCGCGTACCCGACATGTGCGCCGCGTCCAGAATCATCACAATACCGCGATCACGGCACAGCTTCAGAACACGCTCATACTGGCCGACGTTGCCACCGACACCGACGTAGATCACAGCACGCGTACGTTCGGTGATACGCGCCTCGATGCTCTCCGGCGAGAGGCACAGCGAATCGTCGACGTCGGCGAAGACCGGCGACAGTTGCGAGTAAAGAATCGCGTGGTTCGACGACACGAAGGTCAGCGGCGTCGTGATGATTTCATCGCCATCAGCCCAATTGTGCTTGGTCTTCAGCAGTTCGAACGCCAAATGCAAGCCGACCGTGTTCGAGCTCAGAAAGTGCGCATGCGGCAGGCCTGTGTAAGCTTTCCATGCATCTTCGAACTGGTTGGTCTTGAAACCAAGTCCGGTCCAGCCCTTCTCGAGGCATTCCTTGATTTCGTCAAGGCATTCTTGGATGCGAAAATTGGGTACGAATAACTGGATAGCCATAAAAGTCTCCTCGGGAGTCGGGCTAGTTAAACAATTCGGCGTCGGCAAGCGCGGGCGCAACAGCGTCTTTTTTGGACAGCAGTGGCTCGCCGTCGAACGGCCATTCAATTCCGATGGCTGGATCGTTCCACGCCAAAGAGCGCTCATATTCCGGAGCGTAATAGTCGGTCGTCTTATACAGGAATTCAGCGAATTCCGACAGCACGACAAAACCGTGAGCGAAACCTTCAGGTATCCATAACTGACGCTTGTTTTCAGCCGACAACTCGATACCTGTCCACTTACCGAAATTGCTCGAACTACGACGAATGTCGACAGCCACGTCGAACACGCGGCCGCTCACCACGCGGACCAGCTTGCCTTGTGGCTGGTTGATCTGATAATGAAGGCCGCGCAGAACATTGCGCGCCGAACGCGAATGATTGTCCTGCACGAAATTGCGATCGACCCCGGTGCCTTCGGCAAACTCACGCCCGTTGAAACTCTCGTAAAAAAAACCCCGATCGTCGCCAAAGACCTTCGGTTCCAGAATGACGACTTCCGGCAACGCGGTGCGGATAGCGGTCAGATTCATGCCACGGACTCCTGGAGAATGCGATGCAAATATTGGCCGTAGCCGTTCTTGGCAAGCGGCTTGGCCAATGTCGCGAGATCTTCAGCGGAAATCCACTGATTGCGGAATGCAATTTCTTCGGGGCATGCGACCATCAACCCCTGACGTTTCTGCAGCGTAGCGATGAAAACCGCAGCGTCCTGAAGCGAATCGTGGGTTCCGGTATCGAGCCACGCATAACCGCGCCCCATGATCTCGACAGCCAGTCGATCATTGCGCAGATAGTGCAGATTGACATCGGTGATTTCGAGTTCGCCACGGCCGGACGGCTTAATGCCCGCAGCAATATCGCAAACGTCGTTGTCGTAGAAATACAGGCCGGTCACCGCATAGTTCGATCGCGGTGCGACGGGCTTTTCCTCAAGCGAGACCGCGCGAAAGCTCTTATCGAACTCGACCACGCCGTAGCGTTCCGGATCAAGCACGTGATACGCAAAGACCGTCGCCCCGTGCTCCCGGGCCGACGCATCCTGGAGCTGGCTCAGCAGATCGTGGCCGTGGAAAATGTTATCGCCGAGAATCAGCGCCGACGGATCGGCACCGACAAAATCCCGCCCGATAATGAACGCCTGAGCCAGACCATCGGGCGATGGCTGCACGGCGTACTGCAAATTCAGCCCCCAGCGACTGCCGTCACCGAGCAACTCGGCAAAACGTGGCGTGTCCTGGGGTGTCGAAATGATCAAAATGTCACGAATACCCGCAAGCATCAATGTGCTTAGCGGGTAATAGATCATCGGCTTGTCGTAGACAGGGAGAAGCTGCTTCGACACCGAACGTGTTATTGGATAGAGGCGCGTGCCTGACCCACCGGCCAGAATAATGCCTTTTCGCTTCATAACGGACCCCTCAAATATTCAAGCGCACAATCAGCCAAGCAACCGCTGCCCCTCGACAAGCTGGGCAAGCACGCGGTTGACGCCTTCACGCCAGTCGGGCAGTTCGATGTGCAACGCCGAGCGCAGTTTCGAAGTATCGAGTCGCGAATTCAAAGGGCGGGCTGCGACACTGCCGTATTGCGCGGCCGTGATCGGATGCACATCGTCCGGTGCAACAGCAAGCTGAACACCGGCACTGCCAAGCGTTTCCACAATATGGCGCGCGTACCCGTGCCAGCTGGTTTCACCCTGTGCCGCGACGTGGTATACCCCGTACGGCATCGGAGCAGCGGCATGCAGATACCCATGAGCGGCGAGCGCCGTGACGTCTGCCAACAGGGCTGCCGGTGTGGGCGCGCCGATTTGATCGGCGACCACCGACAACGACGTGCGAGTCCGCGCGGCTCGTGCAACCGACTTAAGAAAGTTGCCGCCTTGCAAACCGAAGACCCAGCTCGCCCGGAAAATATAGTGCGCCGCGCACGCACCGCTCACCGACGACTCACCGTCCAGCTTCGAGCGGCCATAGACGGAGAGCGGCAACGCGGTGTCGTCTTCGGTGTAGGGCGTTGACTTGGCCCCGTCGAACACATAGTCCGTCGAATAGTGAACCATAAGTCCACCGAGAGACTTCATCTCTGCCGCCAAGACACCGGGTGCGACAGCATTGACCACATGCGCCAGCTCGGCGTCGGTCTCCGCGGCATCCACAGCGGTATAGCCGCCGGCGTTGACGACCACACGCGGCCTCACCGAACGCATCAGCGCGATGATCTGTTCCGCGGATGTCAGGTCGCAGGCCTCCCGACCCACCGCTACAACACGGCCCAACAACGATAGGCTGCGCCGCAGTTCAAGCCCAACCTGCCCGTGTGCGCCGACGATCAGAATCGTGTCAAGTTCGCCGCGCGCTCGCGCGTCACCTTCACGCATAGTGCTGGCCTACCCACTTCCGATACTCCCCCGAGGTGACGTCGTCCACCCAAGGCTGATTATCAAGGTACCACTGCACGGTCTTCCTGAGGCCGGTCTCGAACGTCTCAGCCGGCTTCCAGCCCAGCTCGCGCTCGAGCTTGCGTGCGTCGATGGCATAACGTCGGTCGTGACCGGGGCGATCCTTGATGAAGGTCATCTGATCACGATACGAACCGTCGGCTTTGGGCTTGAGGTCGTCGAGCAGGTCACACAAGGTGTGCACGACGTCGAGATTCGTTTTTTCGTTCCAGCCGCCAACGTTGTAAACCTCGCCCGGCTTACCGGATTCGAGAACGCGGCGAATCGCCGAACAATGATCCGTCACATACAGCCAGTCGCGCACATTCTGCCCGTCGCCGTAGATCGGCAACGACTTGCCTGCCAGCGCATTGGTGATCATTAGCGGAATGAGTTTTTCCGGGAAATGATAGGGGCCGTAGTTGTTCGAGCAATTGGTGGTAAGCGTCGGCAGCCCGTACGTATGGTGGTAAGCACGCACCAAATGGTCGGACGCGGCTTTGGTCGCCGAGTAGGGGCTGTTGGGCGCGTACGGAGTCGTTTCGGAAAACTGCGGGTCCTGCGGACCGAGCGAACCGAACACTTCGTCTGTGGATACGGCAAGAAAGCGAAACACGGCTTTCTCCGCCTCCGGCAACGTGGTCCAGTATGCGCGAGCGGCTTCTAGCAGCGTGAACGTGCCCACGACATTCGTCTGCACAAAGTCGGCCGGGCCGTCGATCGATCGGTCGACGTGACTCTCGGCAGCGAAGTGAACCACAGCGCGCGGCCGATACTCGGCAAACAGTTTGTCCAGCGCGGCACGATCGCAAATATCGACTTGCGCGAATGTATGCTTCTCATTTCCTTGAAGCGACTTGAGCGTAGAAAGATTGCCCGCGTACGTGAGTTTATCCACGTTGAGTACGGATTCGTCACCTACACTCAGCCAGTCAAGTACGAAATTCGCGCCAATGAAGCCGGCGCCGCCCGTTACGAGAATCATACAAATCCTTAAGGTATATTCATGCGCCGCAGCTAGGCAGCAGCGCCCCGCCCCGCTTTTCCGCTAACCGCCGCAGCGGTCGGCACTCTCAATAGCAAATCGACGTCACCAACTTGAGTTGGGACGGACGTGCATTTCTGTCCGCGTCGGGCCGAGGGCACCGCTGCTGGATACGTCCTTGACGCGTGGGGCGCTAGAATTATATGACACCAAGCCCCTAAAACAACGATTGCATACAACTTGATACATCGAATGGATGCTAAAAGGGTCGCGGGCCAACAAGGGCCGCGCCACCTTGCATACGTCAAATGTAGCGGGTCAAACACCCACCCAGGTTGGCCCGCCTGCACGCGCCATCAAGGCCCGACTGCGACGGCCCGCGACCCGGAGATGTGTCAAATTTCGTCCGTCGCCGCGCCGCAAAACAGGCATCCGACGACAACTTCCGCCGCCTCGCGCCGCTCAGGCCGCCAGCATCCAGCGCAGCGTCTCCATGAATGGAATCGACTCAACCGCCGGCGCCAGCGAACGCAGCTTCGCCGGCGAGCCGGCCAGCATCTTGACGTCGGTTTGCCGCACAAAGGCGGGATTGATCTGAATCTCGAGCTCGTGACCGGTCAGCTCGCTCGCCGCGCCCAGGATCTCGCGCAACGTGTACGGCGTACCGGTGCAGACATTGACCGTCTCGGACGTCACGTCGGAAGCGAGCAGCGCCTCATACGCCCCCGCCACATACCGCACATCCGAAAAATCACGCGCCACATCGATATTGCCCAGCTCGATCCGCGGTTCGCGGCGCGCGAAATGGTCAACGATCTTCGGCACGAGGAAGTTCGACGTCTGCCCACGCCCCGTGTAGTTGAACGGCCGCGCGATCAGGATCGGCAGGCGGTCGAACCAGGTGCGCACCATGGTTTCCATCGCCGCCTTGCTGGCCGCGTAATGATTGACCGGCGTGACCGGGAAACTTTCGTCGATCGCGTCGCTGGTCACATTGCCGTAGACGTTCGCACTGCTCGCAATCAACAGCTTGCGCGGCGTATGACCGACCGCCGCGCAAGCCTCCAGCAGATTCAGCGTGCCGATCACGTTGACGCGGTAAAAGTCGAGCGGATCGTTATGCCCGACGAAGCTGATCGCCGCCAGATGGACGATATAGTCGGGCCGCGCGATCTCGATCACGCGCCGGCACGCGTCCGGCGACGTGATGTCGAGGTGTAGGCGCGTAGGCGTTTCCTGCGCGTCGCGTGCACCGACCGTTTCGATCACGGTGTGGCCGCGACCCAGCAGTTTCTCGACCAGATAGCGGCCGGTAAAGCCGCTCGCACCGGTCACGAGCGTGCGGATGGCTGGCTGCGGCTGAAACGGCGACATGCTTGCTGTGTTCACGAGGGACGTCCTGTTGTATTGCAATATCGCGGGCAGCTTGCGGCGTGCGGGCGGGCGGCGGGCAGCGCGCCTTGCGCCACCGGCCTCGGGGGCCGTGCGGTGCGATATTCGTGCATCAAACGGGCTATTATGTCACGCTAGCATGTTGCACTGCTCAACGCGGCACGACTCCTGCGTCACCGCGTGGTTCGAACCGTACTCACTTCCTCGATGACACCCGCCACCACGCTTTCCTCCACCTCCCACCCCCCTCTCGCACCGCTCGCGTTCGGCGATCTGCAAGGCTGTCGCAAGCCGTTCCAGCAACTGTTGGCCAAGGCCGCGCCGCCGGCCGGCACGCCGCTGTGGTTCGCGGGCGACCTGATCAATCGCGGCGCTGAATCGCTCGCCACGCTGCGCGACATCATCGCGCTCGGCGAACTCGCGGTGCCGGTGCTGGGCAATCACGATCTGCATCTGCTGTCGGTATCGGCGGGGATCCGCAAGTTGAAGAAGGGCGACACGATCGCCGAGATTCTCGCCGCGCCGGACGCCGACGACCTGCTCGAATGGGTCCGCCACCGCCCGCTCGCGCACTTCGAGCACGGCATGCTGATGGTACATGCGGGCGTCCTGCCGCAATGGGACGCGAACCTGACGATGGAACTCGCCGACGAGCTGCAGCGGGCGCTGCGCGCGTCGAACTGGAAGGAAACGCTGGCGGGCCTGTACGGCAACGAGCCGAATCGCTGGACACCGGGTCTGAAGGGCATCGAGCGACTGCGTCTCACATGCAGCACGTTGACGCGCATCCGTTTCTGCAACGCCGAAGGCGTAATGGATTTCAGCAGCAGCGGCGCGCTGAGCGCGGCGCCGCCGGGTTGCATGCCGTGGTTCGACGTACCGTCGCGCAAAACTGCGAATGTGACCGTGGTGTTCGGCCATTGGGCCGCGCTCGGTTTGACCGTGCGCGATAACCTGGTTGGACTCGACTCGGGTTGCGTCTGGGGTGAAAAGCTCTCGGCCGTGCGGCTGACGCAAAACCCCGCGGAACGCACGCTGACCCAGGTCGACTGCGAGAGTTGCCGCGTGCCGGGCGGCGGCAACTAGGAGAGTTCTTCCGCAGCCACCGCGCCGACCGTCGCCGTGCCGCCCTGCATGGCCTGCAACGCCGCCGCGATCGCCCCTTCCGCTTGTGCGGCCAGCGTGCGCCGGTCCACGCCCGGCGCAATCGCCGCGCCGACAACCACATGCGCGGTCAACGGGCCGCCGCGCAACAGCAGATTCAGCGAATCGGCCAGCGAGAGATCGTCGATATAAGCCGGCGAGGTGGATTGCCGGCCCTGCGCGTCCTCGTACATGATGCACAGCGGCTGCACCGGCGCCGCGGCCGACACGGCCGCCTGAAACATATTCGCGTGGAACGGCAGCAGCGCGAGTCCGTTCGACGTCGTGCCTTCGGGAAACACGCACATCAGTTCGCCCGCGCTCAGACGCTCGGCCAGTTCATGCATGATCCGCTTCGCATCGCTGCGCTTCTCGCGCTGAATGAACACGGTGCCGAGCTGCTGCGCGAGCCAGCCGACCACCGGCCATTGCCGGATTTCCGCCTTCGAAACAAACGGCGTCGGCCGCCACGCATTGATCACGTAGATGTCGATCCACGAGATGTGATTGGCAACCACCAGCGCGCCGCGGTCGAGCCTTGCTGCGTCGTTATGCACGACGAGCTTCATGCCGCACAAACGCAGCATTTTCAGCGACCACTGGCGATTCAGCGCCTCGCGCGTAGCAGCGTCGGCTTTGGGGAAACGTGTCGCCACGGTCCACATGCCGTGCAGCAGATGCGCGACGAGACGGGCCTTGCGTAACGCGAGCTTCATGTCGGAGCTTTCCGTAACTGGGCGATGCCGCGGATATTAGCGCTGTTCGAACGCGACGTGACCGGCCACGACCGTCGCGCGCACGCGCGCCGGCAGTTCGTAGCCGAGGAACGGCGTGTTGTGCCCCTGGCTCTTCAACGCACGCGGCTCGACGCGCCAGTACGCGTGACGATCGAACACGCACAGGTCGGCCACGCCACCCACGACGAGGCGGCCGGCGTCCTGCAATTCCAGCACGTCGGCGGGCGCTGTGGTGATGCGGTTCAGTGCCTTGGCAAGCGGCACACCGGCTTCGTCGGCCCATTTCACCGTCAGCGACAGGAACAGCTCCAGGCCGGTTGCCCCCGGCGTGGCTTCGGCGAACGGCAGCAGCTTTTCGTCGTCGTCGACCGGCGTGTGATCGGAGCAGATCGCGTCGATGGTGCCGTCGACCAGGCCCGCGCGAATCGCTTCGCGATCGCGCTGCTGACGCAGCGGCGGATCGAGACGGAACTGCGCGTCGAAATAGCCGATGTCGAGATCGATCAGATGCACGTGATTGACGGTGACGTCGCACGACACCGGCAGGCCTTCGGCCTTGGCCGCGCGCATCAGTTCGATGCCCGCCGCCGACGACACATGCGACAGATGCACCCGCGCGCCAGTCACGCGCACCAGTTCGAAGATCGTATGCAGCGCGATGGTTTCAGCCGACACCGGCACGCCCGACAAACCCATTCGCGATGCCAGCGCGCCGCTGGCGGCCACGCCGCCCTTGCCGAGATACGCATCCACCGGACGCAGCCACACGGTGTAGCCGTAGGTCCTCGCGTATTGCAGCGCGCGCATCAGCACCTGGGTGTCGACCACCGGCACATCGGCCTGCGAAAAACCAATGCAGCCCGCTTCGGTCAACTCGACCATCTCGGTGATGACCTGGCCTTTGAGGCCGACCGTCAACGCGCCGAGCGGATACACATGCGCCTGGTTCAGATTGCGCGCGCGGAACTTGAGCATCTCGACGAGGCCGGGTTCGTCGAGCGTCGGATCGGTGTCCGGCGGACACACGAGGCTCGTCACGCCGCCGGCGAGCGCTGCGGCCATTTCGGATTCGAGCGTCGCTTTGTGTTCGAAGCCCGGCTCGCGCAGACGCGCGGACAGGTCGACCAGACCCGGCGCGATATGCAAGCCCTTCGCGTCGATCGTTTTCGCTGCGTGAAAATCGGCCGGTGCGTGACCGATCGCGACGATCTTGCCCGCTGCAATAAAAACGTCCTGCTGCTGTTCGGTGCCCGCTACCGGATCGATCAGCGTGCCGCCTTGAATATGAATCTTCA
This sequence comes from Paraburkholderia bryophila, assembly GCF_013409255.1. Taxonomy (NCBI): domain Bacteria; kingdom Pseudomonadati; phylum Pseudomonadota; class Betaproteobacteria; order Burkholderiales; family Burkholderiaceae; genus Paraburkholderia; species Paraburkholderia bryophila. Next base: position 2,015,087 of record NZ_JACCAS010000001.1, read on the forward strand.
TGCGCTGCCTTTTTTAATCGTGATTACCCGCGACGATGCCCATCACCGCCATCCGCACCGCGATACCGAACGTCACCTGGTTCAGAATCACCGATTGCGGACCGTCGGCCACCTGCGAATCGATTTCCACGCCACGGTTCATCGGCCCCGGGTGCATCACGATCGCGTCGGGCGCGGCGAGCGCGAGGCGCTCCGGCGTGAGCCCCCAGCTCTTGAAGTACTCCTGCGCCGACGGCAGCAGCGCGCCGCTCATCCGCTCGTTTTGCAGGCGCAGCATGATGATCACGTCGACGTCTTTCAGGCCTTCGTCGAGGTTGTGGAACACCCGCACGCCCATCTGTTCGAGACCGCCCGGCAGCAGCGTGCGCGGACCGATCGCGCGCACTTCCGGCACGCCGAGCGTGGTCAGCGCGTGAATATCCGAGCGCGCGACCCGCGAATGCAGAATGTCGCCGACAATCGCCACGCGCAGCTTGGTGAAATCTTTCTTGTAGTGGCGGATCGTGTACATGTCGAGCAGACCCTGGGTCGGGTGTGCGTGACGGCCGTCGCCGGCATTGATCACGTGCACGTGCGGCGCGCAATGCTGGGCGATCAGGTACGGCGCGCCGCTCGACGCATGACGCACGACGAACATATCCGCATGCATCGCCGACAGGTTGTTGATCGTGTCGAGCAGCGACTCGCCCTTGCTGGTGGACGACGCGTTGATGTTCAGATTCAGCACGTCCGCCGAGAGCCGCGTGGCGGCGATTTCGAAGGTGGTGCGGGTACGGGTCGAGTTCTCGAAGAACAGGTTGAACACCGACTTGCCGCGCAACAGCGGCACCTTCTTCACTTCACGATCGGTGACGCTGACGAATTGGTCGGCGGTATCGAGAATGTGATTGACGATCGCCTTCGGCAAACCCTCGATCGACAACAGATGTTTGAGCTCGCCGTTTTTCGTGAGCTGCGGGTTGCCCTTCAGGAAGCCATAACGGAAGCGCTCGGTGGCGCTGTCGGCGGAATCCTTGGGGGCCTGGGGGGCGGTGTTCATGGTGTACCTGCTTCAAATACGGGCTTCAACGTGATCGATGTCGATGCGGACTGCGTGTGACGATGCCACGCCGGGTTGCTTCGCGTGCGCTGCGGCTGCGGCGGCCGAGGCTGCTGCGGTGCCGGCTTGGAAACCTGTGTTGCGAGGGCGTGGAATGGCTCGATGCGTCGCGCCCATTGCGATGCGTGCGACGCGCGTTGGCGCCCTATCGCGGCGCCCCGTTCAATCGACGCGTGCTTCGGTGTGGAACGTGAAACGTGGGCTGCCTGCTTCAGCGTTCGCGCCGCCACTGGCGTCGCGAGCCAGCACGAGCGTTGCATCCGCCGGCACCTCCACCACGCCGCCGACGAAACGCGCCGCAACCGGCAACTCGCGTCCGCCGCGATCGGCGAGCACCGCCAGTTCGACCGATGCCGGCCGACCATAGTCGTACAGCTCGTTCAACGCCGCGCGAATCGTGCGGCCGGTGTACAGCACGTCGTCGACCAGCACGATCCGGCGGCCGTCGACGGAGAACGGCAGCGAGGTCGGGCTCGCCTGCGAATGCAGGCCTTTCTTCGCGTAGTCGTCGCGATGCAGCGCGACGTTCACCACGCCGAAGCTCGCCAGGTTCAGATCGCGCGCGAGCCGTTCGGCAAGCCACGCGCCGCCGCTATGAATGCCGGCCAGCACCGCGCCTTCGGCGCCGTCCTGACCCGCGCCAAGCTGGTCGCCGTACACCGCGCGAATCTGGTCGAGCAACGCGCGATAAAGCGCTTCGGCGTCAATGGAACTCATGATCGTCGGACAGTCCGTCTAGATATTGCTGGAGGATGATGCTGGCGGCTTCGGCGTCGAGCATGTCGGCGCGGCCGTTGCCGGCGCGAATTTCCGCCTTCGCCTCGACCGACGAATAGCGTTCGTCGATCCACGTGACGGGCAGATTGAAGCGGCCGTTCAGTTGATTGCCGAAGCGCTTCGCGAGTTGGGTCATTTCGTGCGGCGTGCCGTCCGGGTGCATCGGCAAGCCGACGACCAGCGCGTCCGGTTTCCACTCGGCGATCAGCTTGCCGACCGCTTCGAAGCGATATTCGCGACTGCGGTTCTGCACGATCACGAGCGGCCGCGCGCTACGCGTCAGCGAATTGCCGACCGCCACGCCGATGCGTTTTTCACCGTAGTCGAACGCAAGCAGCGTCGCCTCACGTCCGGCCGCCAGGCTCATGCGTGACCCGCTTCGCCCGACAGCATCGACAGATTGATGCCGAGCAGCGCGAGCGCCGCTTCGAGACGTTCTTCGGCGGGTACGTCGAAAATGATTTTGGGGTCGGCCTCGACCGTTAGCCAGCCGTTCTTCGAGATCTCTTCTTCGAGCTGGCCCGCAGCCCAGCCGGCGTGGCCGAGCGTGAGCAGGAAACGTTCCGGACCCGTGCCGCTCGCGACCGCTTCGAGCACGTCTTTCGACGTGGTCATTTCGAGGCCGCCCGGCACCGACATGGACGACGTATACGGATCGCCCTCTTTTGGGTCGTGCAGCACGAAGCCGCGCTCGGTTTGCACCGGGCCGCCGAAATACACGGGTACATGGAGGAGAGGTTCGATCTCGAGTTTGAGATCGATGCGACTGAAGAGCGCTTGCAGGTCGATATCGGTCGGCCGGTTGATCACGAGGCCGAGCGCGCCGCGCTCACTGTGATCGCAAAGGTAGACCACCGTTCCTGAAAACGTCGGATCGGCCATGTTCGGCATGGCGATCAGGAACTGGTTGGTCAGATTGATGCGATCGGTACTCTTGGACATAGTTCGGATTTTAGCAAAGACGATGCAGGATGGCGGGCTTTGAGCGTGGGACTGCGATGTGTGCCGCGAGCCATCGACGGCGAATCAGGTTGCACTCTATCACGCACGCGCGCGTGTGCCATGGCGTAGGGTGCGCGGCGTTTCGCACGAACGTGTTTATGTGCTCGCGGGCCGCGCTATTGCTATGGGCAAATCTTATTCGCCGCCCTGCTCGATCGCGCGCGTCAACGCGGCAAGGCCGGCCAGCGCAACGCCACCACTGGCTGGCGCAACACCCGCAGCCACCTTGTGCAGCGTCGCACGCAACGCTTCGGCGCTTTGCTCCAACGTACTCGCCGCCGGCGCACCGACGATCACGTGCGCGCGCACCGCAGGCGTCGCGACTGCGGCGTGCGCGCGACGCCGCCACGCGAGCCCCAACGCATCGGCCAGCAGCGTCACATGACCGAGGCCCAGCGCGCACGCCGCGGCGCCGAGGCGGTAAGCGGCGTCGCCGGCTTGCAGCGCTTCGCTCGGATCGGCTTTCTCGGGCTGGTCGGCCGCGCGGGCATGCTCGGTCAATGCGGCGATCGACGCATCCGCGGTCTGCAGGAAATCTTCGTACGCGTGCGAGTTGACCGCCAGCACGCCCAGCTCGCGCGTCAGCATGCCGCGCGCCGCGTTGAGCGATTGCGCCTGCACGGCGCCCGCCTCCCACAGCATTTCCGATGCCTGGGTGCCCGCGACGTGCCAGTCGACGGTCAAGCCGTAGTCGTGCAGCACTTCGACCTGATCGGCGTCTTCGGCGGCGGCGCCGAACAGGGCGTAGTCACGCCACAGTAACGCCAGCGTGGCCCGCACCAGCGAGCGCGGCGCGCGCAGGATACCGCGTGCATGATCGGCCAGCGCGAGATTGCAGCGGGCGTAGAAACGCCGCGCATCGACTTCGCCGGTTGCCCGGCCGCCGACCCGCAACGCTTTCGCGCAAGCCTTGGCGAGCCGCCAGAAATCGTAGGGGTCAGGACCGGCGAGTTCGGTGAGCACGGCGTCCAGTTCGTCGAGCGCCGCGTTGGTGAGTGCCCGCGCGGCCGCGCTGCCCGTGTCGGGCTGCGCGCGCAGCACCGGCAGCAGCGCGCGTTCATAACGCGCCCGCAAATGGGCCAGTTGATCGGCGGACTGTGCGTGCATCGACACCGGCGGCACCGGACGCGCGGTCAGCGCAAGATCTTCGAAGACGACGGTGGAACCGGGCGTGTGCTCGGACAAATGCGCGCACACCGCGCGATAGTGATTGAAGAGTGCTGGTGAGCAGGACAGTTCGCGCAGATTGTGGCGTTCGAGCGCCGCGCGGAAATCACGCAATGCCGCGCCGAACACCGCACGCGCATTATCGGCGCCGGACGGATCGTCTTCCGAGAGCGGCGACAGCCGCACGAGGGCGTCAGCGAAACGCTGCGCGCTCAGCCAACCGGCCGCGCGCAACGCGTGCGACGCACGCAGCAGCGCCGACGTGCTCTCGGTATGTTGTTCGAACGCCAGCAGTGCTTCGGCCAGCGCAAGCTCAGCGGGACGGACCGCGCCACCGCGTGGATTCGGCAAGGCGTCGAAGGAAACGGGTGCGGCGGGTCGTGAAGTCATGAGCGGGCGACAGGAAGCTGACGGGCCGCCGCTTCGCGCCGCACGCTGACTGCTCGGCTAGCGCGCGAACCGGTGACAGGACAATGACAGATTACCGCTGCGGCAGGACACCCACGGCGCGCTCGATGACCTTGCGCGCCGCCGGATCGCAACCTCAGATCTGGACCATCTCGAAGTCTTCCTTGCGCGCGCCACATTCCGGGCAAGTCCAGTTAATGGGAACGTCCGCCCAGCGGGTGCCCGGCGCAATGCCTTCGTCCGGCAAGCCGGCTTCTTCGTCGTAAATCCAGCCGCAAATCAGGCACATCCAGCTTTGATATTCCATTCTTGTGTCGCGCAGTAGAGTCCGTGGAAACGGGAGCCATGATGGTACCGTGTTGCCGCCCCAATGCCTAGCAATCAGAAGCGCGCAAGCGTAGCGCGCGGCAGCCTTTGCTTATGCCGTTTGCGTCGGCTCAAGAAGGCTGTAGCGGCGGCTTGCCGCACCGGTGCTGGCGCTTACACACGACCACGCACGCGGGCGTGCGAAAAAACGCCCCCGCGACGGTTTAGGCCGCATAATTGAGCCAATAGCGCACGGTCCGCGCCCAAATTTAGCTCCTTTTTGCAAATTTTCATGCCCAGCGACACACCTCCGATCGTCCTCACCTTCGGCCTCTCCGATCCCACCGGCGGCTCCGGCCTGCAGGCCGACCTGATGACCCTTGCCAGCATGGGCTGCCATGGCGTCTCCGTGCTCACGGGCTACACCGTGCGCGACTCGGCCAGTTGCGACGAAGTCACCGGACTCGACCCTGAAGTCGTCGCGACTCAAGCGCGGATGCTGCTGGAAGACATGCCGATCGCGGCATTCAAGGTCGGCGCCTGCACGCGTGCGGAAGTGGTGAGCGCGATTGCCGAAGTGGTTGCCGACTACGACGACATTCCGCTGATTCTCGCCCCCGACTTCACGCTCGACGACGAGCACGTGCTCGCCGCCGACGAACTGCGCGAAGCGATCGCCGACCTGCTCGCGCCGCAAACCACGCTGCTGGTTGCGGACGCCACCACGCTGCTCGCGCTGGCCCAGCCCGACGGCGACGCTGAAGCGCCAACCTTGGACGCGGCGATCTCGCATCTGCTGTCGCAAGGCTGCGAATACATTCTGTCGACGGAAACCGGCACGCACCGGCACGTGAATACGCTGTTCAGCGAAGACGGCCAGTTGCGCCAGGACACGTGGGACCGCGGCAGCCATCGGATCATGGGTTTGACGGACACGCTGGGCGCGGCAATCGCCGCGTTGCTGGCCAACGGGCAAGACCCCGCCGAGGCGGTGCGCGAGGCGCAGGAGTATCTGTATCAGGCGGTGCGCAATGCGTTCCGGCCGGGCATGGGCGCGTATCTGCCGGATCGTTTCTTCTGGGCGCGCAGCAGCGACGATGAAACGCCGCCGACCGCCGGCAAAGGTGCAACGCCGGGTGAAGCACGGCATTGAACGCTGGCGTGAGGCGCTGGCGTTTATCGCTGTCGAGATGCGTCAGCCACGGTAGCGCACTGTGCAATCACTAGAAGAAGCCCACATTCGTGCGGGCTTCTTCTTTTTCCGCACGAATCGCGCTGACATTCAACACCCTCGCCCCAAAAGCAAAAACCCGCATTTCTGCGGGTTTTTGCTTTTGGGAAGCTCGCCTCGCAGCGTGCCTCCCCATGTGTTTCCAACCGAGCCTCTGACGAGGCCCAATCGAAATTACATGTCCATGCCCATACCGCCCATGCCGCCGGGCATACCGCCGCCCATCGGAGCATCTTCCTTCGGCAGTTCGCAAACAGCTGCGTCGGTCGTCAGCAGGAGACCTGCCACCGATGCTGCGTTTTGCAGAGCCGTGCGCGTGACCTTCGTCGGGTCCACGACACCTGCGTCAACCAGGTCGACGTACTCGCCGGTTGCTGCGTTGTAGCCGTAGTTGCCCGTACCGGCTGCCACTGCTGCCACCACGACGCTGGCTTCTTCGCCACCGTTCGTGACGATCTGACGCAGCGGTTCTTCCATCGCGCGCAGCACGATCTTGATACCTGCGTCCTGATCGGCGTTAGCGCCCTTCAGACCGGCGATAGCCGTACGTGCGCGGATCAGCGCGACGCCGCCACCAGCCACGATGCCTTCTTCCACAGCTGCGCGCGTTGCGTGCAGTGCGTCTTCGACACGTGCCTTCTTTTCCTTCATTTCGATTTCGGTCGCAGCGCCAACCTTGATCACTGCAACGCCGCCTGCCAGCTTGGCAACGCGTTCTTGCAGCTTTTCACGGTCGTAGTCCGACGTTGCTTCTTCGATTTGCGTGCGAACCTGCTTCACGCGCGCTTCGATCGTTGCACCTTCGCCAGCGCCGTCGATGATCGTGGTGTTTTCCTTACCCACTTCGATGCGCTTCGCCTGACCCAGTTCAGCCAGCGTTGCCTTTTCGAGCGTCAGGCCGGTTTCTTCAGCGATAACTTGACCGCCGGTCAGGATCGCGATGTCTTCCAGCATGGCCTTACGGCGATCGCCGAAGCCCGGTGCCTTCACAGCAACCGTCTTCAGGATGCCGCGGATGTTGTTGACCACCAGCGTTGCCAGTGCTTCGCCTTCGACGTCTTCTGCGATGATCAGCAGCGGACGGCCAGCCTTGGCGACTTGTTCCAGTACCGGCAGCAGGTCACGAATGTTCGAGACCTTCTTGTCGTGCAGCAGCACGAACGGGTTGTCCAGAACGGCGACTTGCTTGTCCGGGTTGTTGATGAAGTACGGCGACAGATAGCCGCGGTCGAACTGCATACCTTCGACAACGTCCAGCTCGTCTTGCAGCGACTTGCCGTCTTCAACCGTGATCACGCCTTCCTTGCCGACCTTGTCCATTGCTTCAGCGATACGATCGCCGATCGACGAGTCGCTGTTAGCCGAAATCGAACCGACTTGCGCGATTTCTTTGTTCGTCGTGCACGGCTTGCTGATCTTGCGCAGTTCTTCGATTGCAGCCGTGACAGCCTTGTCGATACCGCGCTTCAGGTCCATCGGGTTCATGCCCGATGCAACGTACTTCATGCCTTCGCGGACGATCGACTGAGCCAGAACCGTTGCGGTCGTGGTGCCGTCACCTGCGTTGTCGCTGGTCTTGGAAGCCACTTCCTTGACCATTTGCGCGCCCATGTTCTGGAGCTTGTCTTTCAGTTCGATCTCTTTCGCGACCGAGACACCATCTTTCGTGACCGTCGGGCCGCCGAAGCTGCGTTCCAGGACCACATTGCGGCCCTTCGGACCCAGCGTGACCTTCACAGCGTTCGCGAGGATGTTCACGCCTTCAACCATCTTGGCACGGGCGGAATCACCGAATACGACGTCTTTAGCTGCCATCTTCTAACTCCTTGAATTCTTTGGGATATGACTTATGACCGGGAAAAGTAGCGACCAGCGCTTACTTCTGCACCACGGCCATGATGTCTTCTTCGCGCATCACGAGCAGTTCGTTGCCGTCGACCTTGACGGTCTGGCCTGCGTACTTGCCGAACAGGACGCGGTCGCCGACCTTCACGTCGAGCGCGATTTGTGCGCCCTTGTCGTCACGCTTGCCCGGGCCGACTGCCAGAATTTCGCCTTGATCCGGCTTTTCTGCTGCGGCTTCGGGGATCACGATGCCCGACGCAGTCTTGGTTTCTTGATCCAGACGTTTGACGATCACGCGATCATGCAAAGGACGAAGGTTCATACATACTCCTCTCTTGATTGAGACTGAAGAACGCTGAGAAAACCCGGCTGGCGGAGCCAACCGGCGATGTTGTTAGCACTCTCGTGCAGCGAGTGCTAATTATATGGACGGGTGGTGACAAATTCAAGAAGGGATGGGATGTCGAGCTTCACTTAAGTTTGAACCTTGCTCACTCAAGTTCGGACCCGCGACGGGCGTCCGGGACCGCGACGTCACAAATTCACTTTGACAAACAGTGACTTAGCCTCTGAACGGCTGCGCCGTGGAGCCGCGCACGCCAGTCGCACCCGGGGGCATCTCCAGCAAAAACGCTCGTGTAAACCGGGAGATCGGCATTCGGCTAAGGGTAAACCTCGAAATAGATCACGCTCCTCGCTCACGCTCGGGGCGAGGAAATCTTCGACGTCGCGTCCGCGCCGCCTCAGCCGCCCTCGATCCAGCGCGTGCCCGACGCCTTGAGATGGCTGCGAATCGCCGACTGGGCGGCTAGCGGATCACGGTCTTCGAGCGCGCGATAAATCGCCTCGTGCTCCACCAGCGCCGCCGCCCAGGTCTGGCTCGTCTCCGCGTGTCTGCTAAGGCGCGCTGAGATCGGGCTATGCCGCTCGTCGAACAGTTCGGCCATCGAGAGGCAACCACGCTTGCAGGTGCCCTGCGCCCATGCGTCGATCGTGCTGACCGACGATCTGAAGCATGTCGAGCAACTCAAACTATTTTTGCTGAACCTCGGACACACGTTCCTCGCCGAACGCTGGCTGCTCGATGCCCGGCCGCAAGACGAGACGGTCTACCACGCCATGCAGGACCCCGCGCTACGCAATGAACTCGAGGCGGTCTGGATGGACGAGGTGATACCGGTGTTCGAGGCGCAGGGAAAGCGGGAGGATGCGCTTGCGTATCTGGACGAGGTGCGCGACCGCTTCATGAATCCGTTTCTCCATCACAGGATTGCCGACATCGCGCAGAACCATGGCCAGAAAAAACAACGGCGAATCGTGCCCCTGCTGGAGCTGGCTACATCGCTCGCGGCTGGCAGGGGGACCTGGATTCCGCAGGCGCGGTTAAGGTTGGCGACGAAAACGGGCTCGGCACAGGGCTAGTCGAGACGGTTTTGCCGATGCCGTTGACGAGCAGCATGAACATGACTTCCAGATCCTGCTGCGGCACTACCGTTGCGTCCATCTGTTTCAACGCAGCCCCGTCGACTTGAAGCCTCAAAGAAACGGCTCGAGCGCGTTCGCCGCCACGAAGATGGCTAGCGTCTGATTGATGTGGGAGCGGATCTCTCCACGCAAGGCTTCCAGATCCTGTCCTAGCATGGCCCGCATCATGAGCGGCGCCACGATGGCATCCAGCATCTGAGTTGCCAGAATCCGCGCATTGCGCTTGACTGCCGCCCGGGTTCGCGCGTCGCGGGGCTGCCCCGAATGCTCCGTAATCACGGCCGTGACCGCTTCGATCGAGCGCAAGCGGCCTCGTTCGTGCGCCAACTGAGCAAGCAATGGGAATCTCGGCGCATCCGCCACGACCATTCTGATCAGTCCAATCACCTCGTCACTCAACAGACGCGTCACCAGCGCCCGGGTGGCATACGTTAGCCGTTCCAGCAACGAATCGAATTGGGGTGACTCCTGGATGATCCGCATGCTGCGTTCCACGCTTCGTCTCACCACGTCGGCGAAAAGCGCTTCCTTCCCCGCGTAGCGGCTGTAAACCGTGGCCTTGCTGGCGGACGCCTTCTCGGCAATCCGCTCCAACGATGCCCCGGCAAAACCATACTCGAGAAACATCGAAGTCGCGGCATCGAGAATCCGCTCTTCGACCTCGCCCGCCATCGACGCGGACGGGCGCCCTTTTCGTAGAGATGGGCGCGTGCTGGATGGGCAAGCTACCTGGCCGCTATCGCTATCGTTGGAACTACGTTTCATCGTGCTGCCCGTGGGGAAAATTATTTTCAGATTATCACAATATTTTAAATAGAACGGTACCGTACCGTTCCATTGTAGTATCCGGCTTATCCGCCCAATTTCTGGAGAAACCGATGGCCGGCAGTGAGAGTGACCAAGAAACGCCGTCCGGGGTGCAGCAAGATCCCGAACGCGCGGAGGCTAACCAGGCGCCAGCCAGCCCAAGGCGCAAGCGCCTGAACCTGCTGATCGGCGCAACGGTACTGACCGTGGTCGTCGTTGCAGGCCTATCGTACTGGCTGCACAGCAGGCATTATGAAAGCACGGACGACGCGTTTATCGACAGCAACCAGAGCCAGATTGCGTCCCAGATCAGCGGGCGCGTGATCGAATTGCTGGTCGCCGATAACCAGCACGTCGACAAGGGTCAGCCCATCCTGCGAATCGACCCGCGAGACTATCAGGTCAAGCTCGAACAGTCGGAAGCTCAGGAAGCGAACGCCGTCGCGCAGGTCGCGCAGGCACGCGCCGATCTCACCGTACAGATCGCCAATCTCGCGCAGCAGGAAGCGCAAGTGCGCGTGTCCGAGGCCGATCTCGTGCAGGCGAAGCAGGACCTGGCGCGCTACCTCGGTTCGGATCCCGCGGCGATCACGCGCCAGCAACTCGATCAGAGCCAGGCGAGCGCCAAGAGTTCGCAAGCCAAGCTCGACAGCGCCAGGCAGGCAGTCACTGCGGCCCAGGCGCAAATCGTTTCGCAACAGACCAAAATCGATGCGGCACAAGCGTCCGTGCGCCAGATCCACGCCGATGTCGACAACGCCAGATTGCAGTTGAGCTATACGGAGGTGCTTGCGCCCCAGGCGGGCAAGATCACGAAAAGAACCGTGAATCTGGGCAACTATGTAACGCCCGGCCAGGCGCTGGTCGCGGTGGTCCCTAACGACATGTGGGTAACAGCCAATTTCAAGGAAACGCAGCTTATCCATATGAAGGTTGGGCAGCCGGTCGACGTCACCGTCGACGCCTACCCGGACACGGTGCTGCACGCGCACGTCGAGAGCCTGCAGCGCGGCACCGGCTCGGTGTTCAGCAGCCTGCCCGCTGAAAATGCCACGGGCAATTACGTCAAAGTGGTTCAGCGCCTGCCCGTGAAAATCGTTTTCGACGGCGACGACTGGCGCAAGCTACCGCTAGCGCCGGGATTATCGGTCGACCCACGCGTCACGGTGCAATGACCATGGCCGTCACGCATGCGTCGCTTCCCAGGTCGGCGGCCGGATCGTACAACCCCTGGCTGATTGCCGTGATCGTCTCCATCGCCACGTTCATGGAAGTGCTCGACACGACCATTGCGAACGTCGCGCTCAGACATATCGCGGGTGGCCTCGGCGCGAGCCAGGACCAGAGCACCTACATCACGACCAGCTATCTGGTGAGCAATGCGATCATTTTGCCGATCAGCGGATGGCTGGCGAATGTGGTGGGACGCAAGCGCTTCTACATGATCTGCGTGTTCATTTTCACGGTCAGCTCGGTAGCTTGCGGGTTTGCGACATCCTTGCCCATGATGATCGCCTTCCGGGTATTTCAGGGGCTCGGCGGCGGCGGGCTGGCACCGGTTGAACAGAGTATTTTCGCCGACACGTTTACGGAAGAAAAACGCCCTTTGGCCTTTGCGCTATACGGCCTCACCGTCGTCACCGCGCCGGCCATCGGCCCGATGCTCGGCGGCTGGATCACCGAAAACTATTCGTGGCACTGGGTGTTCCTGATCAACTTTCCGGTCGGCATCGTCTCCCTCGTGCTCACCGGCATGTTCGTGAGCGACAGCAAGCTGGTGAAGGAGGAGCGGCGGGCGCTGCTCACGAAGGGACTGCGCATCGATTATTTTGGCTTCGTGCTGGTTGCCGTGGGCTTCGGGTGCCTGCAGATCGTGCTCGACAAGTTCGAGCGCGAAGACGGTTTTTCTTCGCAGTTTATCTGTTGGTTCGCGGCCATCGCGGCCGTGTCGCTGCTCACGCTGATTGTCTGGGAGCTCAGGGTGAGTCAGCCGATTGTGAATCTGCGGCTGTTCAGATCGCGCGCCTTTGCGATTAGCTGCGGCGTCATGTTCGCGTTTGGTTTCATCATCAACAGCACGACGCAACTCCTGCCGCAATTCACGCAGGCCCTGCTCGGCTATGACGCAACGAACGCGGGGTTGACGCTCGGGTTGGGTGGTCTGGTCACGCTGTTTTTCATGCCCATCGCTGGCGTTGTCACGGGGCGCGTGTTTCAGCCGAAATGGCTTGTCATGATGTCGCTCGTGGGTACCGGCGTCGCGCTCTTCAATGCGGCGGGGCTGAACCTGAACATCAGCTTCTGGGACGTTTCACTGTCGCGGCTGTACCAGGTCATCTGGCTGCCGTTCCTTTTCATTCCGCTGTCCGCCGTGCAATTCGTCGGCATACCGCCCAAAGAGAACAATAACGCTTCGGCGTTGATCAACATGATGCGCAACCTCGGCGGAAGCTTCGGCGTCTCGCTGGTGACCACCCAGCTTGCCTGGCGTGAACAGTTTCACCATGCGCGGCTCGCCGAACATATCACGCCCTACAACGGCTTTACCACGTCGCTCAGTTCGATTGCCTCGACCGTCGAGCAGCAAGCGTCCGTCATGAGTTACCTCGACGTCTTCATCATGCTGGGCTGCTTTGCGCTGGTGCTCGCCCCGGTTTGTATCCTGTTACCCAAGCTGCCCAAGGGAGCTCAGATCAATGCGCACTGATTATCGATGGCTGCCGCTGGCCTGCCTGGTTGGCGCCGGCGTGTCACTGATCATGTCCGGCTGCACGATGGGGCCGGACTTCAGGCACCCCACTATCGCAGCACCGGATCAGTGGAGCGGGCCTTCCGCAGCGAACCCGGCGGCTTCCGTCGCCGTTGCCGAACCGATCGACCCCGCGTGGTGGAATAGCTTTGGCGATCCGCTGCTCACGGAGTTGGTCACGCAGGCGATCCAGAATAATCTGGATATCAAGGTCGCCGCTGCGCGGCTGGCCGAGTCCCGGGCGCAACTCGGCCAATCCAGGGCGGCGGAATTCCCGACACTCGACGGCAACGCCTCCTATACCCGTGAATTCCAGAGCCCGGATGGTGTCATCGGTCTGCTGGGCGGCACGGGAAGTTCGACGCCGGGCACCAGCACGAATGGCCTCGGCGGCCGGCAAGGAGGCGTACCGACGCAGGGCGCGACATCGAGCGGTCTGCCGCCATTCAATCTGTATCAGTACGGATTCGATGCCTCCTGGGAACTCGATCTATGGGGTCGCGTGCGACGCACCGCCGAGAATGCGAGTGCCACAGCCGAAGCGCAAGAGGAGGCACGACATGACGCGGTGGTATCGACGACGGCGGAAGTCGCGCGCGACTATCTCGACCTGCGCGGCATCCAGGAGAAGCTCCGTATCACCAGGGAAAATCTGGCTTACGCGCAGCGTACCGTCCAGTTGACAGCCGATCGCGCGCACCACGGATTGGCGACCGATCTCGATGTGGCCAATGCGCAGAGCCAGGCGGCATCGACAGCGGCAGATATCCCGCAGGACGAGCAGCAGCAGGCCCAGCTCATCAATGCGATCGGGCTGCTGCTGGGCGAGTATCCGCAGGCGCTCGCCGCACGGTTGACCGCGCCGTCGGCCGCACCGGTGGTGCCGCCGCGCGTGCCGGTCGGACTGCCGTCCGAGCTGGCGCACCGTCGACCGGACATACGCGAGGCGGAAGCCACGTTGCATGCGGCGACAGCCAACATTGGCGCCGCCAAGGCAGATTTTTTCCCGAAGATCACCTTGTCCGGCAGCGTGGCGATTCAGGCGACCCAGTTCACCAACCTGGGAAGCTGGGGCGCGCGCAGTTATAGCGCTGGACCCAGTCTGTCGATACCGCTCTTCGAAGGCGGCCAGTTGCGGGCGACGCTTGCCTTGAGAGAGGCGCAGCAGCAGGAGGCTGCAATCAATTATCGCAAGACGGTTTTGTCGGCTTTCAAGGACGTGGACGATGCACTGACCGGCTATGCCGCAGAGCAACGGCGTCGGGATCGTCTTGATGAAAGCGTGCAGGCGTCACGACGAGCGCTTGAGTTAGCCAATAAGCGCTATGTCAGAGGGATCTCCAATTACCTCGATGTACTGACAGCACAAAAGACCTTGCTCACCAACGAGGAACAACTGGCTGACAGCACGGCGACGGTAACGACCAATCTGGTGGCTTTATACAAAGCCCTGGGGGGCGGCTGGGATATCGCGGAAGCAAAAGTGAGTGACGCAGCGCAATGAGAAATTTAAAGGAAAACCGATGAGATGCCTGCTGCTTCTACCTGGCGTGACTTTTCTGTTGTCGGGTTGCATTCCGCCGCCCCCGCCGCCGGAATGAATGCCGGCAAAACGCCAACGATACGGAAAAGTATCGCCTGCCAACAAGGCCCCTAGCCCCGCTTCAGCGCCAGCTCGCAAGGAACCTGGAACATCTCCCCGGCAATCGACCCGGCCCGCGCGACCGCATCGGCCGGTACGAACACATAAAACCGCCAGAGATCCGCATACCTGTCCTGCAAAGCACCGATCTCCGCGAACGCTGCACTGCCGGCGTCGTTCAGCAGTTCAAGCCCGCGGCTGGTCTCAACCGGCACGGCCGCTTCCTTCATCGCGGAGAGCGCGGGACAGTACAAGACCACATCCGCGAACGGCAGGTCCAACTTCTCCGCCAGTTCCTTTTCGACTGCCGCTCGTTGAACACGCGACACATGGTAGCGGCTCACCCACTCCTTGCGCAGTTCCAGCGGCACGCTGCGTCCCGACACCACGTAGCCGCGTTTAAGCAGATCGCGATTCAGCGTGCGTTGCGCAAGCGCGGCAGCGTCCGCCACCCCGCAACGCGCGAGACGATCCAGCAGTGTCCAGTCGTTGAGTTCGAGCAAATCGCTCTCGGCGAGCACACCGTGATCGAGCGCGATCTCCACTGATTTGGAAATCATCGCGCCCGCGACCACCTTGGTGTGGTGATAGTAAACACGCTCGGTGAGGTAGTACCGCAGTCGCAGCACGCCGATGATCTCGGAGCGCGCGTCCGGACGGTCCATGCCATGTCTGGCGAGCCGGATCACCAGCCGGTCGGCGTGCTCGGCGAAGCAGCGGAAAATCCGGTCGTCGTAATTCTGCGAAAGACCGGCGAAGAAACTGTCGCGCCGCAGATAGTCGAGCAGATCGGCGTCGATGCTGCCCGACACAATGTCCTGCGCCCAGCGCGGCACGCTCTCCGGCGACGACAAACCGAGCAGGCCACCCACCATATCGCGAATACCCAGACGACTTAATGCAGCGCCCAACTCTCCGGCAAACATATCCGCGAGACGCGACCCTTTGTCGTGCCGCGCGAACAGGCGACGCTCGTCTTCCAGCGTGTGGCCGAATGGCACATGCGTGACATCGTGAAGCAAGGCCGCCACGCCGATCGCATCTTCCAGCTCAGCGGGGATCGACAGACCCGAGCGCCGCAAGCTCGCGACGATTCGATGCGCGACCGCGCAAACGCCGATCGAGTGATCGAAGCGCGTATGCAGCGCGCCCGGATAGACGAGATGCGCGGTGCCGAGTTGCTTGATACCGCGCAGCCGCTGCATGACCGGCAGATCGACAACTGCGGTCTCAAGACTACTTAGCTCGATATCGCCATGGATAGGATCGCGCAGCAGAGCTTGTGTCATGGCGTGTCCTCTTGGTCGTTCAAGGCCGTTTCCGGCTTGCGCGCCAGCTCGACAAAAGCCTTGAGATAGTCGACATCGATATCGGTTTCCCGCGCGCCGAGAAAAATCTGTTTGGCGATACCCTTTCGCCCCAGCCGCACCGGCACGAGGTTCATCGTGCCCGCATATTCTTCCACCAGCCAGCGCGGCAGCGCCGCGACGCCGCGGCCGCTCGCCACCATCTGCAGCATGATATCCGTCGTCTCGATCGCCTTGTGACGATGCGGCGTGATGCCGGCCGGCATCAGAAACTGATTGTAGATATCCAGCCGGTCGGTCTCGACCGGATAGGTGATCAACACCTCGCGCGTCAACTGCTCCGGCTTCACATATTCAACCGCGGCCAGCGGATGTTCGCGATTCACCACCAGCACCTGCTCGTAATCGAACACCGGTTCGAAGCGCAAGCCCGGCTTGTAAAGCGGGTCGGGCGTGACCAGCAGATCGATCTCATAGCCGAACAACGCACCGATGCCGCCGAACTGAAATTTCTGTTTGACGTCGACATCGACGTCGGGCCAGCGCGCCAGATACGGCGATACGACCTTAAGCAGCCACTGATAGCACGGATGACATTCCATGCCGATGCGCAGCGCTCCGCGCTCGCCCTGCGCGTATTGGCGCAGGCGTTCTTCGGCGAGATCCAGTTGCGGCAGCAAACGGTTCGCCACGGCCAGCAGATATTCGCCGGCCTGCGTCAACCGCAAGCTGCGCCCCTCGCGCAACCAGATATCGGTGCCCAGTTGCTGCTCCAGCTTCTTCATGGAGTGGCTGAGCGCGGATTGCGTCACGCACAGAATGTCCGCCGCAGCGGTCAGCGAGCCGTGCTTGTCCACCGCCTGGACGATCGCCAGATGAATTCTCTCAAGCATGATGATCCATGAACAAAACTAATGGTTCGTTGAATTATCACCATTTTACTTCATGGAAAGCGCTCTATAGCATTCACGCATCCCGAATCACATCCGCAACTGACCGAATCAAGGCGACACGATGGCAACCGCACACAATCTGGGCTTCCCCCGCATCGGCGCGAAGCGCGAACTGAAATTCGCGCTGGAATCCTACTGGAAAGGCGAGTCCTCGCTCGACGATCTGAAGTCGCTGGGCGCGCAATTGCGTCAACGTCACTGGGCGCACCAGGCCGACCTCGGCTTCGCCGCCGCCGGTGATTTCGCGTTCTACGATCAGGTGCTGGACATGAGCTTCACGCTGGGCAACCTGCCGGAGCGCGTGCAAGGTTTCCACGGCGATACGCTCGACAACGCTTTCCGTGTCGCGCGCGGTCGTTCGGCCAAGGGCGCCGAAGACCACAGCGCGTGCTGCGGCGGCGTCGCGGCCGGCGAGATGACCAAGTGGTTCGACACCAACTACCACTTCATCGTCCCCGAGTTCAGCGCGAGCACGGCATTCAAGCTCGATCCGTCGCGTCTGCTGGACCAACTCGCCGAAGCCCGCGCGCAAGGCGTCAAGGTCAAGCCGGTGATCGTCGGCCCGGTGACGTATCTGGCGCTCGGCAAGGCCAAGGACGATTCCGACAAGCTCGCCCTGTTGCCGCGCTTGCTGCCGGTCTATGCCGAACTGCTGGCCACGCTGGCCGCGCAAGGCGTCGAATGGGTGCAGATCGACGAACCGATCCTGGTGACCGAACTTTCCGCCGAATGGCAACAGGCCGTCGACACCGCGTACCAGGCGCTCGCCAACGGCAAGGTCAAGCTGTTGCTCGCCACCTACTTCGGCCAGTTGCTCGGCAACCTGCCGCTCGTCTGCAAGCTGCCGGTGCAAGGTCTGCATCTGGATGCGATCAACGCCCGTGCCGAAGTCGCCGCCGTGATCGCTCAATTGCCGCAAGACCGCGTGCTGTCGCTGGGCGTGATCAACGGCCGCAACATCTGGAAGACCGATCTGGCGAGCGTGCTCGACTGGCTCGAACCGGTCGCGCAGCAACTGGGCGAACGGCTGTGGATCGCGCCGTCGTGCTCGCTGCTGCATGTGCCGGTGGATCTGGAAAGCGAACAGAAGCTGGATGCTGAAGTCCGCTCGTGGCTCGCTTTCGCGCTGCAGAAGCTGGGTGAACTGAAGGTGCTGGCCATCGCGCTGAATCAAGGCCGCGACGCGGTCAAGACCGAGCTGGCCGCCAACCGCGCCGCCATCGCCGCACGCCGCGCTTCGCCGCGCGTCAACAACCCGGCGGTCAAGGCAGCGCTCGCGAAAATCAACCCGGCGCTCGGCCAACGCAAAAACGCTTACCCGGCGCGTGCCGACAAGCAGGCCGCGTTGCTGAAGCTGCCGGCGTACCCGACCACGACGATCGGCTCGTTCCCGCAGACCGGCGAAATCCGCCAGGCGCGCAGCCAGTTCAAAAGCGGCGCGCTCGACGAAGCCGGCTACAAGACCGCGATGCGCGCCGAGATCGAACGCAGCGTGCGCGAGCAGGAAGCGTTGGGCCTCGACGTCCTGGTGCACGGCGAAGCGGAACGTAACGACATGGTCGAATACTTCGGCGAACAGCTCGACGGCTACGCGTTCAGCCAGTTCGGCTGGGTGCAGTCGTACGGCTCGCGTTGCGTGAAGCCGCCTGTCCTGTTCGGCGACATCAGCCGTCCGAAGGCGATGACGGTCGAATGGATCAAGTACGCGCAGTCGCTCACCAACAAGCCGATGAAGGGCATGCTGACCGGTCCGGTCACGATCCTGAACTGGTCGTTCGTGCGTGACGATCAGCCGCGTTCGGTGTCGTGCTACCAGTTGGCGCTGGCGATCCGCGAAGAAGTGATCGACCTCGAAAAGGCCGGCGTGCGCGTGATCCAGATCGACGAAGCCGCCTTGCGCGAAGGCTTGCCGCTACGTCAGGCGCAGTGGCAGGAATACCTCGACTGGGCGGTGGAATCGTTCCGCATCACGGCGAACGGCGTGGACGACGAAACGCAGATCCACACCCATATGTGCTATTCGGAGTTCAACGACATCATCGCGTCGATCGCCGACATGGACGCCGACGTGATCACGATCGAGACCTCGCGCTCGGACATGGAGCTGCTCGACGCGTTCGACCACTTCAACTATCCGAACGAAATCGGCCCGGGCGTGTACGACATTCACTCGCCGAACATCCCGACTCAGGAGCACATCGTGCAACTGATGAAGAAGGCCGCTGAGCGCATTCCGGCGCAGCGCCTGTGGGTGAATCCGGACTGCGGTCTGAAGACGCGTCAGTGGGAAGAGGTGCTTCCCGCGCTGACCAACATGGTCGCGGCTGCGAAAACGCTGCGCGCCGCTTCGTAAGCCACACAATCTTTCTGCTCCCCAGGTTGCGCGCCGGCTCTATCCAGCCGGCGCGCAACGCCGTGCATCGCTCGTACTGCCCGCCTCACGCACCCACCTTACGCGCCCACCTTCAACAACACCGCATCGTTGCGGTACAGATCCGGAAACATCGTCTTCAACGCCGTCACTTTCGGCATATCGTTGATCGCGATATACGGGTAATCCGGATGCAGTGCGAGGAAATTCTGGTGATAGTTCTCCGCCGGATAGAAACCCTTGAAGTCCTCCACCCGCGTCACGACCGGGCCTGAAAACACATGCGCTCTATCGAGCTGCGCGATATAAGCCTGCGCGACGCTGCGTTGCTGTGCATCGGCGGGGAAAATCGCCGAGCGATATTGCGTGCCGTGATCGGGGCCCTGGTAATTCAGCTCGGTCGGATTGTGCGCGACCGAAAAGAAAATCTGCAGCAGACGGCCGTAGCTGATCTGCGTCGGGTCGTAGGTGATCTGCACGGACTCCGCGTGCCCGGTGTCGCCCTCGCTGACGGTTTCGTATTGCGCCGTGCCGGCCGCGCCGCCGGTATAACCCGAGGCCACCTGCTTCACGCCGCGAACGTGTTCGAACACGCCCTGCACGCCCCAGAAGCAACCGCCCGCGAACACCGCGGTTTCGCTATGCGCGGCGCCGGCTTTTTCGTCCTGTACGGGCGCCGGAATTTTGGTCACCGGTTCGGCGGAATGCGCGACGTGCTGCACGGCGAACACGCTCGCCACCAGCGCGGCGCAGATCGCCAGTCCGCCGAAAGGCGAGCGCTTACGCAACGAGGATGAGGATGAGGATGAGGATGAGGACGACGACCGCAACTGACTGCTCGATTTCGTATGCATGATGTCCAGCCTTCAAAGAATGAATGATCGATTAACGCCGTGCGGCCCGTTTAGCCGAACGTGAATGCAAACGCCTGCACGCCCGGATCCAGAAACTCGATCGTGAACGTGTGATCCGCGACATCGCCGCTCTGCCGCACGAGTTGATAAAGACGCTGTTCGGTCACGGTGCCGCTGCCGTCGGCGGCAACATCGCTGCCGTGCGACGCGCCCGGCGCCGCGCCATCCACGCTCACGCGAAAGCGCACTGGCTTGCCGTCCGCATCGGGGCCGAGCACGAGGTGCAGATCGCGTGCGTGGAAGCGATAGACGATCCGACCCGATGCGGCCTCAAGCGTCGCGTGTTCGGCGCCGACCTTCCATGCGCCGGCCAGTCCCCATTGGTTGACATCTGGCGACGACGGCGCGGCGTACGTATGCACCTTGTCCTCAGCAGCCCCGCCCGGCGACGCGAAATTCTCCGCGCGCTCATAGCCGATGTACGTTTCCGGCGACTGCATGTCGGCGTTGTCCGCCGCGGCCTGCACGCCTTGCGCGCTGTTGCCGGGAATACCGAGCGCGACCTTGGACACGCTCACGTGACCCGCCTCGGTCAGCAGTTGCTGGATCACCTTTTCCGACTCCGCATAGTCGCCTTCGCCGAAGTGGTGATAGCGGATCTGCCCTTTCGCATCGACGAAATAGTGCGCCGGCCAGTACTGGTTGTTCAGCGAGCGCCAGATCGCGTAGTTGTTGTCGATCGCGACCGGATAGTCGACGCCCAGGTCATGCACCGCTTTCTTGACGTTGTCGACATTGCGTTCGAACGCGAACTCCGGTGCGTGCACGCCGATCACGACCAGCCCCTGATCCTTGTATTTCTGCGCCCATGCTTTGACGTAAGGCAGCGAACGCAGGCAGTTGATGCACGAGTAGGTCCAGAAGTCGATCAGTACGACCTTGCCGCGCAGATCCTGCGCCGTCAGCGGCGGCGAATTCAGCCATTGGACCGCGCCGTTCAACGGCGGCAGCACGCCTTCCACGGGCAGCGCGGTCGCGACGGACGGTGTGACCACGGCGCGCATCATGCCGCCGTTGGCGTCGGCTGCGTTTGCCGTCGTCGTGGGCGCGTTGCCTTGCGCGTCGGCGTCGGCGTCGGCGTCGGCGTCGGCGTTGGCGTTGGCGTTGGCGTTGGCGTTGGCGTTGGCGTTGGTGGCGTTGGTGGCGTTGGCTGCATTGCTCGCGTTGTCGGCCGCTACCGGCTGACCCGGCTTCGCACCCGGCGAGAACTTATCCACCAGCTTCTGTTCAAGCCCGCTGGTCGCCACCGTCGACACACGCGCCAGCACTCCAGTATCGAGGCCGAACGCAATCGCCACCACACCACCCAGCATCGCCACGCCGATCCCACGGCGAATCCATTCGCCGGCGCCCAGCGAGCGCTTCATCGCCGTGAACACCCGGCCGCCGATCAGCAAGGCCACCGCCAGCGACGTCGCCGCGCCGGCCGCATACGCCACCAGCAACAGCGTGGTGCCGACGCTCGCGCCGCGCAAAGCCGCGCCGGTCAGCACCAGACCGAGAATCGGACCCGCGCACGGCGCCCACAGCAAGCCGGTCGCAATGCCCAGCAGGAACGACGAACCCGCCCGCACCTGCTGGCCGTCGGCCTGCGCGAAGTTCGACAGGCGATTGCCCGCGCTGACCAGCGGGCGCATCAGATGATCGGCGAAGCGCGGGAACAGCAGCGTCAGCCCGAACACGCCGAGCAGCACGATCGCGACCCAGCGGCCATACTGATTGGCCTGCGTGACCCAGCCGCCGCCCACCGCGGCGAGCGTCGCGACCAGCGCGAAAGTCAGCGCCATGCCGGCGAGCAAAGGCAGGCCGCTGCGCACGAACGGCTGATCGGCGCGCGCGAACACGAACGGCAGCACCGGCAGAATGCACGGACTGAGGATCGTCAGGGCGCCGCCGAGATAAGCGAGAACGATGAGTAACATGTCGGTTCCGGGCGTGGTTCGTGGATCGTTCAGGTCAGGGGGTCAGGCTGAAACGATCCGGATTTGAGGAAGACGATTTGAGAAACATGAGCGCATCGTAGTGCGCAAGCGGTGTCGAAGTCCTCACAGAAAGTTAAATTAAATGTGATAACTCACTGCCCGGAAATTTTGCACAATGACGCAACGGCCCGCTTTGCGGCGGCCCTTGCCGTCTCACCCGCCAAGCCACGTCCCATCAGCGTTTGACAAGCCTCCACGAGCCCCATGGACCATCCGAAACGCATCCTGATCGTCGAAGACGACGTCGACATCGCCAACGTGCTGAGTCTGCATCTGCGCGACGAACGTTACGAAGTCGTGCATAGCGCGGACGGCAACGAAGGCCTACGGCTGCTCGAACAAGGCGGCTGGGACGCGCTGATCCTCGATCTGATGCTGCCGGGCGTCGACGGTCTGGAAATCTGCCGGCGTGCCCGCGCGATGACGCGTTACACGCCGATCATCATCACCAGCGCCCGTTCGAGCGAGGTGCACCGGATTCTCGGCCTGGAACTGGGCGCCGACGACTACCTCGCCAAACCGTTCTCGGTGCTCGAACTGGTGGCGCGCGTAAAGGCCTTGCTGCGGCGCGTCGAAGCAATGGCGAAAGATTCGCGCATCGACGCGGGCAGCTTGCAGATCGCCGGCCTGACGATCGATCCGCTGACGCGCGAGGCGCGCGTCGACGGCAAGCCGATCGAATTGACGCCGCGCGAGTTCGACCTGCTGTATTACTTCGCGCAGCATCCCGGCAAGGTGTTCTCGCGAATGGACCTGCTCAATGCCATCTGGGGCTATCAGCACGAGGGTTACGAACACACCGTGAATACCCACATCAACCGGCTGCGCGCGAAGATCGAAGCCGATCCGGCGCAGCCCGAACGCATCATGACCGTGTGGGGCCGCGGCTACAAACTCGCGGCGCCGGGCGAGTGGCCCGCGCCCGCACCATCACGAACGGACACGCCGTGAATCTGACACTCACCCAACGGCTCGCCATCGTTTTCTCCGCGCTGCTGCTTGCATGCTGCGGGGCGTCGGCGTGGCTGCAGATCCGCTCGAGCGATCTGCATGAGAAGGAGGTCGTGCAGAGCCTGTCGAAGAGTCTCGCCGACCATATCGCGCACCGCGCCACGCTGATGGACGCGAACGGTTTGCGGCCCGACGCCGTGCGGCAATTGTTCGGTCAGTTGATGGCGGTGAACCCGAGCGTCGAGGTGTATCTGCTCGACAACGCCGGCAATATCAAAGGCGACGATGCGCCCGTGGGCCACGTCAAGCGTGAACGCGTGGATCTCACGCCGATCCGGCAATTCATCGCGGGCGACGCGCTGCCGATTCTCGGCGACGATCCGCGCAGCGTCGACGGTAGAAAGGTGTTTAGCGCCGCGCCGCTGCAATTGAGCGGTCAGCAACCGTCCGGCTATATCTACGTGGTGCTGCTCGGCGAAGAACACGACGCGCTGGCCGCGCGCGTGGCCGCCAGCTCCGTGTTGCGCAATACGTTGTGGTCGATGGCGCTGGTCGCGCTGCTGGGTCTGCTGGCGGGTCTGACGGCGTTCGGTCTGATCACGCGGCCGCTGCGCCGCCTCACCGAAGCCATGCGCCGCTTCGACGCGGACGGCGAACCGGATACGCAGCCGCACGTGCCGCGTTCGTCACCGGCGGGACGGCGCGACGAAATCGCCGTGCTCGAAGCCACCTTCGCGCAGATGGCGGATCGCATCGGCGAGCAGTGGCGTGCGCTGACGCGCCAGGATCAGCAGCGGCGTGAACTGATCGCGAATATTTCGCATGACCTGCGCACGCCGCTGACGTCGCTGCACGGCTATCTGGAGACGCTGTCGCTGAAGTCCGATACGCTCGGCGAAACGGAACGCAAACGCTATCTGGCGATCGCGCTCGCGCAAAGCGTGAAGGTCGGGCGGCTCGCGCAGTCGTTATTCGAACTGGCGCGGCTCGAACACGGCAACGTGCAACTCACGCTCGAACAGTTCTCGCTGGTCGATCTGGTGCAGGACGTGTTCCAGAAATTCGAGTTGTCGGCCGAGGCGCGGCAGATCCAGTTGCGCGCGGACATTCCCGCGCGCTTGCCGGCCATCTGCGCCGATCTGGGGATGATCGAGCGCGTGCTGACGAACCTGCTCGACAACGCGATTCGCCACACGCCCGCGCACGGTAGCGTCGACATCGTGCTCGCGCATAAGGACGGCAAGGTGGCGGTTACGCTTAGCGATACCGGTCCCGGCATTCCCGTCGAACAGCGCGACGCGCTGTTCGAACGGCCGTTCAACGCCGGTGGTGCGCATCAGGGCGGTGGACTCGGTTTGTTGATCGTCAGACGCATGCTGGAGCTGCATCACAGCCGCATCCGTTTGCTCGATCAGCCGACAACGGGCACGACGTTCTATTTCGAGCTGCCCACGGCGGCCAGCGTGCCGACGACGCTCGCAGTCTGACAAGGCGTTTCGTCAGTGCATCAGCGCACGACGCACCCTGCGCGGATTCACACGCTTTAGACCAGCAAATCCTCGTAGAACGCGCCGAACGGCCGCGTCGGATGAGCCAGTTGAATTTCGAGGATCCATAGCCCGGCGTCGGGACACTCAGCGAAGTCGCCAAGGTTACCGGCTTTGTAAATCGCATGCGGGAAGTCGCACACACGGTGCCCTTTGATATCCAGATTCAGCCGCCAGCCGAGCGCCTCGGCGCGCTGCGCCGCGAAGTCGTACAGTGCCGCGCCACTCGCGCGAGTCGAACGCCAGTGATGCTCGACTTCGTCGAATAGCGTTTTCGCCGCGTCGGCGCACGCGTTCATTTCCGTGTCGTTGCCGACCACGAAAGTCGCGCCCGCGTCGCCTTCATGGCCGTCCCACACCACGCCCAGATCGACGAAGAAAATATCGTCTTCCGCGAGTCGCGGGTCGCCGTCCGAGCGTTCCTTGAACATCTTCAACGTGTTCGCGCCGAAACGCACCAGCACGGGATGCCAGATCCGGTCCATGCCCAGTTCGCTCAACACGGTCTTGCATTCGGCCGTCGCTTCCGATTCGAGCATGCCCGGCCGCACCCGCTGCGCGAACTGGTCCATGACCTCCCACGTTTTGCGCTGCGCGTATTTCATCGACTCGAGTACGTACTTGCTGCCGACGGCCTGCTTTGCTGCTGTGTCCATCCGCTCTCTCCGGTTATATCCTTACGAATATAGCGAGAGGCCCGCGCGATGTCCACGTCCGTCTTCATCACGGTAAGATTGCTGTCCCACCCGATGACCGACGTCGCACGACGCCCACGCCCGCCATGACCTTTTCCGAAAAGCTCTTTTCCTACGGCACGCTGCAACTCGAAGCGGTGCAGTTAGCCACCTTCAGCCGCAAGCTCGACGGTCAGGCTGACGACATGCCCGGCTTCTCGATGACTCTACTGAAGATCGAAGACGCCAGCGTGGTCGCGACCAGCGGCAAAACGCATCACCCGGTGGTGAGCTACAGCGGCAATCCCGCGGACAAGGTGAGGGGCACCGTCTTTTCGATCACGCCCGAAGAACTGGCGCAGGCGGATGCCTACGAAGTTTCGGACTATCGCCGCGACCGGGTGACGCTGGCGTCGGGTGTGTCGGCGTGGGTTTATGTCGCGAACCATTCACCCGTGCCGCCAGCGGCGAAGTGAGCGCGCATTCAGATTCATTCAGCGCGCCCCGCCTCTGCTTGCAGCCGAGAACCTTTACGCCGGCAGTTCTCGCGTCGAGCAATGCACGCCACCGCCGCCCGATGCAATGCCGAGAATATCCACCTGCACGATCGTGCGCGATCCGGCGTACGGACGAATAGTCGCGACCGCAGCCGCGTCCGCTGCGACGTCGTTGAATTTCGGCACGATGATCGCGCCGTTGCATTTGTAGAAGTTGATATAGCCGGCGGCAAAGTTCGTCATCTGTTTGTCGCTCAGCGTCACGCCGTTCGAGGTGCCGTAGTTGGTCGGCGCATTCAGCGGGATCAACGTGAGCGGCCGCCCTTTCGCGTCCGTTTGGCCCGCCAGGTTCCGGTAGTTGGCGGCCATCAGCGCCTGTTCTGCCGTCGAGTTGGCAGGATCGGCCGCGTACGCGACCACGCCCGGCGCGAGGAATTTCGCGTAGAAATCGACGTGTCCGTTCGTGATGTCGGTTTCATTCGCCGGCGTTGCGGCGCCGCCTTGCGCGCCCACGCCCGCGCCGCGCGGATAGGTCGCCGTGCCCGGAATCCAGATGATCTTCTGCACGCCCAGCGTGCGTTGCAATTCAGCCAGCACGGTGGCTTTCGCGGTCGGCAACAGGGTCGCGTTAGCCATCACGCCATTCGGAATCGCGAAGAGTTGCGGGTTGCGATTGACGTGCAGTACCGCGGATTCCGTGAGAATCGCCGTAGCCTCGCCGTCGAATTCGATCGCGCCGCCTTCGAGCGTCAACGTGCTTTGAAGCAATTTCGCGTTGTTCGTCTGCGCCATCCACGCAGCGAGCGTGTGATCGTTCGCGAACGGCTGGAAGAATTTTCCCGCCTTCGATTTGTTGCTGCTTGCCGCGATCGAGGCCGGCACCGTCATCCCCGGGTTGAGGTTCGTGCTGTCCGTATTCGCGTTGCCCCAGCCGTTGAAGTTGAAGCTCACCGCGCACAAGGCATTGGCATTGCTCGTGTCCTTGACGAAAACGCAGCCGGTATCACGCGTCCAGAGATCGTTGAAGCCATTGGCGAGCACGACCAGCTTGACGCCGCCCACGCCGGCGCCGCGCGCCAGGTAGTTCGCGTGGAGCGTCGGATTCGCGCCGCTCGCCGTCGCCAGCAAGGTCTGCGCAATGCTCAGGTCGACCGGCAACACCAGCAGGTTGACCGCTTCATACGTGCCGATTGCTTTCGCTACGTCCATCAGATCGGCGCGCACCCGGTCGATGCCCGCGTCGGTGCTCTGCGCGGTGAGCGGCGCCCAGATGCCGTCGGCACCCGAGGCGAACGCCATATACGTCGCCGTATGGGGTGAGTCCTCGCCCGGCATCAGATACGGCATTTGACTGGCTGTCGGCGGGTTACGCGAGGAGGTCGACGAAGGCGTCGATCCCGACGAAGCGGGAGCCGATGCATCGCCGCCACTGCCGCCGCCGCAAGCCGCCAGCGTGCCGACCAGCGAGAAGCCCAACAACGACGCGGAACCTTGAATAAAACGGCGACGCGTCAACGGCGTCCGCTGAACCGTTGCGTTCAACGCCGGATTGCGTTTGCTTTTTGCCATGACTCTTTACCTGTTACTACTCGCGGCTTTCCATCAACGACGCGGCAATGTTTCGCTCGCGCGAAACGACCGCCGACAGTCCGCCCTGCCAGGACGTGAGTCCACGGCATACGGTCAATCGTGAGGAAAGCCAGATCAATGAACGGTCGAAGAATTCGACCACGAAGACGATCGCGAACGCGCCGCGCTTGCGCGGCGGCTCGCGAATCCAATCAGCCGGGTTGCTGCTGCGTAGTGCAGTGAATGCCCCCGCCGCCTGCCGCCACGCCGTCGATATCGAGTTGAATCACGTCCCGTCCGGGAAACAGATCGACGAGAATATCGCGCGTATTGCGGTCTGCTTTGCCGT
This sequence comes from Paraburkholderia bryophila, assembly GCF_013409255.1. NCBI lineage: Bacteria > Pseudomonadati > Pseudomonadota > Betaproteobacteria > Burkholderiales > Burkholderiaceae > Paraburkholderia > Paraburkholderia bryophila. Next base: position 2,042,719 of record NZ_JACCAS010000001.1, read on the forward strand.
CGCCGAACTGCGGTGCGATCACCGCGTGATTGCACACGTAGAAGTTGATGTACCCGGCCGCGAACTGATCGTTCTCATACTTGCGGCGCACGGTGGACGGTCCCGGCAGCACCACCACTTTCAACGCGCGGCCCTTAGCGTCGGTGGACTTGCGCAGGATCTCCAGATTGCGTTTCGTCACCGCGTGATCGTATGAAGACGGATCCGGATCGAGCCCGGCCACCACGACACCGGGGCTCGTAAAGCGCGCGTAGAAGTCGGTGTGGCCGTCGGTAATATCCTTGCCCGCAATGCCGGGCAGCCAGATGATTTTCTTCACGCCAAGCAGCCGCGACAATTCCGCCTCGCACTGCGCCTTGCTAACGCCCGGGTTGCGGTTGGCGTTGAGCACGCAGCTCTCGGTGATGATGGCCGTGCCCTCGCCGTCCACTTCGATACCGCCACCCTCCAGCACCAGGCGCGTCTCGACAAACTGCGCGCCGGTGCGGTGCGCGACGAGCTTCGCGACTTCCGCGTCCTGCTCGTGTTCCTGCTTATTGCCCCAACCGTTGAAGTTGAAGCCCACCGCGCCGAGCTGCCCCGTTGCGCTCTTGACGAACACCGGACCGGTATCGCGCATCCACAAATCGTCGATGCCTTGCGGCACCAGTTCGACCGACGCGCCGCACAGGCGCGCGGCGATCTCGTGGTCTTCCTCGCGCACCAGCATTTTCACCGGCTCGTGCGCCGCGATGGCTTTGGCGATGCCCGCCAGGTTCTCTCTCACCACGGGCAGCAGTTTGCCGCCCCAGATGTCCTCGCTGGGACCGAACGCCATCCAGGTCGCGGCATGCGGGCCGCCTTCGTCTGGCATATGCCAGCCGTCGCTCTGCGCGAACGCGAGCTGGTTGAAGCCGCTACCCAGCGCGCCGGTGATCAGCGCGCCGCTCGAGGCCAACAGCCCCCGTTTCAGAAAATGACGTCTTGTCGTCATGTCAAACACCTCATGCAAATCGGTAAAACGTGATGCGCCGCCCGAAGAACGTCAGGGCTTGCTGGCTTTCAGGCCAAGCCAGATTCTGCCTTCCAGGCGCGCGGTGGCAGGGGATTCGACCACCGGCGTAAACAACGTCTGCTTCTTCTGCTCACTCGGATAGATACTCGGATTATTCACCAGTGTCGGGTCCATCAATTTCAGCGCGCCGAGGTTCGCATTCGCGTAACGCGTCGCATTGGAAATTTTCGCCACGACGTCGGGCCGCAAGATGTAGTTGATAAACGCCTGCGCGTTCTCCGGATGCTTCGCGGTCTTCGGAATCACCATGCCGTCGAACCACATCAAACTGCCCACGCTCGGAATGTCGTAGACGATGTCGCGTTTGCGGTCCAGCTCGCGCGCCCTCTGCGCGGCCAGGTTGATCGCGCCGGAGTAACCCACCATCACGCACAGCTCACCGTCGATCAACTCGTTGGCATTCGCCGAATCGACGAACAGACGAATCGACGGGCGCACTTTCAGCAGCATGGTCTGCGCGACGGCATAGTCTTGCGCGGTCGGATTCACCGGATCGCGGCCCACGTAGCGCAGCGCCAGCGGCAGCACCGTGCTCGCGGAGTCCTGCAGGCCGATACCGCAATGCGCGGCGATCCGCGACGCGATCGCCGGATTGAACACAAGGTCCATGCTATCGGCCGGCATGTCCTTGCCGAGAATGGCGCTGACCTTCGCGCGGTCATAACCCACGCCTACTGTCCCCCACATATACGGCACGCCGTACTGATTGCCGGGATCGGACTGCGCCATCAGTTTCAACAACGCGGGGTCCAGATACTTCAGGTTCGGCAGCTTGCTTTTGTCGAGCTTGCGAAATGCGCCGGCCTGAATCTGCTTCGCCATGAAGTCGTTAGTCGGCCAGACCAGGTCGTAGCCGCTGTCGCCGGTCAGCAACTTGGACTGCAAGGTTTCGTCGCTGTCGTACGCGTCATAACGAACCTTGATGCCGGTTTCCTTCTGGAACTCAGACAAGGTGTCGGGGGCGAAATAATCGCTCCAGTTGTACAGGTTCAGTACTTTCTCTTCCTCGGCGTGTGCTTGGGTCGCCAGCAAACAGAGAGAAAGTCCGAGACCGGCGAAGGCCGGAAGCCAATGCTGTTTCATCAACGGTTCCTTAGCGATAGCAGGACGATGCGCCGTCGCTCGTCAGCAGTGTGCGATACATCTCCGGGCGGCGATCGCGGAAGAAGCCCCACGACTGTCTGTCCGCCCGAATCGCGTCGAGATCGAACGTGTGCAGAAGAATCGTTTCGTCCGTGCGATTGGCTTCGGCCAGTTTTGCGCCGGTGTGATCCGCGATAAAACTCGAGCCGTAAAACACGCCGGCCAGTCCCTGCTGTTGCGGATTGCCGTTGCCGAAACCGACCTCGCGGCCAATCCGGTTGGCCGCCACTACTGGCACCATGTTCGCTGCCGCATGGCCTTGCATGGTGTGTTGCCAATGCGCCGCCGAATCGAAATCGCCGCTGAACGGCTCGGAACCGATGATGGTCGGAAAGCACAGGATTTCCGCGCCCATCAGCGCGAGGCTACGCGCGGTTTCCGGATACCACTGGTCCCAGCAGATGCCAATGCCGATCTTGCCGAAGCGCGTGTCCCACACCTTGAAGCCGGTGTCGCCCGGCGTGAAATAGAACTTCTCGGTATAGCCGGGGCCGTCCGGAATGTGCGTCTTGCGATACACGCCGAGCACCGTGCCGTCGGCATCGGCAACAGCGACCGAGTTGTAGGCGGCGTTGCCGGCCCGCTCGAAGAAACCGATCGGCAGCACGATGCCCAACTCGCCCGCGAGTTTCGCGAAACGCGCAATCCGCGGATTACCTTCGAACGGCTCGGCCAGCTCCAGATGCTTCACGTTCTGATCCAGACAGAAGTACGGCATCATGAAAAGCTCGGGGCACAGCACCAGATTCGCACCCTGCGCGGCGGCGGCACGGATCAAACGTTCCGCCGTCGCCATGTTGTCTTCAAAGGTCCAACTGCCCGATGCCATTTGCACCGACGCTACGGTGATGTTTCGCGACGCCATATGAGTTCCTTCAATCGGTTTCGGTCTGGATCAAACAACGGTAACGGCAGGTTGCTGCTGCGTCGAGCAATGAATGCTGCCGCCACCGATCGACAAGGTGGGAATCGGCAGCAACTCCACGCGTCGCTCGGGAAATGCCTGCGCGAAGACTTCGCGCGCGGCCTGATCCTGCTCGACGCCGAACGCGGTCGAGATCACCGCGCCGTTGACCAGAATGTAGTTCGCGTAGCAATCGCAGTAGCGCTCGGAGCCATAACGTTCGCTGACGATCGGCGACGGCAGATCGATCAGTTCGAAGCGGCGGCCGGCGGCGTCGGTGGCGAGTTCCAGCGCGCGGCGATTCTCGCGCATCACCTGAAAGTAATCGCCCTGCACCGGACTCGCCGATTGGCACAGCATCTTGCCCGGCGCGATGAACGACGCAATGCCGTCCACGTGCCCATTGGTTTCCACTTCGTCCGGATTGCCCGGCAGCCAGATAATTTTTTCAACGCCCAGCATGCGCTTGAGTTCGGCCTCGATCTCAGCGCGGCTCATGTGCGGATTGCGGTTCGGATGCAGCAGGCAGCTTTCCGTGGTGACCAGCGTGCCCTGACCGTCCACGTAAAAAGCGCCGCCTTCCAGCACCATGTGCGAGTTGAAGATCTGCGCACCGGCCGCGCGGGCGATGTCTTGCGCCACCTGCTGGCAACCGTCGTAAGGCTGGTATTTCTCGCCCCAGCAATTGAAGCGGAACGCGGCGGCGCCCAGGTGGCCGTGCTCGCCTACCAGGAAAATCGGCCCGCAATCGCGCAACCAGTTGTCTTCCGCGGCGACGGCGAGCACCTCGACCGTGCTGCCGAGCAACTCGCGCGCGGCATTCGCCTCGCTATGAAGCGCGGTCACCACGCAACGCTGATAGCGGGCAATCGTCTGCGCGACTAGCGCGAACTCCCGGCAAACCTTCAGGTAGTGACTGCCCCACAGGTCTTCGCGGCCGTCCAGAATCGGCCAGCCCAACCAGGTGGTATGCATCGTTTCCCATTCAGCGGGCATCCGGTAGCCGTCTCGGCGAGCGTCAAAGCGACTCATCCTGCTATCTCCGTCGTTAAGTGGTGAGCCATTGTGATACGGGTTACACTTGATGAAAAATGATCTTTCTTGCCCGTATCAATCAACTTTTCTCATATCTCCATGCAACGTGTTCCGTCCCTGAAGTTGCTGATGGGCTTCGAAGCCGCCGCGCGGCTGGGCAATTTCTCGCGCGCGGCAGACGAACTGCATCTGTCGCAATCGGCGATCAGCCATCAGATCCAGCAACTGGAAGAACAGTTGGGGCAGCCGCTGTTTCGCCGGATCGGGCGTGGTGTGGAATTGACGGTGGCGGGCGAGGTGCTGCAGCGAAGCGTGCAACGTTCGATGGAAACGCTGCGCAGCGGGCTCGGCCGCATCGCCACCTATCTGGACCCTGGACTGGTCGTGCTGGTGTGTCCCGCGCCGGTGCTGCACGGCTGGCTGCAACCGCGCCTCGAACAGTTGCAACAGGTGCTCCCGGATCTGTGCCCGCTGCTCTCCACGGACGAAAGCGCGCGTTACGTCGATGAGATCGACGTCGATCTGACGATCGGCGCGCGGCCTATGCAGCAGGCCGGCCTGCTCGAAGTGCCTTTCCTCCAGGACGAATGGGTGACCGTCTGCGCCACGGAACTGGCGGCGAAACTCGCACGCGTGCCGCGCGCCAAGCATCATCTGCATACGGGCCTGATCTGCCTGGAAGAAAACCTCACCAGCGAGAGCACGGGGCCGATTTTTCGCGGGCAGTTGGCGGCGTTTCGCATGAACGCGATCTACGACGATCAGCGTCTGGTGCTGGATGCCGTATTGCGGGGGCGCGGCATTGCCTGCCTGTCGCGGCTGGTCGCGCAAGGCAGCATCGATCAGGGCGCGTTGACCGTGCTCGCCGATTACCCGCGTTTGCCGGGCATGACGTGGTGGCTGTCGCGCGTGGCCGGGCCGTCGCGCTCGCCTTTCGTCGAGCAGATGTATGAATGGTTGCTCGCACAGGGCAAGCAGGCCGATCCCGGCCGCGGGCTCGAGGTCTAACGCGTCTCGGCACAGCGGCCGGCTCTTTCACGTCACGCGGGCAGTTCCCTCGTCGTGCAGTGAATCCCGCCGCCGCCCGACGCAATCCCCAGAATGTCCACCTGAACGATGTCGCGCCAGCCGGCATAAGGCTGGATCGCTGCCAGTGCGGCGGCGTCCGCGTTGGCGTCGTTGAACTTCGGCATGATGATCGCGCCGTTGCAACTGTAGAAATTGACGTAGCCGGCCGCGAAGTTGGTCAACTGACTATCGTTCAAGGTCACGCCGTTGGAAGTCCCATAGTTCGCAGGCGTGGTCAGTTCGATCAGTTGCAACGTTCGTCCGCTCGCATCCGTTTGATTGTTCAGATGCTGCCAGTTGGCTTCGGTCAGCGCCCGCTCGCCCATGGAATTCGACGCGTCGTAGCAATAGGCGACCACGCCGGGCGCGAGGAACTTCGCGTAGAAATCGACGTGCCCGTTCGTGATGTCGGTTTCCTTGGCCGGCGTCGCGGCGCCGCCTTTTCCACCGGCTCCGCAACCGCGCGGAAAGATCGCCAGCCCGGGAATCCAGATGATTTTCTGCACGCCGAGCGTGCGTTGCAGTTCTGCCAACACAGTATCTTTGGCGGTCGGCAGAAGGGTAGCGTGGGCGATCACACCATTCGGAATCGAGAACAGTTGCGGGTTGCGATTGACGTGCAGCACGGCGGATTCCGTGAGGATCGCCGTGGCCTCGCCGTCGAATTCGATCGCGCCGCCTTCGAGCGTCAACGTGCTTTGAACCAGCGTCGCGTTGTTCGCATTCGCCATCCAGCCCGCCAGCGTGTGATCCTTCGCGAACGGCTGGAAGAATTTGCCCGCTTTCGACTTGTTGCTGCTCGCCGCGACCGAAGCCGGCACCGTCATGCCCGCGTTGAGGTTCAAGCCGTCCGTGTTCGCATTGCCCCAGCCGCTGAAATTGAAACTCACCGCGCACAACGCGTTGCCGTTCGCCGTGTCCTTCACAAAGAGACAACCGGTGTCGCGCGTCCACAAATCGTCGAAGCCATTGGCGAGCGCGATCAGATTGACGCCGCCCACGCCCGTGCCGCGCGCCACGTAGTTGGCATGAATGTCGGGATTCGCGCCGCTCGCCGTCGCCAGCAAACTTTGCGCGACGCTCAGGTCGACCGGCAGCACCAGCATGTTGACCGGCTCATACGTACCGATCGCTTTCGCCACGTCCATCAGATCGGCGCGCACCCGGTCGATACCGGCGTCCGTGCTTTGCGACGTGACGGGCGTCCAGATGCCTTCCGAGCCCGAGGCGAAGGCCATATAGGTTGCCGTGTGCGATGCGTTTTCGGCGGGCAGTAGATACGCCGCCTGGTTCGGCAACTCGTTCGCGGATAAGCGCGCGGACGAGCGAGCCGCGGCAGGACTGGACGGCGAATCCGCGCCGCCGCAAGCCGCCAGCGTGCCCATCAACGACACGCCGAGCAGCGTGGCCGATCCTTTGATAAAGCTGCGGCGTGTCAATGGCGAGTGAACGGGCGCCACGCACGACGGTTGGGTGCTTTTGTCCTTCATCGCATCTCCATGAGCTATGAGCTGTGAGTTATCAGCTGTGAATCAACTGATTCGGTCTTCCACAGCGTCATGCCCACGAAACACGGCATGACGCTGCGTCATACCGCGCTAGAACGAGTAGATAAACTGCGTGGCGAGCAGGTCGTTGGAACTGCTGTACGAACCGTCGTTGCGCAGGAACACCTTGTTGTTGGCCCAGTCGTGCCGGTACTCGACCTTCACCGTGATCTGTGCGGTCGGGAAGAACAGCAGATCGAGCGCGACGTCCTGACGATTCGAGCCCTTGCACTGCAGGCCCAGACCGCCGTTCGCCTGCGCATTGGCCATGCAGTCCGCGCTGACGCCGAAGCCGTTGTACGGATCACGCCCTTGCCCATTCAGCGCGACCCCGCCGCCACCGCCGCCGTTCTTGCTGTCGGCGAGGAAGTCGTAGCGCAGCGTCGCGCCCATCCGCCCGAGACCCGGCACACTGAACTTGCGGTGCGCCAGCAGCGACACGCCATACCACTGCGCCTGGCCGCCGTTGAAGGCGGCGTTCTGCTGCTGGCCATAGTCGAGTTCGACGTTGTATTGCACGTCGGCGAGTAGATAGGTCAGGTCGGCTTCGGAGAAAAAGAACGTGCCGAAACCACTCGGCGCCTGACCGCTCACGCCATAACTGACCGCGCCGGTCGTCGGATTGATCGCGCTCGGCAAGGTCTGCCGGCCGATGTTGAACGACGCGCCGATATCGAGCGCGCTCGACCACGTATAGTCCGCGCGCGCGGTGAAGGTCGGCACCTTGTTGCTGGTGGTGATCGGGTCGCCCAGTGCGTTGGCGCCGGTCTGCGTGATGGCGCCGTTGGTCCGGTACTGTTCGTTGCCGAGCAGGAACTTCCACGCCCAGTTGCCCTTCGCGTAGTTCGCGCCGAGGCCGATATAGCTGCCCGGATCGGAGAAGTCGTACAGCAGGTTGTGGGTCAGCGTGAGCATCTGGTTCGACTGCTGCACTTCATAACCGCCGAAGCTCGACATCAAGCCGGCGACGAACGTCGTCGTGCCCGACAGCGGCACGCTGAGCACCGCCGTGTTCAGAATGTCGTTGCCGATCTGGCCATGCTCGTTTTGCAGCAACGTGATGCCGTTGCCGCGATTCGGCATCAGCGTGATTTCCGCCGACGGCGCCATCGGCCCGACGCCGAAGGTCTTCTTGATGTCGAGGTACACGTCGCCGAACGTACTGTTGAAGTAGCCGCCGGTGCTTTCGTGGTTCGCGAACAGGAACGACGAACTGCCTTGCGCGCGGTTGTACACGTAAGTCGGATCGATATAACCGGTGACCGAGAGACCGGCAATCGGACCCGTGTTCGCAGCGTCTTCGAGCGAATTCACTTTGAGTGTTTGAACGGCGAGTTGCTGCTTCATCGACGTGACGTCGTCGTTGGTCAGCGTCGCCTGCGCCTGACCGTACGCGGACGATGAGACGTCGACCGGTGCGAGTGCCGGCGCGGGCATTGCGGCGGCGGCTACCGGTGCGGCCGGCGGTTGCGTCTGCAACCGCTTCACCTCTTTTTGCAGCGCGTCGAGGCGTGCCTGCAACGCCCGGATCTGGTCCGCCGTGGTGTCCGCCAGCGCGATGCCGGGCAGACAGCCCGCCACCAGCAGACCAATCAGTTTCTTTCTCACGCAAAGTCTCCTCGTTTGTTGTAGTGCGATTAATGGGTTGAGGCGTTGACCGTCGCGAGCGCTGCCTTTCGCGGTATGCAGGCGCGAGCGGCCCCTGCGAGGCACGCGAAGCGGCTCACAATCGGTACTGCGGCGATCAGGGAAAGGTCGCGCTCTCTCGCGCCCGTTAGCGGCGCGACAGAAGGGTTAGCGCGGCGATGGCCTCATGCGGCGCGACGCTCAGCGGCCCGCCTTCAACTGCGCCCAAAGACGGTTTTCCAGGCGGACGATATCGATCGGCAACGGCCTCATCAGCGTCATCTTGCTCAGCACGTCGTCGCCCGGATAAACGCTCAGATTCTGCGATACCACCTGGCTGACGAACGGCCGCGCGGCGCGGTTCGCAGTCGGATAGAACACCTCGTTGGTGATCGCCGCGTTGACCTTCGGGTCCTCGATATAGTTGATCCACTTCATTGCCGCTTCGGGATGCGGCGCATCCTTCGGAATCACCATCACGTCGAACCACAGCAAGCCGCCTTCCTTGACGTTCGAGAAGCGGATCTCGTACGAGCGTTTCGCCTCGGCCGCGCGCCGCCGTGCAATACCCACGTCGCCGGACCAGCCAATCGCCACGCAAACATCGTTATTGGCGAGGTCGTTGATATAGCCCGACGAGTTGAACTGCGTGATGTATGGCCGCACTTTCTTCAGCAGATCGAAGGCAGCCTGATAGTCGGCGGGGTTCGAGCTATTCGGATCCTTGTGCAGATACTGCAGCGCGGTCGCGAACGCGTCGGCGGCCTGATCGAGGAACGAAACGCCACAGCTCTTCAATTTCGACACGTTCGCCGGATCGAATACCAGTGCCCAACTGTCCACCGGCGCGTTGTCGCCCAGCGCCTTTTTCACTTCCTGCACGTTGTAGCCGATACCGTCGGTGCCGTACGCCCAGGGCACGCCGTATTGCGCACCCGGATCGGCATCCGCGATCATTTTCATCAGCACCGGATCGAGATTCTTCAGGTTCGGCATTTGCGCCTTGTCGAGCTTCTGCAGCATGCCCGCCTGAATCTGTCGCGCCATATAGTTCGACGACGGCACGACCACGTCGAAACCCGAACTTCCTGCCAGAAGCTTCGCTTGCAGCGTGTCGTCGCTGTCGTAGTTGTCGTAGCGCACGTGAATGCCGGACTGCTTTTCGAAATTCGGAATCGTGTCCTTCGCGATGTAATCCGACCAGTTGTAGACGTTGAGTTCGGTGTCGGCCGCGCGTGCGGATGCCGGGCAAAACAGCAACAGCCCGGTAATCGCGACGAGAGCGGCACTCGCGGCCTGATGATGGAGATGACGAACACGCATGGTTATTTTCCTTGAAGTAAGCGTGAGGATTGACGGTGTGTGAGGCGATCGGACACAGCCGGTCATGGCAGGCGTGACTGATTCACGCTGGCCCGCAACCTGGCTGACTGCTTGATTTCCATTACTAACTAAATGATTTATCTGAATCGCCAGGCGAATCGACATGAGCACTTTGCTCAAGCAATCTCATCGCGACGAAGGCCGGCTGCTGCCTGTCGATGGGTGAGCCATTGTGGGTCGAACAAAAGCTGATGAGAATTGATGTTTTTTGTTTGATTCGATCAATTCCGCTCATGCCTTTCAGGACGAAAGGTAGCGGACGCGCAAACAAAAACGCCGTCCCTGTGGCCGGTTGGCCGGGACGGCGCGGGTCGAAACGGCGGCACTCTACTTCATGCGCTTACCTCACGCGTTGAAACCCCGGCGGCGCCCACTTGCCATCCAGCGCATCGGCGCGCGGCGAATAGACCCGCAGCGTCGGTCCCAACGAACCGGATGCGGGCGAAGGCAACCAGTTCGACTCCTTGTCGGCGCCGGGCGAATCGTGCTGGATATACAGATCGAGCGACCCATCGGCGTTGAACCTGAGCTTGTCATGGCTGCCTAGCGCGAAGCGCTCCAGCGGATTCGGCACCTGAAAACCCTGGTGGTCGTACATGGTCAGCGACCAGAACGCGTCGGCGGGCGGCAGGCTGTCTTTGTCGAAATGCAGCACGTAGCGGTTCGCGCCATCGAGCGGCTTGCCTTCGCTGTCGCGGAACGCGGTCGGGTAAATCGCGTCCGCGGGCAAATTCGCACCGAGCCCCGCCAGCGCGATCACCGCGCGGTGACGATACGACGTGCCGTAGGTGCCGATGTTGTCGATCACCATCGACCAGCCGTCGACATGCTGCCCACCGGTTTTGAGCGTATCGGTCATGCGTTGCAGCGCTTCTTTCGCGCCCGCGTTGATCGCGTCGCGCGTCGCGTTGTCCAGTCGCGCCGGGTCCCATGTCTTGCCGGGCACGATTCCAAGCGCCTGCGCGCGGAACAGGATCGGGTAGTCGTCCGCGTGTGCCGGATAGCGTGCCATCAACTGCGAAAGCCGCGTCAGCATCTCGACACCGCTCAGCCGGTTCACCTGCACCAGCGGCGGCGTGCGGGCGTCGACACCGGCATCGCCCGGCGCGCTATCCGCTACCGCGCCGGACGTTGCCGACGGATTCAGCGGCGTCAATTCGAAGCCATCCTGCAGCCGACGAACCTGTTTGTAGTCTTCCGGGCCGTTGGTCTGGATGCGCGCCATCAGCCAGATCGTCGAGGTGGGCGCGTCGATCCTTTGCACACCCGCCGGCAACGTGCCGTGCCAGCCCGGCGGCACGTAGGCGTAGCGGCCGGCCCGCGTACCGGTCGTGCGCGAACCCACCGAGGCGAACACGTCGGTCCACATATCCAGCGACGGTACGAGGTAGTAGCGGCCCTGCGTGTCGGGCACGCTCAGGATGACCGGCCCGTTGCGCAGATCGAGCCACGCCAGCGAATACAGCGTGTCGAAGTTGAAGCGCACCACGTCTCTCGCGTCCGCCTTGGGATAGCTACGAAAATGCGCGAACTGGTTCGGCGGCGCGCGCATCGGCACCGAACGGGCGTCGGGCACGTCGGTAGCCTGTCTCATGGTGATGTCCATGAGCACGATCGGATAAGCGTAGTAATACAGGTCGCGCGCGAGCGACTGCATGTCAGCCGCCGACAACGCGATCGGTTGAGCCTGCGCTCGCGTCGCATCAGGCGTCGCGGCGACGCCCACATGAGCGAAACCGCCCGCGAAAGAAGCAGCCAGCAGCAGGCCAATGAGCCGCGGCCGGAAAAAGTGATTCGTCAGTGTCATGGGGGAGGGAAAGCAAAGGCATCGAGGTTGATCAATCGCCATGCCGACGAAAACCGGGCCACCCGCTCCCGTCGAATTCATCCGCATGGGTCTCCTGCGTGGTTGGCTCATCACGGTGCGCACCGTCCGGCCGACCATCGCGTCGCGCCAGTTTCCAGCTAAACTCCCCGCACATTCCAATGCATTATTCTGATAGCGAGCTTGCAAATCGTGCATGAAATGAGTGTCCGCCGCCTCAATCACGTCGTCGCGCTCGCGGAAGAAGGCAGCTTCGCGCGCGCGGCCGAACGGGTGCATCTCAGCCAGCCGGCGCTAAGCCGCAGCATTCAGGCAATCGAAGACGAACTCGGCTTGCGCCTGTTCGATCGCGCCGCACGCGGTGTGGCGGTCACGCAAGCCGGCAAGACTATCGTCGAACGCGCGCGCCGCGTCCTGTTCGAGGCGAACTGCCTGGTGCGCGACGCGGAACTGCTGAAGACACACGAAATCGGCGAGGTGCAATCGGCCTCGGTCCTTATCCGGCCACGATCCTGCTGCCCGATCTGCTGGTGGGTTTCGCGCGGCTGCATCCGAACGTCGGGCTGAAGCTCGAACTCAACCACGCGCACGCGATGATCGACATGTTGCTCGCCGAGCAACTCGATTTCATCGTGATCGACAAACGCGTGCTGCCCGACAACCCTGCCCTCGCGATCAAACCCTTGCGGCGACACGACGGCCGCTGGTTCGGCCGCGCGGGCCATCCGCTGGCGAGCCGTGAAGCGGTCTCCGCCGTCGATCTGCGCAAATTCCCGCTCGTGACCGTGCCGCTGCCGCCGTTCATGCACAGCGCCGTGCATCGGCTATTGAAGATTCGCTCGCACGAGAAAATTCCGGTGCAACTGGAATGCAACGACGTGCGGGTCCTGAAGTCGTTCGTCGAACAGACGGACGCGCTGCTGTTCGCTACGGCCTCCTCGGTCCACAAGGAACTCGCTGCGCGCACGCTCGTGCCGATCGCCGTGAAAGACGCCCCTCGCATCGGGCTCGCGTTCGCGCTGGTGGTGCTCGCGGATCGCACCCTATCCCCCGCCGGCGAAGTGGCGCTCGCTCTCGCCGGACAGATGCTGAACGACGTCAACCTCGACGCCGTGGAACCCGTCAAATGAACGACGCGGCGCGACGCTCCGCACATGCGTGTTCTGCAAGCTCTGCATGCGAATAATGCAATGGCTTTATTGATTTCCTCGACTTCAAATTAGCACGGACATTCTTTTTTCCGAGCAAGGCAAGTCCGGCAACGCTCGACCGGACAGGCGCCCTGGCATTTGCCAGTGCGCCACCTCGCTCCAGTCCGCGCGAAAGAAGCCCGCAACAGGCGGAAATCATAAAGAGGAGACATGCATGCGTTCGATCGGCCAAAGTCTTGGCGCAATTCCATTGATGCTCGCGGCTTGCGGCGCATCCGCAGCTGAGTCCGGCGTCACGCTTTACGGCGTTGCCGATACTTTCGTTCAATACCTGGACAACGGCGGAGCCCATTCGTACTCGCTCAGAAGCGGTGGGTCCACGGGCTCGCTGTTCGGCCTGAAAGGCAATGAAGATCTGGGCGGCGGCCTGAGCGCGCAGTTCAATCTCGAGAACGGCTTCAACCTCAACAACGGGACAGGCTTCGCCGACACCACCGCGCTTTTCTATCGTCAGGCGTGGGTCGGATTGAGCGACGCGAAGTACGGTTCTCTCACGTTGGGCCGCCAGTATGAGCCGAGCTTTCGCGCGGTGTATCCGACCGATCCGTTCCGTGCCAACGAGGTGCTATCGCCGTTTTCAGCGCTGGTTCTAACCGTCGATCGAAACACGCTGTCCACGCAATACGATAGCGGACGGGCCAGCAACTCGATTCTCTATCAGTCGCCGAATCTGAAAGGCCTGCAGTTTTACGGCATGTATGCGTTCGCCTCGACAGTCACGCAGCCCGTTCCGGCGACGACCGGCAACATGCTGAATCTGGCGGCGAGCTATTCGGGCTACGGCCTGTATGCCGCCGTGGCATACGTCAACCAGCATGCGGGGCAAGAGACCCTTGCCGGTTTGCCGGCGCCATTGAGTTTGCTTGGCACCGAGCACTTTATCGGCGCACTCGCGTACCGGGTGGGCATCGTGAATTTCCAGTTCAACTATTCGTACCAGCGCGCCGAAAACGCGCCGGGTCATTCTCTGGCCGCGCTGCTTGGAACCGCGCACTCGCTCAGCACGGTGGAGTTCGGCGCCACGATCCAGGCGTCGCCCGTCGATGTGATCCAGATCGCCGGAATCGAACGCGACGTGCGTGGCGCTCACGACAACGCGCCTGGGTTTCAACTCGGTGTAGAACATGCATTGTCGAAACGCACCAGCCTTTACGGCCGCGCCGGGTACATCAAGAACAACGGCAGCTCCACGGTCAGTTGGCCAGGCGTGACGGTGAGCGAGCCAGGGACGAAGCAGACGCTCGCGGTACTCGGCATGACGCATCGGTTCTGATCGCGGCGCAGCACGTTCCGGCGTGCTTCGCCGCACTCTATAGGTTGTTACAAAATGCGTCTTTGTCAAACCCTATAGGTTTGCTAACCTTTCAGAAACAATTCGTAACGTGGTTGCTGCCCCATCAAATCTGACGCCCCGCCTGCGGGCGTCAAAGTGACTGAGAGGGTTGAACATGGCCGTTGTTGACCGGGTATTTCGCGCTTCCACTTACCAGAGCGATTCCCTTCTATCGGCCTTGCCGCCTGCTTAGCCAGCCTCTTTCCGAGGTACTCGAATTAACTGAAGCACACACCCCGACCCGAGGTGATGGTGAGACTGTCGATTCGCAACAGCGCGGTTGTTCTTCTAGGTTTTTCCATTGCATCGAGTGCGTTCGCTCAAAGCGACGCCGACGACGCCAACAAGAGCAATAACCCGCTCAATCTCGCGGCGTCGTTCAACATTCAAGACTATTACGTACCCAGCGTGCATGGCGCGATTGCGCACACCAACGACTTTCTGCTACGTCCCACGGTGCCGTTCGGGCCTAACGGCATCGTTCCCGTCCCGCAGATTTTTCGCCTGACCGCACCGGTCAGTACGCGTCCCGACCCAACCGGCGGCTACAACACGGGCCTCGGCGATATCAATCTGTTCGACATTTTTCTGCTTAGCCAGGGCGGAACCCAGATCGGCGTGGGGCCGCTCGTGACCTTGCCGACCGCGACCGACCCCAGCCTCGGCACGGGCAAATGGCAAGCCGGGCTCGCGGCCGTTGTGGTGAACGCGAGCAAGGCGAGGCTGATCGGTGCGCTGGTTCAGTGGCAGCATTCGTTCGCAGGCCAGAGTAGCCGGCCCACCGTACAGTCCCTCACCGCCGAGCCCTTCGGCATTTTCAACTTGCCCGGCGGCTGGTATATCCGCTCCACCGGCATCTGGACATTCGATCTGCAGCACGGCAGCTACTACATACCCGTGGGCCTCGGTGCGGGCAAAGCATGGAAGAGCGGCACGACGATCTACAACGCGTTTATCGAGCCGCAATATTCGGTGGCGCACTCGGGAGCGGGCGTGCCACGCTGGCAGATATTCGCCGGCCTCAATCTGACTTTCGGCAAGTAGATACGACAACTCGCGAGGCGCGAAAAAATGACGTTGCGTCCTTTACTGGTAGTGAGCGTGTTCGCGGCACTCGCCGCTTCCTGGGCTTCGCCGGGCTACACACAGACGAACGGCGCCGCGCCGCCCACCGCATTCGCGGCTTCTGCCGCCGACGCGCGTGGCATCGCCAAAGACGCGTACCTCTACGCGTATCCGATGCTCTACAACTACAAGACGTTGTACGAGCAGGCGGTGGATCCCACTGCGAATTCCTACGTCGGTGGCTTTGGCCGGTTTCGCAACTATTCGCAGCCTTATGGCCCGGAGAACAAGGACATCGTCACGCCGAACAACGACACGCCGTATTCCTGGGCGTGGCTCGATCTGCGGCGCGAACCCTGGGTGCTGACGGTGCCGGCTATCCCCGACAAGCGCTATTACGTGTTCCAGTGGATCGACCTGTTCACCTACAACTTCGCGTACGTCGGCTCGCGCACGACCGGCGACGGCGCGGGCCATTACCTGTTCGCGGGACCGAACTGGCATGGCGAAACACCCAAAGGCATCGACAAGGTATTTCGCTCCGAGACGGATTTCATCGTCACGCTGGGCCGCACTGCGTTGCTCGGACCTGCGGACGTGAAGAACCTGCAGGCGATCCAGAAGGGCTACAAATTGACGCCGCTCTCCGCGTTCGAGCACAGCGCGCCGCCTCCGCCGGCGCCGAAGCTGTCGTTTCCGAAGTGGGACGAAGCGAAGGCGACCTCGATCGACTTCATCGCCTACCTGAATTTTCTGCTGCAATTCACGCAGCCGACCCAACCCGCCGAAGCCGATTTGATGCAGCGGTTCGCGACCATCGGCATCGCGCCGGGCAAACCGTTCGATGCGTCCGCCTTGCAACCGGATCAACGCGCCGCACTCGAAGCCGGTGTCGCCGACGGCAAAGCCGCGCTCGCGAACGCGGAAAAACAGACCACGAGTTCGTTCGATCTGTTCGGTACACGGCAAGATCTCGGCAGCAACTACACGACGCGCGCCGTGGCGGCCGCGATGGGCATCTACGGCAATACGAAAGAAGAAGCGGTGTATGTCGGCACCCGTCTGAATGCCGACCGTCAGCAATTGCTCGGCTCGCAGCCTTATGTGATCCATTTCGACAAGCAGGATTTGCCACCGGCCCAATTCTTCTGGTCGATGACCATGTATGACTTGCCCGCGCGCCACCTGGTCGCGAATCCGATTCACCGGTATTCGATCGGCGACCGGACTCAAGGCCTCAAATATGGCGACGACGGTTCGCTCGATATCTATGTTCAACATGCGTCGCCTGGGCCGGCCAGGGAGTCGAACTGGTTGCCCGCGCCAGAGGGCGCGTATGACGTGATCGCGCGAATCTATGGTCCCCAGGCGTCGGTGTTCAACGGCAACTGGACATTCCCGGTGCCGCGGAAACAATAGCGGCGCCTGAACCAGAGAGGGAGTCGAATGAAAGCGCACAGTGTCCGGCAGTGGCAATGCCACACCGCCCGTCTCGCCCTCGCGATGTGCGCGCTGAGCGCGGCGCAGGCATCGATGGCGACGGAAGGCGGCGTCGGCCGTCCGATCACGGGGATGCAGGTCACACCGTACGCCGGTGTAGTGCCCCCCACCGCCGACTGGATCGTGTCCATCACGTCGATCTATTACGAGGGTTCGCTCGGCGCGAGCAAAAGCATTCCGATTGCCGGCACCGTGACGGCCGGGATCAACTACAACATCTCGTACAACCTGATCAACGCAATCCGGACGTGGGGCATTACCGCGGGCGGCTGGAATTTCGCGTCGTCGTTCGGCGTGCCGGTTCAGTACACCGACGTGTCGTCATTTCACGGACGCTTGCCGAACGACACCGCCACGCAGTTCAGCGATCTGTTCTTCACGCCGGTGGTCGCGGGCTACCACCTGAGCAAGACCGATCACATCGCGCTCAGTGTGCAGATGTACGCGCCGACCGGCGCCTATAACCCGAACCGGCTCGCCAATGCCGGACAGAACACGTGGACCTTCATTCCGACGCTGGCCTACACGAAGCTGATTCCCGCGCAGAACATCGAGTTGTCGGTGAACTACGGGATCGAGTTCTACACCGCGAATAGCGACACGCATTATCACAACGCGCCGCTCAGCGTCCTCGATCTGATGGCCGTGAAACGCTTTTCGGGTGGCTGGGGCCTCGGCGTGATCGGCGGCTACATTCAGCAACTGGGCAACGACACGGGCGGCCTCGCCGAATTCACCGGCGGCTCGCGAGGTCATTCGGTGGGTATCGGCCCGATGGTGTCGTGGTCCGGCAAGGTCAGCAAAACACCGGTGTCCGCGTCGCTGCGCTGGGTCAATGAATTCGAAGTGGAGAACCGGCCGAAAGGCAACGCGGTGCAGTTGTCGATCAGCGCGACCTTCCAGTGAAGGACTCGCGTGGCCTAGGGAATGTCCCTGGGATTTCGCGCCGTTTGCAACGCCATCTCGCCAATCTGTCTTGATTGGACTGCAGGATGGCGTATTCGCGCGCTATACAGCGCATGGTGTCGATAGCCCGAGGTGCTACGCTCAGGAAAGCAGCCTTCGCGGCCGTGAGCCGCCGTTCAGCGGCAGAATCAGCAGCCATCAGAACATACCGCGAAGCGCGATTGCCTGCGAAGGGCGAAACATCGCTGCGGGAGCGACTGCGATGAAAATCAAAACTTATATTCTAGTGACGCTGGTAGTGTTTAGCAGTGCTGCTTTCGGATGGCAGCCGCTGGTCTATCCCATTCGCAGTCAGAGCCCTTATCAGCGCAGCATCGACACCGCGACCTGCTATGCGGCGGCGAACAAGCAAACCAAAGTCAACATAGCGCACGAATCGCAGATTCCGCCGCGCCATCCTGCTGTCACCAAGACCTCATCGACCGGTGTGCCTTCGCGGCCGCCTTTGCCGCCCAGCAGCTTCTCGGCCACGCCGCCCGGCATCGGCATGCCGGCAGCAGCAAGCGCGGCCGGCGCCAGCGCACCGGTTGCCACGGCAGCGACGGGCGCGTCAGGGGCCAAGGCAAGCAACGCGACCAACGCAACTAATCCAGCGAGTTCGGCCAACGCGACGGCGGCCGCATCCGCTTCGAACGCGACGGCGATGGCCGCCAATCCGGCCTCGGCGACGAGTGCGGACAATGGCGCCTCGGAAACCGCCGCGGCGAGCGCCACGGAGGTCGCTGCAGCCTCGGGCGTGAAGCTGCCGCCGCTGCCGGCGCCCGAGCCGCCGATGACACAGTATTGGGCCGCGTATGGTGCATGCATGCAGGCGCGGGGTTACGTGGTAGCACAGTAACCCTGCTGCACGCCTCGCTGCGGAGCCTTGTTTTCCTTGATTGTGGCGCCGGCATTCGACGCCCTTTTGCGAAACGGCAATGCTTAGCGACATTACTTCCGATCAGCAGGATTATCCCCGATGCGGCCACTGCGGTGAGCCGCTAAGCGGCCGTTTTACGCGCTGTCCTTCGTGCCATGCGCATCCGGTCGACACACTCGACGCGCATCCGGCGCCGCCTCCGTCTTTGAAGATTCCGTTGGACCCACCCCCATCGACGATCGACGCGCGACTGCCCGCGCGCAGAATCTGGCGGCCTTCGTCGCGCGCGCTGGCCAATCCCTACGACGTGGTGGAAGAGCCCGTGGTCGACGCGCCAGCGCATCAGCGATTACGGCAGTCGCTTGTGATCAGCGGTTCGGTGCTGGTGGTGGCGTCCGCGGTGTACCTGGGTTTCATCCACAGCAACGACTCGGGCGTCGGACCGCCCATCGAAGTCTCGGGCAAGGTGAAGACGCAGAATGTCGTGCCGCCGATCGCGGTGGTTCAGCATCCTGCAGCGCCGCTGGCGAATCGATCGGCAGCAGTGGCAGCGCAGCGGTCCACAACAGTTGCAGCCCAGCATGCACCGGTTGTCACCGCTCAGCGCCCGTCGTCAACCGCGAGCACAAGCACGAACACGACCGCGACCGCGACGACACAGCGCCCTGCGGTCGCCACCGCCCAACGCGCGGCCGCCGCCGACACCCAACGACCGACCATCGCCGCCACCCAACGCACGCCGGCCACGACTACCCCACGCCTCACGGTCATCGCTTCGCAGCGCGCCGCGGCCGTGCGCTTGCCGCCGCTCCCTCCAGCGAATCCACCGTTGCCCGCACCGCGCCGCGTCGCGGCCGCCGCACCGGACACCCTGCGCACAGCAAGCAACACCGGCAATTCCGGCCGCAACGCCCCGGATAAATCGCGCACGGACGTCTCGCGGCATATCAAAGCCGCACGCTTCGATCTCCAGCAAAACAATCTGTCGGCGACCCGCGCGCGACTGGCCGCAGCAATCGCCGCACAACCGGATAACCGCGACGCCCTCAACATGCGCTCCACGCTCAACACGCGGGAGCAGCAACGCGACGCCCTGCTGAGCCTCGCGCGAAGTTGCGGCACGATCGCGCGCTGGACCTGCGTGCGCCATAGCGCGGGCAGTGCGCTGCAAATCGATTCGAGCAGCAAGGAAGCGCAGCGTCTCGTGATGCTCGCCGCGCGCGAAGCCGAGCCGGCGTTCACCCTGCCTGCGCCGTCCATACCCGATTCCGTGCCGGATCCACAGTTGGACAATCACCATTGATTGAGCCCGGCTTCGCAAGACCTTCGCCGCGAAGCCACGCCATGCAGACCAACACGCGCCAGCGCGCCCCGCCCTACCGCGTCGGCACCGCAAGCTTCACCTGATTGGCGATCGCCCGGTAGCGAGCCGCCGTATCCCTGAGCGTCAGACCGGTCAGCGAGCGTTGCGCCCGCGCCTGTCCCAACGCGGCGACCACGGCCTCGACATAGCAGCGCATATCTTCGGTATCGACCAGTTGCACGTTCGGAAATCCGTTGGCGAACGCGAAGGCCGGAATCCGGTTCGCCACGATCGGCACACCGGAGGCCAGCGCTTCGAGGAACGCCACGCTATGCGCCTCGGACTGCGACGGCATCACGAACACGTTCGACTCCGACAGCACACGCGCCACGTCGGTACGCGGCCCGGCGACCACCACCCGCTCGCCGATGCCGAGCTGGTCGGCCAGCGCGATCACCTCGGCCTGATACTCGGGGTCTTCGATCACGCCGTAAAACACGAGGCGCGCGTCGTCCACCTGCTTGAGCACTTCGCTGAACGCGCGCACCGTGAGCAGCTGATTTTTCACCGCGGTGTAGCGGCCAATCTGCACGACTTGCGGCGCGCAATCGCTGCGCGCCACGCTGTCTGTAAACGAAAACCGCGCGAGGTCCACGCCGTTCGGCACCACCGTCATCGACGGATGCGGTCCGATGGCCTGCACGTAATCGGTCACGCCCTGCTGCGACACGCCGATCACCACCCGCGCGCGCCCCTTCAGAAGATGTTCGACACGCCGGAACAGCGGCCGCTCGAAGTCGTTGCCCGCGGAATGCATGACGTACACGACCGGCACACGCAGCGGCAACGCGCGCGCGTAAAACGACGGAATGGTGGCGTGCGCGAAGATCACATCGGGACGGAAGCGGCGCACCGCGCGGAACAACTGCCACAGCTTGACGGGCAAACCGTGCCGATGCCGCGGGAACCAGCACTGCACGTCATGGCTCTGCAGTTCCTCGCGCAACGAAGCGAAATCGGCATGCGCGGGCAACAGCGACGCCACGCACACCGCCATCCCTTCGGCGGACTGGTCGAGCGCGAGGTCCTTCGCCAGGACTTCCGCGCCCGATAATCGTGGCGCAAGCACCAGATGAAAAACTCGCATCACGACGTCCTTGCAGTCAGCGTCCTGAATAGCATCCACGCCGCAGCGCAGCCGAGGCCGAGCGTCATCGACCAGGCAATGCCGGTCACGCCCCACCAATGCACCGCAGGCGGCGCGCTCACCAGCAGCACGACGACCTGAATCGCCGACGCATGCACGGTCGCCTTCGCATCGCCCACCGCACGCAGATACGCGACGAGCACAGCGATCAGCGCGCCGATCGCCATGTTGATCACGAGGATCCGGAACAGCGGCACCGCGGGCAGCCAGGCCGCGCCGAGAATCAGCGAGAACAGCGGCTCGGCGATCATCCTGAGCACCACGACGAACGCGGTCAGTCCCACCGCGATCGCCAGCAGATAGATCTTGATGACGCGCGACGCCGACTGCGGATTGCGCCTATGGTGCGCCGCGAACGTGGGAAACAGGTATTGCGACATCGCGATCGCCGCATCGGCGAGCAGCATCTGCGCGAGCCGCGACGACATCTGATAGCTGCCCAGTTGCGCGGGTCCAAGCAGTTTGCCGACCACCACCTTATCGAACTGATTGAGCAACAGATTGATCACGCTGCTCGCCCAGATCCAGCGGCTAAAACCGACATAGTGACCGATGCCCGACCACACCGCGCGAATCGGCGGACGCGGTTTCATGGTGGCCCAGGTCAGCGTGCTCTTCAGACTTTCGCCGGCCACGAGCCCGATCAGCACGGAAGCCGCGCCCGCGCCGAAATACGCGAGCGCGAGTCCAACCGTGCAATCGACGAACGACGCCGCCACTTCGACGCCGGCAATGTGCTGAAAGCGCCGCTCGCGTTGCACCACGTAATAGGTCGGCGAAGCCAGTCCGCGCAACAACGGCAGCAACGCGGCCAGTTGGATCAGCACGAGCGAACCGTTCAGATGGAATTGACTGCTCAACAGCGGCGCCAGCGCGACCAGCAGTAGCGAGATGAGTACACCGCGCGCGGTCAGCGTCGTCCACACCGCGCCGAGTTGCGGACGCGTGGGCGCATGTTCGCCCTGAATAACGGCCTGCGCGAGTCCGGTGTCGGACAGCGCTTCGGCAATCGCCACCGCGAGCAAGGCCACGCTCACGCTGCCGATCGCCGCCGGCCCGAGCATGCGGCCGATCGCGAGGAATTTGATCGCCACGAGGCCACGCACGGCGAACTGTTGCAGCAACACCCACGTTGCCGCACTCGCGCCGAAACTGCCCGCTATCGACACTGCCGGAAGCCTGATCGCCCGCAAGCTGTCTCTCCGTCAAAACCTGGCGCGCCCAGATCGGCGCCAGGCAGCGATAAAGGTATCGCTGCGAACGCCGCCGGCGCACAATTCATTGGGTTGCACCAGCAAGCTGGCGGGGTTTTCATCGAACTCCAGTCTCGACCTTACCGCGAGAGAATCGGCGACAACCGCCATCAGCTAGGCGTGGTCAGCCGAAGCCAACAGACCCTGGTACGTTGGCACACAAAGCGGGTCAAATTAGCCATTACCCTTACGCGGGCGATGCTAACGTTGCTCCGCTAGCGCCTCGCAACAGCCGGCGCTCAGGTACTTTTTTCTCCTACCACGCACAGGTTACCGACGCGATGGAACAAGACTACGTCCTGATAGTGGAACCCAATCTGACCGGCCATCGCTGGCGCTATGTCGAGTGGACCATGCAGGCCTGCGCGGAGGCCGGTTACCCCTGCATTCTGGTGACCGAATGCGCGAACGAAGATCATCGGCTGGCGCGTCAGATCACCGCCGCCAACCGGCCGGACCAGCAGATCGCATTCGTCGATCCTGAAGAGCAGCAGCGCGGCCGTTTACCGGATCCGAATCCGTACTGGCGCTTTCACCGCTATTTCCGGCGCGTGCATTCGATCCTCGGCCGCATGCAGAACATCCGCCTCGTGGTGGTGCCGTACGTCGACTATTTTTTCTACGCGCTGCCGTTTCTCGGCTCGCCGTTCGGCAACACGCCATGGATCGGCATCACGATGCGCGCGACGTTTCATCACCACAAGGTCGGCATCAAGGCGCCCGATCGTCCGGTCGTCAACGCGATCAAGGCGCAGTTGTTCAAGCGCGCGATTCGCACCAGCGGACTGCGTACGCTGCTGACCATCGACCCCACGTTGCCGGAATGGGCCGCGCGCTATTCGTCGAAGACCGGCGCGAAAGTCGCCTATGTCGCCGATCCGTTTCCCGATGAGCAGGCGGAAAATCCGGTGCTCGCGCGCGCGCGTCTCGGCCTCGACCCCGACCAGCGCTATCTGCTCGTGTATGGCGCAATCACCGAACGCAAAGGCATCTACGAACTGGTGCACGCGCTGACGCGACTGGAACACGCGCCGACGCTGATCGTCGCCGGCGAGCAGGACGACGTGACCCGCCACTTCATGCGCAATCACGTGCGCAGCCTGACGCCCGCGCCGCTGGTGCTCGACGAGTTCATTTCGAACGACGTCGAACGCGATCTGTTCTCCGCCTGCGACGCGGTGTGGCTCGGCTACAAGGGACACTACGGCATGAGCGGCGTGCTCGTGCAGGCGTACCGGTTCGGCAAGCCGGTAATCGCGACGGAAGACGGTTTGATCGGCTGGTTCAGCCGGCGCTGCGAGTTGGGGCCGATTCTGAGCGACCTGAGTTCCGCATCGATTGGCCGCGCGATTACGGAAACCATGACGTCGTGGCCGCATCCGCGCGAAGCCGAGCCGGCCGCTCGCGAAGACCTGCTATCGCGGCACACGCTCGGGCAATTCAAGCAGACCTTGCTGCAGCAGATGGCTTGAGTTTTAGCGCGGTTTTCAGGGCGCGTGGCGTCTTTTCACCCCGCCCAACTCCGCAACACCTCCTCCGCAAAAAAACGAGGCGTCCATCATTACGATGGACGCCTCGTCACATTCAGCCCGTCAATCTAGTTAGCTAGCTACAGCCGACCGCCACTACCGGCAATCGGCCACAACACAAACCTCTCGCTCAAGATAACTGCCCACCCGCGGGCACTTCCTCGCGCACCGAACTGCTGCGCTTTTCCGGGAACAGCGCATTGCGCATCAGTAGGAACGGGTATTCGATCGCGCGCGTGGTCACGTAACCGATAAAAATGGCAATCGCGAATTGCGCCGTCAGCGCCAGCACCCAGATCAGGCTCGGCGGGAAGCCCATCGCCGTGGTCTTGCGAATCAGCATGTCGCCCGGCGCGAGCGCCAGCGAATGCCACAAGTAAATCCCGTACGAATAGAGGCCGATCCACGCCACCCCGCGGTAAATCCACGACTCGCGCAGCGAGCCGGAATACTCGAGCACCAGCACGATCAGCGCGGCGAAACCGAGCGCCTGAATCGTATAGCCGATGCTTTCGTCGAGCGCGAGATTTTTGGTTGCGAGCACCAGCCACGCACACAGGATAACCACGCCGAGAATCAGCAGCCCCTTGCGTTTGGCAAGCTGATGATAGACAGCGGGCTTCATCCAGTAGATCGCGGACAGAATCACGCCGACGAGCAAACTGTCGATCCGATACTGCGTGTAAGCGAACGCGCCATCCAGATCGCCACCCGCCACCGCGAAGCAGCGCGCGGTCAGCACCACCGCGCAAATGCCGGTCAGCACACCGACAATCGTCCATGCACCCAGCTTCCAGCGCGCAAACAGCAACAGCAGCGCAGGCAGCACGAGATAAAAGTGTTCTTCGACCGCGAGACTCCAGGTCTGGGTGATCGAGGTCCCCAGATAGTTCTGCAGGTGGGTCAGGTTCTGAACGAGGAAGGTATTCCACGGGTGGCGTCCGGCCAGCACATGGAAAGCAATCAGCACGTAGTAAGCGGGCCAGATGCGGAAAATCCGCCGCACGATAAAGCGTCGCGCATCCACATGGCCGGTCTCGGCGTATTGGCGAAGCAACAGGCCGCCCACCAGAAAACCGCTCAGCGTGAAGAACAGATTCACGCCCTCGCGGCCGAAATTCTTCAGCGGATATTCGATGACCTGGATCAGGTAATTGCCGGTGTGGACCGCATGAAAGTGAAATCCCATCACCGCGATGATCGCGATGCCGCGGACGAAATCGAGTTCGATCGCCCGTCCCCGTGTCGTAGGCCGCGCCCCGCCGAAAAATTTCATATTTTTCCCCTGTCATCTGGTGCAAGCGATCCCGCACTAGGGCATGGCCCTTTTTGCATCTTCCGTGGCTGCGTCCGCGTGTGCGCGCCAACTTCAAGACATTGGAAGACAACCTGAGCCGATGTGCACGTCTCTTGCCGCAACGAACTTGCATGCAACCCAAGTAAGCGCCAAAGCGCCAACGGGGGTCTATAGAAAGGCACTTGCCGCCGTCGCCAGAACCCAGGCAATCGACGACGAATGCGGTCCAGGTAACTAACGTATTGGGAGATTCCCGCACAATGGCCCGATACGTGACCGTCCGCTGCAGACGGACGGCGAAACGACGGCGACGGGGGAGGGATCAGCAATGCGCCATCAGTATGCAACGCCCTGGATATGGATTTTTCTGCTTCCGCTTGCGTGGGACTACAAGGCCACTGACGCCAATGTCGGCCACCTCGCACAGTTCGTGTTCGTGGTCCCGGCGTTCGCCGCCGGGCTCGCGCTGTTGCTCGTCGCACCGCGCTTTCGCGAGCGCTCGCGGCTACGCTCGGTCGTCACCGCCAGCATGCTGCTGTGCGTGTTCGGCAGCGTGGTGGCCCAGTTCGTGCAGGATAACGACGTCGGCAACTACCTGCGCACGCTGCTGCCCTTCGTGCTGTTCCTGCTCGGCTACCTCGTGGCGTGCCGGCCGTGGAGCGAATCGCGCCTCTCCCAGTTCGAACGTGCACTGTTCGTCGCCAATCTGATTAGCGCCGTGTTCACCTTCGTCTACGGCATAGCGACCAGCGGCGATCTCGAGGAAGTGCGCTACCGCATCATCTCCGTGACATTGCTCGGTTTGCAAGCCGTGCTGCTGCACGAATTCGTCGTGGCGCGGCGCTTCTCGCTGTTCAACGTGAGCGTGTTCGCCGGCACCGTCGTCGTCGAGTTGCTGAGCGTGACCCGCAGCCTGCTGCTCGGCACCGTGCTGCTGTTCCTGCTCGCCGTGGCGCTGAGCGCGCCGACGCTTCAGCACATCTGGCGCGCGTTCGGCCGCAGCATCGTGGTCGGCGTCGTGCTGGCCGCGATAGCCGGCGTCGCGGTCATCAGTTTCCCGACCGTCGCCGAACACTGGACGCAGCGCATTTTCGCGTCCGCGGAAACGGAGTCGGGCAAGGATCCGACCACCATCACGCGTCTCGCGGAAATGCGCGACCAGTACGATCAGGTGATGGAGTCGCCGTCCACCGTGTTATTCGGCGAAGGCTACGGCCACTATTACCGCTACTCGCCGGCCTATCTGCCGGATCTCGCCGGACAGATCTCCGACGAAGATTTTTACGCGATCCACGAATGGGCCGCCGGTCACAATTTCTGGGTCTACCAGTTCTTCGCGGGCGGACTGCTGTTCGGCATCGGCATGCCATTGGCGACGCTGGCGGCGCTGGCAATCTGCTTCTTCTCGTATCGCTACTGGCGCGCGGTGGTGCCCGACGCGCCGATGCTGCCGGTGCTGGGACGCGCCATCATGCTGTTCGCCGCATTGCCGGCCACCTCGATCGGCGGCAATCCGCTCGGACCGCGTTTTTCAGGCCTCGTATTCGGCATCGCGCTCGGCCTGATGATCGCCACGCACTCGCGTTTGCAGCGTGCGTTGCCGGCGCGCGTGAGACGCCCGCGCAGACCGCCGCATTGGCGGCCGGGCGTGATGCCCGATCTGCCTGGTCGCATCCAGCCCGGCATGGGTCGTGCCGACCTGCCCGCCGCGCTCGGCGCGTCGCGCGGCTCTAACGACTCACGCGACACCCGCGACGCTCGCGACACCCGCGATACCCGCGTTTCGCCCTCATTCGGCGCGCTCGTGCCCCACACCTCGCCGACGCCAGGCGCCAACCGACCGACTATCGCCCGATGAAAATCCTCCATCTGCTTGCCAGTGTCGATCCCCGCGCGGGCGGTCCTGTCGAAGGCGTGCGCCGTAGCGGTATCGCGATGCAGGACGCCGGTCACGACATCGAAGTCGCCACCTGCGACGCGCCCGGCGACGCCTACCTCGCCGCGTTTCCGTTCGCGGTGCACACCTTCGGTCCGACGCAAAGCCGCTATGGCCACAACCCGCGTCTCGCGCCGTGGCTCGCCGCCAACGCGAAACGCTTCGACGCGGTGATCGTGCACGGTCTGTGGCAATACCACGGCTTCGCGGCATGGAAAGCGCTGCGTAACAGCGAGGTGCCGTATTACGTCTACGTGCACGGCATGCTGGACCCGTGGTTCAAAGAGACCTATCCGCTCAAGCACATGAAGAAGTGGCTGTACTGGCCGTGGGCCGAGTACCGCGTGCTGCGCGATGCGCACACCGTCATCTTCACGACGGAAGAGGAACGCACGCGCGCGCGTCAGTCGTTCTGGCTGTATCGCGCGCATGAGCGGATCGTGCCGTTCGGCACGACGGTGCCGCCGCTCGACGCCGCTCCGATGCGCGAAGCGTTCCTGCAAGCCGTGCCCGGCCTGCGCGGCAAACGCATCGTGCTGTTTCTCGGCCGCGTGCATGCAAAGAAAGGCTGCGATCTGCTGATCGACGCATTCGCGCGCGTCGCCGGCCGCGACCCGGCGCTGCATCTGGTGATCGCCGGTCCCGACGAAACCGGTTGGGGCGCGACGCTGCGTGCGCGGGCCCAGGCGGCCGGCATTGCGCATCGGCTAAGTTTGCCCGGCATGTTGCAGGGCGATCTCAAGTGGGGCGCATTCCATGCGAGCGACGTGTTCGCGCTGCCCTCGCATCAGGAAAACTTTGGCGTGGCGGTGGCCGAAGCGCTCGGTTGCGGACTGCCCGCGCTGATCTCCGACAAGGTCAACGTGTGGCGCGAAATCGAAGCGGACGGCGCGGGCCTGGTGGCGCCCGACACCGTCGACGGTACCGAGAAGAATCTGTTGCGCTGGCTCGATCTCGACGACGCCGCGCGCGAACAGATGCGTGCGCAAGCGGCTCGCACGTTCAACGCGCGCTTCCGGATCGAGACGATGGTGAGCGCGCTGACGGCGCTGCTGGAAACGAAGGGCGCGCCTGTCGATGAGCGGGACGACTCGACGCCGCTCGCCACGCTGTGCGAAGCGACACAGCAAAGCCGCTGAATCGGCTTATAAAAAACACGGCCGAAAAAAAGATGGCGCGCTCAATGCGCACCATCTTCGTTTCCACCCTCACCCGACCCCACTCAACGTCACGAAGGCGTCACTGCTCCTTCATCAACGACGTCAGCGTCGACGCCGCGAGCGGCAGCGCCTCGACCTGCGGCGGCGTCGCCTGAATCGACATCATTGCGCTGTTGGCCGCGTCCGCCCGCATGTTGCCGACGATATCCGGAATATCGAGCTGACGCACCAGATGACCGGCCAGCCGCAACGACAACGCGGCGATCGTGATGGTCGGGAAGTTCGCGCCGACCGTCGGAAACACCGAACTACCGCCCACGTACAGATTGCTGATCCCATGCACCTTGCAATCGCGATCCACCACGCCTTCGCGTGGCGAATCGTGCATGCGCGTGGTGCCCATGTGGTGCCACGTGCCCTCCAGCTTCGTCGGCCATGCGCGGCCTTCGAGCGGCGTGTCGAGTTGCACGTCGGCGACACCGGCCAGTTGCAGCTCTTGCGCGAGCAGCGCAAAGGTTTTGTCGAACGTGCGTCGCACCTGGTCGCCCAGATGCCATTCGACCCGCACGCGCGGCATGCCGAAGCGATCGCGTTTATCGGCCGACAGCGTGACGCGACTATCCGGATCGGGCACGGCTTCGACGATCGCCTGCAGCGTCACGTCGGTGATCAACGCCGGCCATTGCAGCAAGCGCGTCAATCCGTACCCGACGGTATCCAGCGGATGCGCGATCATCGTCTCGATGTCCCGCTTCAAACTGCGCCCGGGCTGATCCTTCTGCAACAACGCTTCCTTGCAATGGATCAGCGCTTCCGAACCCGCGCTGCCTTCGCCGTACCATTTCGAATAGAGCCACACGCGGGAATTCAGCAGCTTCTCGCGCGCCATCCATTCCTGCTTCGGCGCGAACTGCGACGAGATCTTCGTGCCGTGCGCCGACACCGCGGCGTTCTGGTAGTGATACTTGATGTCGTACAGCTTGTTGCGCGCGTTGCCCGGCCGGAAGCGGACCTTGCCCGACATCATGCGCGGATGATCCATGAAGTAGCGGCCCACCAGATCGTTTGCATTGCCGAGGCCAGCCGCCTGCACGTCGTTCGACGCGAGCAGCAGACGCGCGTTTTCGATCCCGCCGGTCGCCAGCACGAAAATCTTCGCCTGCATCGTGAGGCGGCGGCCGCTGATCGTGCCGACTTTCACGCCGGTAATCGTGGTGCCGTCGGCGTTGGCGTCGATGTTCAACACGTTCGCATGCAGATACACGCGCACCCGCGACGATTGCGACAGCTCGTCGCGATACACCTTGCCGAAGCGCACCGGCGGGCTGAACTGCGCGACCGTGTCGCGCATGTCGCCGGTCGAGAGCGGCAAGCGGCGCACGTCGGGACGGCCGATCTCGCGTTCCCAGTAAGCGGGGTCGAAATTCTGCGGGCCGAGCTTCAGCAGTTCGTGCGTGCGCGCGTAGTACGGCGCGAGTTCGTCGAGACCGAACGGCCAGCCGCTGTGCGCGATCCAGTCGCGCTTTTCGAAGTCCCACGGATCGAGCGGACGGCACCAGCCACCCCAACAGTTGCTGCTGCCGCCGAAGTAACGGCTGCGCGAGCCATCCGCGAACGAGTACGGCAAGCCCGCGTTCTCGCCGCGATAGAGGTCGCGCGTTTCGTCGTCGGGTCCGAAGCCGCCGCTCTCGAGCATGCAGGCGTCCACGCCCGCCCTCGACAGTTCGAGCGCCAGCGTAATGCCGGCTACGCCCCCACCGATAATGCAGACCGTCGTCTCTATGACCGTGTTCTGAGCAACCGTACGAGTGTCGATGAACATCCCCTGCTCCCGTCTTCTTCATGCATTTCCGGCGTGCGTCCCTGGCGCTTGCCGACCCGCCCGGATCGGCCAAGCAGACTCACGCGCGCGTCGCGCCCCGGTGCCCGTCAGCTTCGCCGCGGGCGTCGACCGGACGGCATCGGCGTTCCCATGGCGGCGCCCGGTATGTTCCGGACAACACGACTTCGGCCTCCTCAGCGTAAAAACGCTGCGGTTCTATGTCTGTGGTTCAGGTCACGGAAGTAAACCGTTTCCGAATGAACCGGCACGGATTGCCGCCATACACGCCCTCGGCTTCGAGCGAACGATGCACGACCGACAACGGCGTCACCACCGCCGAACGGCCGATCGTCACGCCCATCTGCACGACGCACTTCGAGGTGATCCACACCCCGTCTTCAATGACGATCGGCGCGACCTGCAAATCCATCGTAGTGCTCATATCGTGCGAGCCGGCGGTCAGGAACGTGCCTTGAGAAATGCAGACGTTCGAACCGATGCGGATCGGCGCCTGGTTGTAGATCCAGACGTCCACACCGAACCAGCACTTGTCGCCCACTTCGAGATTCCACGGCGCCTTCACGCGGATCGGATGCACGAACCGGCAACCGTTGCCGATCTTCGCGCCGAACAGGCGTAACAGCGCGACGCGCACCGCCGACAGCGGCAGCAGTTTGTTGTTGATCACGCACGCTTCGAGCACGAACCAGATCAGTTCGATCAGCGGGCCGCGCGCCGCGCGATAGTTGCCTTTTCCGGCCAGACTCAGGTCGATGACACGGCCTGTTTCGTGCGCCTCTTCGGCTTGCGGAGCACATCCGATCTGCGGATCGTCGGCAACGTTACCCATCAGCTTTCTCCGAACCACGAACGGTGGTAAACAGATTGCAGGCCACACTGCAATTTCCTTACATTATGTTGCGGCGCCTTGCGCGACTTGGTGGCGTGGCCGTGTGGGCAAGCGTTTTGGCGGCTACGCGCGGCATGGATGGCGCACGATAGCTGTACCGTGACCGCATCACCCGGGGAACCACAATGAACAACTCGCTTCGGCATCCCGCCACCTGGCTGTTTCTCGCTCTCGCCGCGAGCGCCGTGCCGGCACTCGCGCTCGCGCAGAATAATGCCGCCCCGCCCGCGCCGGCCGCTAACGCGGGCACGGCGTACGGCACGCTCCCGCAGGCGCCCGTCGATCGCCGCGCCAAACAGCGCACCAGCGAACAAACCCTGCTCGGCG
Source organism: Paraburkholderia bryophila (assembly GCF_013409255.1). Taxonomy (NCBI): domain Bacteria; kingdom Pseudomonadati; phylum Pseudomonadota; class Betaproteobacteria; order Burkholderiales; family Burkholderiaceae; genus Paraburkholderia; species Paraburkholderia bryophila. The sequence continues at coordinate 2,073,982 of NZ_JACCAS010000001.1, forward strand.
CACCGCGTCCGTACGGCACCGCCGACATGCAGCAAGGCGATACGGACGACGCTCAACGCACCGCGCTGCTCAACGAACAACGCATGACCGTGCTGGGTGGCGGCCAAGGCGCGCAACCCGCACTTGGCAAGGGCAACGGCAAGGCGCCCGCGCCCGGCGCCGCGCAACTGCGAGTGGCCGACCAGGCGGGACCGCAACTCAAGGCAGCCGACGGGCTGACGCCCGAAGGCGCCGTGAAGAACACGTACGCCGATCCGTACGCAACGGGCAAGCACGCCGTCTATCGTTCCCCGTGGTAAGTGCGCATTCATGACGTGGGCCGCTTGCCGGATCAATCCGGCGCGGCTTCCTCCGCCGTGGCCGGTTTGCGCCGGCGCCGCGCCGCAGCGGTCGAATGCCGCGCGTTGAAAAACGACACCTCGGCCTTGACCCGTCCGCGTGGTGCGTCTTCACGTACCCGCATGACTCCACCTAAGCGCTCCTCGAACGTGCGGATCGTCGCGTCCGGCGAGAGCGCGCGCTCCGCGTAGCTGCGCGCGGCCTTGCCGAGTGCCGCGCGTCGTTCGGCATCGCCCGCGAGCATGATGAGTGCCGCCGCCAGCGCCTTAGCCTTGTCCGGCGGCACCACGACACCGCGCGGCGCAACCGCTTCGTAGAGCGCCGTGCCACGGCGCGCCATGGCCACGGTCGCACGGCCGCTCGCGAACATGCCGGTGAGCTTGGACGGCATCACCAGATCCGCCGCGTCGCCGCGTTGCGGCAGCACGTGAATGTCGGCGAGATTGAGCAATTCGTTCAGACGTTCGGTGGGCTGCAACGGCATGAAAATGCAGTTGCTCAAGCCCGCGCAACGTTCGAGCAGACTTTCGCGCGCCGCGCCGCTGCCGCAAAAAACGAACGTGAGATCGGTCCGCTCGGCCAGCATCACGGCGGCGTCGGCAAGCGTTTCGATCCCCTGCTTCGCGCCCATGTTGCCGGAGTACAGCACCACCTTCTGCCCGGCGGGAATACCCAGTTCACGACGATAGTCGCTGGCGCGCGAGAGCGGAAAAATCGCCGACACGTCGACCCAGTTCGGCAGGCACACAATGCGCGAGGGCGCCACGCCCTTCGCCGCCGCGCGCGCGCTCATCTGCCGCGTGATCGACGACACCGCATCGAACCGCCGCAGCAGCGCACTTTCGATCCAGCGCGCGAAACGCGCGCCAAGCGAGCTCTTCAGCAGGCCCAGTTCGAATGCCGCGTCGACCTCGTAGTCCTGAATGTGCAGCCACGCACGCGCGCCGGTGACGCGGGCAAGCGTCAACGCGGCGGGCGCGCACATCAAGGTGGGGGCGATCAGCATGACCGCGTCGGGACGCCATACGGCCTGCCAGGCGATCAACGGAAACGAACTCAGCGCGAAGCTCGCGAGGTGCACCATGCGCTTCAGGCCGCTCGGCCGCGACGGCACCCACAGCGGCGCGCGCCACAGCGATACGCCGTCGCGCATTTCGCGCTGATAGCGCCACGCCGCGTAGCCCGCCGTCACGCGCCACTCCGGGTAATAAGGCGGTGCGCACACCACGCGCACCTCGTGCCCCCTGCGGGCCAGCAACACGGCCATTTCCGCCGTGTACTTGCCTGTCCCCGTCAGTTCCGGCGCGTAGTTGATGCCGTAGATCAGGATCTTCATTATGACTGCCAGAACAAGTTAGGGCTTCACAGGCGCGACGCCGCAACAGCGCGCGTCAATCGCTCAACATCAGGGCACAGCCTCGGGCAATATTGGCGGCGGCCGAAGGCGGATCGAAACGGCGGATCACATCCATGCAGCGGTGCGCCGTGCCGCCGGCGTCGGCGAAGGCTTCCATGGCCTTGAGCATGGTGCGCTGCAAGCCGGCCACGTCGCCCGCCGTAAACGCATAGCCGCTCACGCCGTCGATCACCAGTTCCGGCACGCAACCGCAACTCTCGCTGACCACCGCCGGGCAACCGTGCGCAAGCGCCTCGTTCACCACCAGCCCCCACGGTTCGCTATAGCTCGGCAACACCATGCAGGTCGCGCCGTAGTACTCGCGCGTGAGCGGCTCGTCCTGCAGACTGCCGGCGAACGTCACCGCGTCGTCGAGCGCGAGCTCGGCCACCTTCGCATGCAACACCTCGGCCATCGGTCCGGTGCCGACAATGCGCAGCTTCGCTGCAGGAATACGCCGCCGCAAACCGGCGAACGCTTCGATCAGCGTGCCGATACCCTTCTCTTCCGAGAGCCGCCCTACGTACAGAAACACCGGCGGATTACCGGCACGCGCGGCGACCCGCTCGACTAGCGCACGCTCCGGCGAAAACGAGCCGGGCAGCGCGGCGGCCTGGCACGGCACGAAGATCTTGTCGCGCTTCGCGCCGAGCGACAGCAGATACTCGCGACTGCGTTCGCCGAAACCGAAATAGCCGTCGCACAGCGAGAAGAACACCCGCTTGGGGATCGACGTGAGTAGCTTCTTGGGCCGGTCGCGCGCGGTGGAATCGCAGAAGACCGCGCGCCGCTTGCCGGTCACGATGCACGCCGCCAGCATCGCCCAGTATTCCGGACGGTGATAACCGGGCAGCACGATCAGATCCGACTTGGTGCGCAACACTTCCCACGTGAGCCGGGCGATCAGCTTCATCCTCGGCACGTCTTCGTAGCAACCGTCGAAGAGTTTCTGCATCGGATAACGATGGAACGAGTAGTCCACGTCGGAGAAGCCGATCCGGTCATGCTCGGTATCGGCGATCTGCACCATCGAATAGCGGATCGCACCCGACGCCGAGATGTTATGCAAGGCGGAGAACACCACACCCTTATGGCGCGACCATACGACGTTGTGAAAGATCGTGACTGACGCGGTCATGTGTATGCCACTCCAAAAAAGTCGTCCATGCGTGCGTGGCGCGGTCCGCGCACGCACTGCGTTTGAGGCATTGCCAGAAGCCGCTGTCGCGCGGCTATGCCTGCAACGCAGCGGCGCTGGAGCCGGCGTGCAGTTCGACGAATTCCCGATAAGTGGCCGCGATACCTTCCTCAAGCCCGATCGTTGCATGCCAACCCATCTGCGCGAGCCGCGAGACGTCGAGCAGCTTGCGCGGCGTGCCGTCGGGTTTCGACGCGTCGAACACCAGTTCGCCTTCGAAGCCCACCACCTTGCAGATGCATTCGGCCAGCTCGCGAATCGACAGATCCTCGCCGACGCCGACGTTGAACAGCCCTTCCGTGACGTTGTGTTCGAGCATGAACAGCGTCGCGGCGGCCAGATCGTCGACATGCAGAAACTCGCGGCGCGGCGTGCCCGAGCCCCACACCGTCAAGCTCGCCGCGCCGCCCAGGCGCGCTTCGTGCGCCTTACGCAGCAGCGCCGGCAACACGTGGCTGCTGGTCAGGTCGTAGTTGTCGTTGGGGCCGTAGAGATTGGTCGGCATCAACGCGACGTACTGCGTGTTGTACTGGCGGTTGTAGGCGTCGCACAGCTTGACGCCGGCAATCTTGGCGATCGCGTACGCGTCGTTGGTCGGCTCCAGCGGCGAGGTCAGCAGATACTCCTCGCGGATCGGCTGCGGACATTGCTTCGGGTAAATGCACGACGACCCGAAGAACACCAGCCGTTCCACCTGCGCGCGATACGCCGCGTGGATCACGTTGGCTTCGATCACCAGGTTTTGATAGATGAACTCGGCCGGCCGCGTCGCGTTGGCGAGAATCCCGCCCACGCGCGCGGCGGCCAGCAGCACCACATCGATCCGCTCGGTTTCGAAAAAGCGCTGCACGGCGGCCTGATCCGTGAGATCGAGCTCCGCGTGCGAACGGGTGACCACGTTCGGATAGCCTGCGGCGGTGAGCTGCCTGACCAGCGCGGAGCCGACCATGCCGCGATGGCCCGCGACGAAAATGCGTGCTTGTTGGTTCATGGCCGTTACTCGTGATGTTCCAGCGCCGTGAATCCGGCCAGCGTGACGAGCGCGTCACGTCTCGCGATCTGATAGTCCGAGCGCACCATCTCCTTGACGAGCGACTCGAACGAGGTGGTCGGCTTCCAGCCGAGCTTCGCATGCGCCTTCGACGGATCGCCGAGCAGCGTCTCGACTTCGGCGGGCCGGAAGTAGCGCGGATCGACGCGCACGATCACGTCGCCGGGCGACATCTTGATCTCGCGCCCTTCGACCTTTTCGACGATGCCGACTTCATCCACGCCGCTGCCTTCGAAGCGTACGGTCACACCCAACTCCGCCGCCGCGTGCTGCACGAACTGCCGCACGCTGTACTGCACGCCGGTGGCGATGACGTAGTCCTCCGGCATTTCCTGTTGCAGCATGCGCCACTGCATCTCCACGTAGTCGCGCGCATGGCCCCAGTCGCGCAGCGCGGACAGATTGCCGAGATAGAGCGTCTTCTGCATGCCGACCGCGATCCGCGCGACCGCGCGCGTGATCTTGCGCGTCACGAAGGTCTCGCCCCGCACCGGCGATTCGTGATTGAACAGAATCCCATTGCACGCGTAGAGCCCATAGGCTTCGCGGTAATTGATGGTGGTCCAGTACGCGAACAGCTTGGCGACCGCATAAGGGCTGCGCGGATAGAACGGCGTGGTCTCCGACTGCGGCACCTGCTGCACGAGGCCGTACAGTTCCGAGGTCGAGGCCTGATAGAAACGGGTTTTCTTTTCCATCCCGAGAATCCGGATCGCTTCGAGAATCCGTAGCGCGCCGAGGCCGTCCGCGTTGGCGGTGTATTCCGGTTCCTCGAACGACACCGCGACATGGCTCTGCGCCGCGAGGTTATAGATCTCGTCGGGCTCCACGCGTTGAATCACGCGCAGCAGGCTGGTGGAGTCGGTCAGATCCGCGTGGTGCAGAAAGAGCCGTTGGTCCGGATCGTGGGGATCGCGGTAAAGGTGATCGATACGGTCTGTATTGAACAGAGACGACCTGCGTTTGATGCCATGCACGTCGTAGTTCTTGGCGAGCAGCAGCTCCGCCAGATACGACCCGTCCTGTCCGGTGATGCCGGTGATCAGCGCGACCTTGCGTTCCATGGAGCAACTCCTCGTGTGAGCTTTTAGATTTAAGTACCGGCACCCGCCGCCTGGTTGAAAGGTCCGCGGCGGGCTCCGTTGTCAACCTGCAATGCTGTCGTACCCGTAATACCCGCCCTGATAGCCCGAACCGAGGAACGCGCCTTCCTGCGGCACGTCGGTCAGCAGCACACCCCTGAGCGACACCCCGCCATTGCGCAGCCGCTTGGCCGTCTCGGCGATCTCGTTGAGCGGATGGCGGCCATGGCGCACCACCAGCAGCGTCGTGCCCGCGTACTTGCCGATCAGCGTCGAGTCGGTCACCGCCAGCACCGGCGGCGTGTCGACGATCACCAGGTCGTAGTGCGACTTCAGTTCTTCCAGCATCGTCTCGAAGCGCTTGCTCATCAGCAGTTCGGACGGATGCGACGGCAGCGTGCCTTTGGCGAGCACGTCGAGGCCGGGCAGCACGTCGCGCTGCACCATCGACATCAGATCGCCGCCGCTCAGCACGTCGGACAAACCGGGTTGATGCCCGATACCGAAGTGCGAGTGCACGTCGCCGCGCCGCATATCGCCGTCGATAATCAGCACCCGCTTGTTCGCCGACGCCACCAGCGCCGCCAGATTCACGGAGAGGAACGACTTGCCGGTATCGGGCCGCGAGCCGGTGATCATCACGATGTTGTTCTCGGCGTGATCGAGCGAGAGCTGCAACGAGGTGCGCAGATTGCGCACGCCTTCCACCGCGATGTCTTCCGGCGCCTGTTGCGCGAGCACATGCAGACCACGGCGGCGCAGCATGACGTTTTCCTGCAGACGCAACTGGGTCTGGCTGCGCGGCACGACCGCGAACACCGGCACGCCGAGCACCGCTTCGAGTTCGTCCGGACGTTCCACGCCGCCGTACATCGCGCGCTTGAAGAAGGTCAGCAGAATGCCGATCAGCAGGCCACCGCCGAGCGCGATCAGAATCGCGATCACGCGCTTCGGCCGCACCGGTTCGTCGGGCGCTTCCGCGAAGTCCACCACGCGCACGCTGCCCACCTGGCCGGCCTTGGCCACACGCAATTGCTGCGCGCTGTTCAGCAGATTCGTGTACAGCTCGGTGTCGACATGCACGTCGCGCAACAGACGCAATGCGGTCTGCTCCGTGTCCGGCATGACCGCCACGCTGCGGTTCATGTTGGCGGCTGCGCCTTGCAACGCGGCGATCTGTGCGTCGAGCGCGGCCACCGCCGGGTGATTCGCGGTGAAGCGTTGCGACATCTCCGCGCGTTGCTGTTGCAGATCCATCAGCTTGGTCTTGTTGTCGACGATCTGCTGCAGCAGCAGACGGCTTTCTTCGCCGAGGTCGACCGTGCCGTGCGTGTTACGGAACTTGTTGTAGCGTTGCTCGGCGTCGTCGAGTTCCTTGCGCAAGCCCGGCAATTGCTGATCGAGGAAGGCCAGCATATGCTCGGCTTCGGTCGAACGGCTCTCCACGTCCTGCTTGACGAACTCGCGCGCCATGCTGTTGACGATCGCCGCGGTCAGGCCGCTATCGCCGCCTTCGAGACTCGCGCGGATGATGCCGGATTGCAGCGTGGTTTCCTGCACGACCAGCGCTTTCTGCAGGCGGTCCACCGTGCTCAGCGTCGAGGCGCGCGTCAGTTCGTAACGCGATCCGGGCGCGCCGACCAGCTTGTCGACGTGCAGCGCGATCGGGCCGTCGGCGGTATCGGTCTGCACCGTTTCGCCCACCTTGCCCGACAGGATCGCAATGCCGTTCTTGTCGCGCAGCACGTACGAATTGTCGCTGCCGGCAATCAACGTGAAGGTCGTGTCGTACATGTCCTTCGAGGTGTCGAACTGCGACACCGTGATGCTCTCGTCACCCCATGCATAGCCCGACAGGTTGATGAACTGCGGCAGCTTGAACCCCCACTGCCCATTCACCAGCCCGGCGATCATGCCGCCGATCAGCGGCATGTAGCGCGGCGTGGCCGTCAGATCGAGGTGCAGCGTCTTGACGGTTTCTTCCGTGACGAGCCGCGACTTCAGCAACTCGATCTCGGCGGCGGTCGACGGTTTAGTGTCGAACATGCCCGTGAGCGGCGGCAAGGAATCCTTGCCGTTCGCGTTGTTGTTCGCCGTCTTGTCCTCGACGTGGAACAGCACATCCGCGCGATACGTCGGCGGCGCGAGGAAGGCGTACGCGCACCCCAGCGCGAGCGCGATCAGCGTCACCATCACGATCGTGCGCCAGCCGCGCACGATCGTTCGCAGATAGTCCGACAGGTGCAGCTCGTCCGGTCCGGACACGTCGGTGTAGCGATTTTCGAAGTTGATTGCCATTTTCTTCACCCAACAAAGCCCGGCGGTTCAAGGTCAATTTGTACGTTTTTTATTTCGCAAGGACAGCGCCCGTCACGGCCGCGTTGATCGCCGGCAGCAGCAGGTTCAGCACACGGTTGAAGCGGACCAGTCCGCCCTGGCCGACATACACGACGTCTTTCGGTTGCAGCTCGAACTGATTGGCGAGCAGCATCGACACCGGCGACGTGGCGTCGAGGTGATAGACCTGCGGCGAATCGCTCGTCGAATTGCGGATCACGAACAACTGGCGAGCCGCGGCCGTGTTCGAATCGAAACTGCCGCTGTCGGAAATGGCTTGCGACAGCGTCAGCGAGCCGTTGCGCATCGGCATGATGGTCGCGGGCTTGTTGACCTCGCCCATCACATACACGCCGCTGTCTTCGCGCGACGCCACGCGCAGCATGTCGCCCGCTTGCAGATAGATGTCCGACGGATTGCGACCGCGCTTGATCAGATCGTCCACGTTGATCTGATAGGTGACGCCGTTGCGGATCAGATCAACGCGGCTGCGGTCCGCATTCGGGCTGAAGCCGCCACCCTGGCTGATCGCCATGGTCAGCGACATCGGAATGTCGTTGAGCGATTGCGCGCCAGGAGTGCGCACTTCGCCGTCCACGTAGACCTGCGCGTTACGGAACGAGGCGACCCGTACCGTCACTTCCGGCTTCTGATACACGTTGCTCAGACGGCGATGCAGTTCCTTCTGGATCGCCGCGACGTCCTTGCCGGCCACATGCACGGTACCGGCGTACGGAAACTGCACGTCGCCGCTTTCGTCGATCAGAAAGCCGGGCGCGGCGTCCGTCGTCTTGGCGTTCTGCGCGGGCTGCCCGAGCGCGGCGGCCAGTTCCGGGTGATCCCACACGACGATCTGCAGCACGTCGCCAGGACCGACCTTGTAGGCCGTCGGTTTGCCGAACAGCGCGGCCGTCTGCGGCGGCAACGTCATCGACGACTGTGCCGCGTTCATCTTGCGCAGCAGCGCGAGATTGATATCGGTGATCGGGATCTGCTGTTGCGCCGATGGATCGGTGCTGTAATCCCCACCCGTGTCCTGAATGGCGGCCGGCGTGATCATCCGTTGGCCCGGAACGCTTCCGCATCCGGACAGCAGTGTTGCAGTAGCGAAAACCAGGAGACTTCCCGTGCGTATACCAAGCGAGCTCATGATGTTTCCTCCTTGCGCCACGGCGTTGGTCCTCAGAGGAGGTCGCGCCAAGCGTGCTTGTTAACTACTTCTTAGTAAGCGTTTCGATGCACCAGTCCGGCAACGATCGTCGCGCCGATGATCCGCATGTCGAGTGCGAACGACCAATGCCCCAGGTAATACAGGTCATGTTCGACGCGACGCTCCATCTTTTCGATGCGGTCCGTTTCGCCACGAAAACCATTGATCTGCGCCCAACCCGTAATGCCCGGTTTGATGCGGTAGCGATTGATGTAGCCGGCAACCACTTTCTGATAGAGGTCGTCGTGCTCGAGCGCATGGGGACGTGGTCCAACGACCGACATGTCGCCACGCAACACGTTGAAAAATTGCGGCAGTTCGTCGAGGCTCGTGCGGCGCAGGAAAGCGCCCACTCGCGTGACGCGCGCGTCGTGGCGCGTGGCCTGGCTGACCGTGCCTTTGGCCTCGGTATGCAGACGCATCGAGCGAAACTTGTAGATCGTGAAGACGCGGCCGTCGGCGCCCTTGCGCTTCTGCTTGAACAGCACCGGTCCGCGCGACGAACATTTCACCGCGAGCGCGATCGCCAGCAGAATCGGCGCGAGGCCGAGCAACGCGCTGGCCGCGAAAAAGCGGTCGAAGATTTCCTTCTTCAGCATTGAACTGGCCGACAGCGGCGACGCCACCAGATTGATCGCCGGCACGCCGAGCAGATCGATCACGCCGCTGCCTTCGAACAGCGCGAGGCTGCGCACGTCCGGCATGAAGCGGATATTCACCAGGTCGTCGCGGAACTCGCCGATCAGCGAGCAGATCAGCGGCTCTTCGGTCAGCGAGAGCATCAGCCACAGTTCGTGGACGTCGTTGGTGCGAATGTAGTCGGCGAGCGCGTCGACCTTGTCGAACACCGGCACGCGCGCGGCGGTCACGGGCGCCACGTCCGGGCGCGTGTTGTACACGGCGGTCGCGCGAAAACCGGTGGTCGGCGCGGAGTCGATACGGCGCAGAATCGCGTCGCACTGCGAGCCGCTACCCACAATCGCGACCTGATGCAGATTCATGCCGGCGCCACGCGCCCGCGCCAGCGCGGCATGGGCGATCAGCCGGTAGGCGATCATCAGGCCGCCCGTTACCGCGGTCCAGTACGAGAACCACAAACGCGACACGAAGTCCGCGCGATGCAGCGAATACATCAGCACCAGCGCCGAGGCTTGCACCATCAACCAGGCGAGCGAAACCTGACCGGCCAGTTGAAGCTTGGAGCGGCCGCGCCAAGATTCATACACCCCAAAGGCTGGAAAAATGGCCAGCGCGAACGCGGCGCAAAACATCACGAGCGCCCAGTAGAACCCGGTTTGAGCGAGGTAATCGAAGCGGATCTGCGACGCGACCGCCGCCCCCGCCAACACCAACGCGACATCGAAAACTCGCGCGAGCAAATCCTGAAACTTGCGCATTTTGCTTACCTCGTTCTTGCCGTTCTTGTTCGCAAATGAGTCCTGGCCTTGCTGCTGACGAACGCTGCCGGATCGGGCGCTGGCCCACCCGATTCCCCTGCGATGAGAAGACGCGGAACGACCCGCGTTTTCTCACGGGCAGCGGCCGTAGTTGTCGTTGAACCTCACAATGTCGTCCTCACCGAGGTAGGTGCCGGACTGGACTTCAATGATTTCGAGCGGCACCTTGCCCGGGTTTTCGAGCCGGTGGCGGGTGCCGAGTGGAATGAAGGTCGATTCGTTTTCGCTCAGCAGGAACGTCTCTTCGCCGCGCGTGACGAGCGCCGTGCCGCGCACCACGACCCAGTGTTCGGCGCGGTGGTGATGCAGTTGCAGCGACAGTTGCGCGCCCGGCGAGACGACGATGCGCTTGACCTGGAAGCGCTCGCCGTGGTCGATCGAATCGTAGAAACCCCACGGGCGGCGCACCTTGCGATGCGCGTCGGCTTCGGGCGCGTGCTGCGCCTTGATGCGCGACACCAGCCCCTTGACGTCCTGCACGTGCGAGCGGTCGACCACCAGCACGGCATCGGCGGTTTCGACCACCACCACGTTGGTCGTGCCAACGCAGGCGACCAACCGGCCTTCGGAGTGCGCATAGCTCGACACCGCGCCTTCGAACGTCACGCGACCGCGCCCGGCGTTACCGTTGGCGTCTTTGTCCATTGCGGCCCAGACGGCGTCCCACGAGCCGAGGTCGGACCAGCCGGCGTCGAGTTTGACGACGACGCCGGAGGGATTCGACGGTGCGTTTGCGCTTGTGCTTGCCTCTGAATTCGCGGCGGCATCGCTCGCGTTCGTGCCGTCCGCCGATTCCGTTGCGGGCGCATCGGTCTCGGTCAGCCGCTCCATCACCGCGTAGTCGATCGAATCGGCCGGTGCGCTCAGAAACGCTTCCAGCAACGGACGGAAATACGCGCCGTCGGTCTTGCCGCCGGCGAACGCGCGCTCGCACGCCGAATGCATCTCCGGCTGCAGACGCTTCAGCGTGTCGAGCCACACGCTCGCCCGCACGATGAAGATGCCGCTGTTCCACCAGTACGTTCCCGCCGCCACGTACTGCGCCGCGATTTCTTCCGCGGGTTTCTCGACGAACCCGTCGATAACGTGGCTGCCATCGCCCAACGCCGCGCCGATACGGATATAGCCGAAGCCGGTATCGGGCCGCGTCGGCGGTACGCCCAGCGTTGCGATCGCGCCTTGCTCCGCGTAGCGCGCCGCGCATTCCAGCGCGCCCTGCAAAGCGGGGATATCCGCGATCGAATGATCCGCCGGCATCACGATCAGAATCGCGTCGTCACCCTCCGCGCACGCGAGCGAGGCCGCCATGGTCAACGCGGGCGCCGTATCGCGGCGCGCCGGTTCGACCACCAGCCGCGCCTCGACGCCGTTGGCGTGCAGTTGCTCGGCGATCACGAAGCGGTGTTCCTCGCCGCACACGATGATCGGCGCCGCGTCGACCTTCCAGCCGGACGGAAAGCCTTTCATGCGCCGCGCGGTGGCTTGCAGCAGCGAATCGGAACCGACCACGTCGATCAGCTGCTTCGGATAGTTCTCGCGCGACACGGGCCACAGGCGTGTGCCCGAACCGCCGGCGAGAATGACTGGGACGATGCGCGCACAACGCGCTCCGGCCGCTTCGGTAATTGCACCGTTCGGCCCGGCCGACGCAGCGCTCACAACTCCCTGGGTCAACATAGTTCTAATCCTTCTAGTTCTCAAAAATCGACGGAAATACTTTCCGCGGGCCACGCGACGCGCGGCCTTGTGGCTGGCCCCGTCTGCGCTATTCGCCGACCATGCGGCGGCTTTGAATCCGGAACTCGGTGGGGGAAATTCTCATCCGCTTGCGGAACACTTTCGCGAGGCGGTCACCGTTGCCCATGCCGGTGCGCCGCGCAATCTTGTCGACCGGCAATTCCGATTCGGTCAGCAGGCTGCAGGTCACCGCAAGGCGTTCGTGCAACAGAAAACTCGAGGGCGTGATGCCCATTTCCATCTTGAAGCGACGTAGAAAGTTGCGTTCGCTCATCGCGGCGAATTGCGCGGCGTCGGCGATCGAAATGGACTGCTGGCAGTTTTCCTGCAGCCAGCGCGCCGCCGCGCGGACTTTGTCGCCGGGGCTCAGACCGCCGTCTTCGCCGAGCAGCGGCGCGAGGTTCGAGCAGGAATCGGCGAGCAGTCGCTCGGCCACCGTGCGCGCCGCGCCGCCGCCGAGATCGCGTTTGATCATGGCGAGTGCGCTGCGCATCGATTCGAGGCGGTCGCCGGCGTCGGCGCTGGCGCCTGCGTTGGCACCCGCGTTCGTGCCGGGTTCGGTTGGACGCGCAGCGGCCGGATGCTGGCCGAATTCGCCGCTCTCTCTGCCGTCGGGCAGGTAGGCGGCGTCGAGTAACGCGCGCCCTTCGGCGATCGGGCGGATCATGCCGGTGTTGCGGCGCACCCGGCGCAGCCAGGCGATCAGGCGTTCGTCGCCGGCGGCGGCGAAGGCGCCTTTGCCACCCGCCACATACAGCGCATCGAAGCCGCCGTAATGCCTGGCGTCGAGCCCGTCGGTCCAGACCCGCAGCGCGGACGACGAGGTCACCATGCCGCCGTCAGCCGACAGGAACGACACGTCGTACAGCCAACCGCCGGAGCCGGACGAAGCCAGTTCGTTCGCCACCTGAAACACCTCGGCAACGACACCCGCGCCTTGCAGCGAACAGTCGTTGAACATCAGTATCGCGATGCGACGCATCCCCTTGTTCGGAGCGTGCACCCAGCGCAGCATTGCAGACTCGAGACTCGCGCAGGTCATAGTCATCCTCGTCAGAAAACGGATCTACTTTTCACCTTGAACGGCCACACAGAGAGGCCGGCTCTGTGCAGTGCATCATAGTCACCGTAAATCAAGCATTTAGCCGCCATGACCGATAGAGCAGACATGTTGGCGTGCGAATGGGGTGACCAGCCAGTGATTTTCGGAACAATTCTTCCCGGTCCGAATTTTCAGCGAATTAATTGCCGATTCGACATATGAAAGAATTGGCGTTCTGCGAATGTTAATGCAAATAAAAAGCCGATTTCGTTCGCCAGCACACATACGGCAACTGCTCGAAATACCGAAGTTACAATTTGTTTTCAACCGGCATCTGACGTCTTTTAAGCAATTTTTTCTTGTTATGTCCATCTGTCGAGTACAATTTTCTTTGCCACTCCAGCATTCACCTGCCTGACGCTAATTCGACTTTCTTCTGACGATACAAACAGGGAACCGCATTAACGAAAAGCATCGCCTAATATAAGCACTTCATAGCGCCGCCAAATTATTTAATTGGTTGTTATTGGATCGGGAGAATATAAAGGCGACGATTAATGTTTCAAACGTGAAACACGGTTAAAAGCCTGCTTTAACGAACCCGGCAATAGACGGGCCAATGGCGGAATGTGTCGGCTGCAAGACGGTACATTTCCGCCAGGGGATTGCGGAAATACACTATGTTGTTTGCGCAACACCTTGGCGCGCGAGTCGGGTCGAGGCGGGTTCGACCTGGTGCGCTAGCCGTCCACCGACGAATTCGCGCACAAAGAACCAGACGGGGAACACATGTCGAACGGATGCGAAGATCGCGCGCGGCGAACGCTCGCCGGCGCCTGGGGCACTCACGGACGGGCCTTGCGTGCGGCGACCTCGATGGCGGCTGTGATGCTGTCTGTGTTCTGCGCCGGCCAGCGCAGCGCGTCCGGCGCAGCGCCGGACGCGAACGTCGCGAAGGCCTCCGAGAAAGCGGAGTTCAGCGCCGACGGCAGGAAGTGGGCCACCTGCGCGGCCGAAAACGGCGTCTGCCGGTTTAGCGGCACGCGCGACGTGCTGTACGGCACGCCCGAACAGCACGTGGTGAAAAATTTCTCAGGCAGTGCCGACTGCAATAACGGTGTGTTCGGCGATCCGGCGCCCGGCGCGGACAAACGCTGCGCAGTCGCGCTCACGGAGCGTCGCGCGGACGCGGCGGGCAGCAATGCGTCTGCATCGGCAAGCGACCGGAGCACGACGCTGGCCAGTTCGCCCGCCGTCGCGGCAACCGAACTGAAAGCGCCGCCCGGCCAGGGCATGCGCTGTTCCGCGCCCACCTCGCAAGTCAGCACGACAGCCGACGGCGCATTGCTCGAAGCCGACACACCGAGCGACGGCACGCGCCTGTTCGCCTCCGCCCGGCCGTTTGCGCTGGTGTTCGTCACGCGCCCCACGCAAGCCGACACGCTTGTCTGGCAAATGCGCGATAGCTGGAACGCCGTGCGCGCCAGCGGACGCTTCGCCGTACCGGCGGGCGCGACGCTCTCCACACTCAGTTGCGCGTCCACGGTAGCCGGCTACTTTGCGGTCTCCGCGTCGCTGGAACGCGCGCATGGGCAGCTTGAATCGCGCGGCACACGCCCCGCCGGTATCGCTACATTCGGCGTGCTGCCGGACACCGCTTCTGCCTTGCCCGCGGTGCGCTTTCCTTCTGAAGATCTGCATCGCTTCGGCGGCCAGGGCACCGCCTATCTCGCGCCGGGACAGCATTGCTGCGACGGCGACGGCTACCGTCCGGTCTATACCGCGCTCGGTTTGTCGTGGGTCAACGACAACCGCAACTGGTACGTCGAAGAGCCGAAGCAAAGCGGCACGTTCAATGCCGCGACGAAACAGCTCACGCCCTTCTTTCAGCGCGGCGACATCATGCGGCTGATCCAGCTCGACGGCATTCCGGCCTGGGCGAGTCCGACCGGCAAAGAAACGCACAGCTACGCGCCGACGTCGCTCGCGCAAATGAAGGAATACATGACGCGCGTCGGCACCGAATCGAACCGCGTACGCACGACGTATTTCCCGCAGCAACGCGACAATTACTATCAGGTGACGTGGGAGCCGGACGCCGACGGTGGCTTGCCGTGGCGCGACAGCGACGCGAATTTCATTGCCATGTACAAGGCCGTGTGGGAAGGCATCCATCAGACCGATCCGCATGCGGTGGTGATGGGACTGACGTATTCGTCGGTGCAGGGCAACGTCAAGTGGATGCGCCGTCTCGGACCGCAAGGCATCGGCCGCTATATGGACGGCATGTCGATTCATGGCTATTACGACATCGGCACGTCGCCGTCGCATCCGCCCGAACGCGTCGCCGACACCGGCAATCGGGGCACCGTGTCCGGCGCGCTGCCTGCTTCGATGCGCGCGCTGCGCCACGAGATGCGTTTGTATCTGAAGCCTGGCGCGCCGCTGTTCGTGACGGAGACCGGCATCAGCTACGACATCGGCGAGTCGTACGGCAAGAACACGCCCAGCGCGAACGTTTTGTACGCGCAAGCCGCGGTGGTGGCGCGCACGCATCTGATCCTGCTCGGCGAAGGCGCGGACATGACCTATATCTTCTACCTCGCGGATATGCCGGACGCCGCGCCCGGCTACGGGGTTTTCTTCGAACTCGATCATCCCTCCGGCGCCTACGGCCCGGCGCGGATCAGCCCGAAACCCGCCGCGCTCGCGGTGGCCGCGATGACGCGAATCATCGACGGCACCAGCACGCTCGGACCGCTCAACGCCTTGCCCGAGGGCGTCTATGCGTATGCGTTCCAGCGGCTCGGCGGCGGCAAGATCGTGACCGCCCTCTGGACCCATGACAACGACGCCTGGAGCGCCAGGTCCGGGTTCGACGCGAACCGCAGCGTGGACTACCGGCTGCGGGTCGACGCGCCCGGCACCGCGGGCAACGTGAGCGCGTTCGACATGATGGGCAACGCGACCAGCTTGCCTTACCGCGACGGCGTGGTGAGTCTGAAACTGTCGCCCGCGCCGCTCTATGTCGTGTCCGGCAACGCGAGCGTATTCAAGGACGCGGTCACTACGCCGGAGGGTTACGTGGCGCGCTAGCGGCGCGATCCGATGGTAGTTCGTCGTGATATGACAGGGCTGATGATGATTGGCGCACACAGCATTCGCGCGGCCACGGGTTAGCATGAATCTCGATACGCAGGAGCCGACGTCTCGCCATGAACGGCCTTGCATGGACCTTGCTGGTGCTAGCTGCGATGGTCGGCGCGTTTTTGTTCGCGACGATCGGCGCGGTGTTGCTCGCGCTGTTTCTGGCGAGCGTGACGAGCCGGCTGACTAAAGACGACGAGGATCGCGACTATTAGTGCTGGTGTGGCTGTGGCTGTGGCGACACGTGGACGACACCTCGCGCCTGAGCCGTACTTAAGCGATGCCCCAACACCGCCCGTTTTGCCGGAGATCACATGCTGACCGAGATGGACTTCCTGGACATCGTCCGCCTGACGCCGCTGATCGCGATCGATCTGATCGTCAGCGATCACGAGGGCCGCGTGCTGATCGGTCATCGGCGCAACCGGCCGGCGCGCGGTACATGGTTCGTGCCCGGCGGACGCATCCATAAAGACGAAACGCTCGACACCGCGTTCGCACGAATCGCCGATGCTGAACTGGGCATCGCCAGATTGAAGCGGTCGAGCGCGCGCTTCGAGGGCGTGTTCGAGCATCACTACAGCGACAACTTCGCCGACGAGCCCGACGTGTCGACTCACTACATCGTGCTCGCGTATGCGCTGACGCTTGCCAGTAGCGCGTCAATCGGGCGGCCCGACCAGCACAGCGGTTATCTCTGGCTCACGCCAGCGGAATTGCTCGCGCGTGCCGACGTCCACGAGAACACCAAGGCTTACTTCCGTTAGCCGATTGGCTGATTAGCCGATTCCCCGCGCAAGCTTTCATCAAGCTGCGCGGTTCGACACCCGCGCTCGCCCACCCGCTCGCAAACTCCTCCCTACTGTGAGTTCGCCAACGCGCCACGCCATTCCGCTGAAGTATGATTGAGCCCTCCTTCAGGGCATCGAATCATTATGCGATCAACGGCAGCCAGGCTCGTTCGCGTTTCATCCTTTGCTTTGCTTGTGATTGTGTGGCTCGCCGCGTTGCCGGGCGTCGCACGCGCGGCCGGTTGTAGCGCCGGCACGCTGGTCACCGTGGTGGCCCATCTCGACGACGATCTGCTGTTCGTCGACCCCGCCATTGCCGAGCATCTCGATGCCGGCTGGTGCGTCACCACCGTGCATCTGATCGGCGGCGCCAACGGCGGCAACTTCGCTTATGTGCAAACGCGCGAACGCGCGTCGCGGCTCGCCTATGCGCGCATGGCCGGCGTGCCGAACGACTGGATCGAGTCGAACGTGACGATCGCCGGCAAGCTCGTGCATCAGATGGTGCTGAAGGCGAAGCCTCAACTGCGTTTGCTCGAATTGCGCCTGCCCGGCGGCGGCGTGCGCGGCGGCCGCGTGCCGCTCGGTCTGTTGTGGGAGCAGCACGCCACACTCTCCACCTACCCCATGAACGACAACGGTACCGTGCGCGTGCAATACGATCGCGACGGCTTGTCGGCCACACTGCAAGCGATCCTCGCGCAGGCGACGCTCATCTACACGCTCAACCCGGACACCGTGCCGTTCATCGAGCATCCCGATCATATTTACGCCGCGCGTATTACGCGGCACGTCGCGCAGACGCTCGGCAAAAGCGTGCCGATCGTCTATCACGTGACCTATCCCACGGGCGGCTGGCCCGCCAATCTCCCCAGCGCGGAAGTGCAGCGCAAGCGCGATATCGTCGCCAGCTATTTTTCGATCGACGGCAGCGAGTCGTCGCATGTGTTCGGCGAGTTTCAATGGGACGGCAACTGGATCGCGCGCCGCTATGCATTCGCCGATCGCAGCGATCGTCGCGTGGCGGATTTTCAGTCGCATCCGATCCAGCTTTTCAATGCGGCCGCAAGCGAATGCCTGACCTCGACGGGACCCGGCCGCACGCCGATACTTGCGGCCTGTAACGGCTCAGCCGATCAGCAATGGCGATGGGACCCGCTCAGCGCGTATCCCGGCAATTCACGCAATGCCGCGCTCGTCAGCGTGGCGACGTCGCAATGCATTGCGGAACGCGACGGCTATCTGACCAGCGAGACCTGCGATCAGTGGGACATCGCGCAACGCTGGACGCCGTGGGACTTCGGCCTCGTCTATACGCCCATGCGGCATTGCCTCGGCGAGACCGGTGGCAAGCTCACCATGCGCGGTTGCGCGGCGCTGACCACACGGTTTCGCTGGGCGGCTACACAGCACACACAAGCGAACGATCTGCGGCTCGCCGGCGCAATGGCGGGCGATGTGAGCGGCACCGGCGAGCAATCCGCCGTGTATGTGCAGCGCCAACACGACGGCCCCGGCTTCAATGTCTATGCCGCATCGCTCGCGAAAAGCGCACCGCCTGCGCTGTGGTACGCGAGCGCCGTGCCGTTCGATCCGCAAGCCACCGCGCCGAGTTGCGCGGGCAACGCGTTTTGCTTCGACAGCGTGCGCTTTCTGCTCGGCGATTTCGACGGTGACGGACGCGCGGATCTGATGGTGATCACCGCGCGTCAAGGCGGCACCGCATTCTGGTTGCTGCGCAGTAACGGCAATCGCTTCGAAGCGCCGCGCCTGTGGCTACAAACAGGGCCCGAGTTCAAGCCGGAACTGACGCAGCAATATGTGGCCGCGGATTTCACCGGAACCGGTCGCGCCAGTGTGCTGATCGCGCAGAAGCGGGCCGATAGCGGACTCGATCTTTGGGTCGCCGCATCGCAACGCGCCACCGGGTCCGCACCGACGCTTTTCGCTCAGGCGAAAAACCTCGCGCAGAACGCCGATCTGCTAGCGCTCAAGACTTCGGGTTCACGTGCGTCGCTCGCTGCGATAGAGGAGCGAGACGGACGGCTTGCCGTCACGCCGATCGCCAACGACGGCACGCGCATGAACCTCGGTGAACGCAAACTATTGCCCGCGAGTTTCGTCCCCGGCTTCGTGAAGGTTACGACCGGCGCAGTGCAGGGACCGGACAGCAACACGTTGATTCTGCTGACACCACATCTCGACGGCTCGAACGACGACGCGTTGATCGACGTCGCCACACTCGACATGACGCAACCTGCAAGCGCACCGATTCACGCGGCAGCGTTGCACGGCATGTCGTGGTCGGATGTGTTGCCGGTGTTCGTACGCGACCGGCATCATGCGGCGCTCGTGCTGTATCGGCGAGTTGACGCGACGCTGGGGAATTTCTATTTCACCGGCGGCGCACCGGCGCTGACCCTCTATCCGGCGGGACAGAATCTCGCGCTCGGCGCCGCGCAGGAATTGGGCGAATTGCCGGGGCTGTTTTCGGAGACGCTGCGAATCGACCGCCTCGCGCAATAGCACGGGCGGAACGATTCGACAGGATTCGGACGGGGACTAAAGCGGAGTACAGGCAGGGGTCAAGCGGAGACTTGCAACGGCTGCACGAATTTACGCGCGATCGTCATATAGCGGTCTGCGGTGTCGTGCAGCGTGTAGCCCGACAGTTGCCGGTCGGCGCGCGGCATGTCGAGCGCGTGCAGCAAGGCGCTGCCGTAGGCATCGGGATCGGCGGTATCGACCAGACTCACGCTGCCGAATGCAGTCGCGAACCCGAACGAAGCAATCCGGTTCGCGACGACAGGAATACCCGAGGCCAGCGCTTCGAGAAAACCAATGCTCTGCGCCTCGAAACGCGACGGCATCGCAAAGACGCGCGACGAACGCAGAATCGCGGCCACATCGGAGCGCGGCCCGCACACCTGCACCTTGTCCTGCAAGCCGAGTTGCTCGACGAGCGACACGACCGCCGCGTGATAGCCGACATCTTCGACCACACCGCACAACAGCAGACGCGCGGCCGGCTCGGTTTGCAGCACGCGTTCGAACGCGCGCACCGTGTGCAGTTGGCTCTTGCAATCCATATAGCGGCCAAGCTGGACGATCTGTTTGGCCGGCACCTGCAAAGCGGGCGCCGGCGCGTCGCCGTATTCGGCGAACTGCGAGGCATCCACACCGTTGGGAATCACCACCATCGACGGATGCCGGCCGATCTCGCGCAGGTAGTCGTCGATATTTTGTTGCGACACGCCGATGATCGCCTGCGCGCGACGTGACAGCAGACGCTCGGCGCGCTTCAACGCGCCGTTCTCGAAGTCGTTGACGCCCGAATGCATCACCCACGCGATCGGCGTATGAACCGGCAGCAGGCGCACGTACATCGCGGCGAGCGTGGCATGCGCGACGATGAAGTCCGGGCGGAAACGGCGCACCACGCGATACAGGTGCAGCAGCTTGCCGACCCGCCCATAGCGAACCTCGGGAAACATGCAGGTGACACCCGCCGCCTGCAGTTCGGCGCGGATATCCGCGAAGTCGGTCTGCTGCGGCAGCAGCGACGTCATACAGACTTCATGCCCGCCGCGCTGATGATGAATGGCGAGCCCTTTGACGAGTACTTCTGCCCCGGACAACCGCGGTGCGTGAACCAGTTGAAGAATTCTCACGATTGATCTCTCTGGATAACCGCCTTTTGCGCAACGGATGAAGAAGCCGATCCCGCCAGGTTCGGGCCCCAAATGGCGCCTGCTTCCCACCATCTTTTATCTGGCGCGTTGCCGGTACGGAACGCGTCATGGTCTCGGTAAAACAGCGACAGGTTCACTACACAATCCGTGTCGCGATGAAACCTTACACCGAAGGTACAGCGCTTCTCCGCCATCTCCAAGGCTTTGCCCGCTAAGCAATGAGCGCTAACGCCCATTTCTCTGCGGATTGGGGCCACTCACTTAGTTAGGTATCCGTTCCTTAGTTTTTCGACCCCATTTCAACATGGCGGAAAAGCACTAGTTTCTCCTTACATAAGTTTTGATTGGATCAATGCAATTAGTACCGCGTATTTGTTCATACGTAACGACTCGTTACTTCTTTTAAACAGACGAGTCGGTATGGTGACGGTCGATTCTTCCCAATCGCTGCTTTATGTTACTTACAGAACAGTAAAAGCTTCACTGATCAGCGCAGCGAGTTCGCAAGCTGCGATCAATTGCGCTGTTCTGCGAAATGTCGGTTGTTTTCGTCGTACCTTCCCCCGGTCGTTCGATTCCGCCAGGTCAGACGTGACTCACGTCACGGTGGATTCGTACGACTTGAAATTCACTGAAGAGAAACGTGTTCGGGGCCGACAACCCGGGAAGGCATCACCCTGGCGCAACCGGACAGTTGCGCACATCCGATGGCCAGTGCCGACCCTTCGTTGATCGGCCGGTCTGCAAATGAACCCCGTTGTTCGCCCGGACTCCCCACGCGCCTTGCGCGATGAGCAGGGCGAATCATCAGCAACGCAAGGCTGACAGATCGATGAAATCTCAACTACTCGTACTCTCGACCCTATCGCTCGCGCTCGCAGCCTGTGGCGGCGGTGGCGGTGGCGGCAGCAGCGGCGCCACCAGCACGGCGGCGACCCAGGCCAACGGCGGCACCACCGCCAACGGCACAGGCGGCTCGACCGGCAGCGGCGGTACCACGCTGAACGCCGCGGGCACCTCGAACGCGGCCATGAGCTGCGCGGCGCCCGCCAACTCGTCGGGTTCGGGCAGCGCCACGATTTCCGCCGACACACCCAGCGCCGACGGCACTCGCATCTTCCCGTCGGGCAGCACGTTCCAGCTCGCGTTCAGCACCAACGTGCCGGGCGCCGACACGCTGAACTGGGCCGTCACGGACACGCTCGGCAACGTCGCCGCTAGCGGCAGCGCGCCGGTGCCGAACGGCTCCACCACGATCACGCTGAATTGCTCGTCGACACTCGCCGGCTATTTCGCCGCGACCGGCACACTGGCGAAGAACGGCGGCCAGTTGCCGCAAGCCGGCACGCGGCCGGTGGGTATCGCGACCTTCGGCGTGCTGGCGAATCTGTCCGGCGTCGTGCCGGCGGTCACCTATGCGCGCCAGGAACAGCATCGCTTCGGCATGCAGGGCGCGAACGACAACGGCCCGCTGCTTGCCGACCTCGGCATCTCGTCGACGATCGACGACCGCCAGATGTCGACCATGGAGCCGAACGGCGCCAACACGTTCAACCCGGCAACCAGCACGCTCGATCCGTTCTACAAGTCCGGCAACGTGATGCGCCTGATCCGCCTCGACGGGATTCCCGCGTGGGCGAGCAGCACCGGCGCGTTCCAGGACGACGTCAGCGCGCCGACGAGCCTGTCGTATTACCAGAACTACATGAGCCGCGTGGGCACCGAATCCAACACGATTCGCTCGACCTACTTCCCGAGCCAGTCGGCCAACTACTACCAGGTGACGTGGGAGCCGAACGAGTTCTGGACCGACACCGACGCCAATTTCGTCGCGCTGTACCAGTCCGTCTATCAGGGCCTGCACTCGACCGATCCGCACGCGGTGGTGATGGGCCCGACCGACGCGTTCCCGAGCCTGACCACGACGCGCCTGAAGCGCCTCGCGCCGCTCGGCTTCGGTCAGTACATCGACGCGGTCGCCACGCACGGTTACTACGACGCCGGCACCTCGCCGTCGCATCCGCCGGAGCGTTACGACAGCGATCCGTCCACCGCGTCGGGTTCGCTGCGCGGCCAGATGCAGGCGCTGCGCGCCGAAATGGCCACCGACTACCGTCCGGGCATGAAGCTGTTCTCGACCGAGGCCGGCATCAGCTACGACCTCGGCAGCGCGTACGGCCCGAACTATCCGACCGCCAACGTGCTGTATGCACAAGCGGCTGTCGCGGCACGCATGCACATCATCACGCTGGGTGAAGGCGCGAATCAGACCTACGTGTTCTACGGCGCGGATTATCCGGGCGAAGTCGGCTACGGCACGTTCTTCGATCTGAGCGACGCGCAAGGCGCATTCGGCGCGACCAACCTCAGCCCGAAGCCGGTTGCCATGGCGCTCAGCGCGATGACGCACACGCTCGACGGCACCACGACGCTCGGTCCGGTGAACGGCGCGCCGAACGGCGTGTATGCGTACGCGTTCCAGCAACTAAACAACGGCGCGGTGATCACGGCTTTGTGGACGCACAGCAATAACGCGTGGAGCGCGAGCAGCGGTTTCAGCTCGACCTATAGCGTGCCGTACACCCTCACCGTCGATGCGCCGGGCACGAGCGGTACGGTGAAGCTGATCGACATGATGGGCAATGCGTCGACCGTGAACTACAGCAACGGTGCATTGACGCTGAACCTGACCGAATCGCCGGTGTATGTGGTGTCGAACAATGCGTCGATTGCTCAGGCGAACTCGACGGTGCCGGTGGGTTACGTCGGTATGTAAGTGGTGGGATGGGCGCGAGTACCTTGGTTGCTCGAAGGTACTCGCTACTCGCTCAACTTTCTCCCAACTGCCCTTCCAAACCGCTCAGTTCCTGTTCGCGCTCTTTCGACAGCTTGCCGACCGGCGGCCCCGCGAAACTCTTGCGCACGCCCGCGCCGTACCAGATCGTCAGCAGCACCGCGAGCAAACCGACGATCACGTACACCACCTTCTGATTCGGCGGCTGCATGCCGACATAGGCGAGCACCAGCGCACCGAACACTGCCGCCACCGCGAACGGCTTCGACAACATGCCCAACTGGAACGGCCCCTTCTCGGTCCACGTACGGCCTTCGGCAAGCACGCCAGCGGCAATCGGCATCGCGTACGAGATGAACAGGAACACCGCGCTGCCCGCGCTCAACACCGTGAATGCATCGCCGTAGAGCGTCACCACGATCGCCAGCACAGCCGACGTCCAGATCGCCGCGCCCGGCGTGCGATGCGTCGCGTTCACTTTACGCAGCCACTTCGAGGCCGGCAAACCACCGTCGCGGGCAAACGCGAACATCATCCGCGAGGTCGATGTCACGGCCGCGAGACCGCACACGTAGTTGATGAAGAACATCAGCAGTTCGATCACGATGCGCAGCGGCCCTGGAATCGGCGCGAGAATCGCTTCGAAGAAGCCCGTGCCCTGCTTCACTGCCGCGCCGATATCCGGCATCACCAGCACGAACGCGCAGACCATCACGTAGCCGAAGGTCGTCGACCAGAACACCGAACCGACGATACCGCGCGGCACGTTGCGCGCCGCTTCATGCGTCTCCTCCGAGGTATGCGCGGAAGCGTCGAAGCCGGTGATCGTATAGGCGGTCAGCAGCAGACCCGACAGAAACGCCACGACCATGGTCTGCTTCGGCCACGCGCCGCCGTCCACACCCGTGAAGTTGGTGAACGTATAGAGCCGCGACAGATCGATCTTCACCGGCGAATACACCAGCAGCGAGCCCACCAGCAGAATCGTCACCACGAAGATCAGATAGCCCGACAGGTCGGTGATCTTGCTGGTGATGCGAATGCCGCGATGGTTAAGGAACGCTTGCGACGCGGTGATCACGGTGAGAAACAGCGTCTGCTGCCACCAGCCCAACGAATCGGGATTCACGCCGAACATCGGCGCGATCAGCGTACGGAAGAACGGATCGTAGGTGCCGTAGTTGATCGCCGCGACCACGAACACGAGGCCGAGCAGATTGAGCCACGCGGTGAGCCAGCCCCACGTCTTGCCGCCCAGAATCGAACTCCAGTGATAGAGCCCGCCCGCGGTCGGATACGACGACGCGATCTGCGCCATTGCCGCGGCCACCACCAGTGCGAACAGCGAACCGAGCGGCCAGCCGAGTCCGATCGACGCGCCGCCCGCCGCCGACAAGCCCATCTGGAACGACGTGATACCGCCCGACAGAATGCAGATCAGCGAGAACGACACCGCGAAGTTCGAGAACGCGCCCATGCGGCGGGACAGTTCCTGCGCGTAGCCCATCTTGTGCAACAGCTTGACGTCGTTGTCGGCGGAATCCGTCGACGGCACGGCCGGGTTGATGTCCATGACGCGATCCTTTGAACAGGGTGAAAACGAAGCGTCGGTGCGGCCGGGCCGCGCGACGCGCTAGCAGCTCACGCGGCCGTGAAGCAGTTATCGACGTACAGGTGTGCGCCGTTGACGAAACTGGCGTCGTCGCTGGCGAGGAACAGTGCGGCGCGCGCCACTTCGTCCGGCGCGCAGAGACGGCCTTGTTGCGCGGACAAGGCCGCTTCGCTCGCATCGAAACCGTATTTCGCGAGCGCGCTGATTTCGCGGCGGCCGTGCGGCGTGTCGATGAAGCCGGGACACACCGCGTTGCAGCGAATGCCGCGATCGCGATACTCGACCGCGATGGAACGCGCGAACATCGCGCATGCGCCTTTGGTGGTGCAATACAGCACTTCGAGCGGCGTCGCCGCCACCGACGAGATCGACGCCGTGCAGACAATCGAGCCGCCGCCTGCCGCGAGCATGTGCGGCAGCACGGCGCGCGTCATCATGAACATGCTCTTCACGTTGACGTTCATGAGCCAGTCGTAGTCGTCGTCGGTCGTGTCGATGAACGGCTTCACGACGATGCTGCCGGCGTGATTGAACAGCACGTCGATGCGTCCGAAACGCGCGACGATGTTCGCGACCGCGGCGTCCACGGCGTCGCGCTTCGAGACGTCGGCGGCGAATAGCTCGGCGGTGCCGCCTGCGGCGCGAATTCGCGTCACGACTTCTAAGCCCGCGTCGGTGTTGATATCGACGACCGCGACCTGTGCGCCTTCGCGTGCGAACAGCAGCGATGCCGCGCCGCCCGCGCCCGTTGCGCCGCCTGAGACGATGGCGATCTTGCCGTCCAGCCTGCCTGCCGATTGGGTCATGCGTGACTCCTTCCTGGTGCATTGCGTTGTGCACAAAGTAGGCGCGGCAAAAAGCGACGACTATCCAAAATTGGCAAAAAGTAAAAATGCCGTAAAAATCCGCGTTGCTGACGAATGCATTACGGCCGGCTTGAAACGCTTGCCGGGTTGGTAGCGAAGGTCCGCCGGGTCACGCCGGACGCCTTGACGGTGCGGTTTTTTTTTCGCATACACTGGGCGGCACGAGGCTTTCGGGGAGTGCCCACGAATCGGGAGAAGCATATGCAGCCGGTCAATCGGACCAACAGTGCAGTCGAGATTCGCCGTTGCCGCAACATCGACGAACAGGCGATGTTGCTCGATGCATGGAACCAGAGCTATTGCCAGATTTCGCGCGGCACGTTCGATGGCTCGGTGAGTTCATTTTTTGCCGGCGGCGTGCGGGTGCTGGTGGAGCGGTTGAATCGCACGGTGTATCAGCGTGGGCAGGTGGCTGGCTCGCGGGTCGCCGTGGGGATTCCGTTTCAGTTGGAAGGGCATGCGCTGCTATGCGGGCAGACGAGTCATCGCGATGGTTTGCATGTTTTTTCCGGCGATGGCGGGTTTGAGTTTTTGTCGCCGGATAAGCATGTGGTGGTCAATCTTGAGATTGAGCCGGAGGCGGTTGAGGATGCTTTGGTGCGGGCGCAGCTTGAGGAGATTGCGGTGCGGTTGGGGGCCCGGCCCGGGGTGCTGAATGTCGATCCTGCCAGGTTGCAGGGGTTTCGGGAGGTGCTGAAGCAGTTGCTTGATGCGGTTGCTGCTACGCCTACTCTGCTTGATGATGCTGGCGTGGCTGCGGCGTTTGAGAAGTCGGTGGTTTTTGGGCTTGCTGAGGTGGTGCCGCCGATGCGGGTTGGTGAGGCGCATGCGCATTTGCAGGGTGAGGCTCGGACTGCGCGGAATTGGCAGCTAGTGCGGCAGGTTCGCGGGCTGGTCGAAGAGTCGCCGGATTGTCCGCTTTCTGTTGCTGAACTCTGTGCCCGGTTTCGGGCTAGTCGCAGGACTCTGCAGTATGCGTTTGAAGATACTGTTGGGGTCAATCCTTCGGCTTATATTCGGGCTGTTCGGTTGGATCATGTTCGGCGTGGGCTTCGGGGGGCTCAGTCTGTTACCGAAGTCGCTACACGGTGGGGGTTTTGGCATTTTGGAAACTTCTCGAATGAGTATCGTGGGCAGTTTGGGGAGTTGCCTTCGGAGACCTGGAGGAGGGCTCGGGGGGTGTGACGGTTGGTGGTGGTTTTGCCTGCGCGGCGCTTTGGGTGTTCTCTGAGGGTGTTGGCCTTTCCTTGCTTTCTTAGTGGTCTATTTGCGTCGCCTGTGCGGGGGGCACCTACTTTTCTTTGCCTGCCGTGCCGCAAAGCAAAGTAGGCAAAAGAAAGCGGCTCACACCGCTGATATGACTCCCGGTGTCAATCGAGATCGGTTTTCAGTTTCTTCTGTTCATGCTTGTCCGAATTTCCTGAGGGCGACGTAGCAGTACATCTCGACGGTGGATCACGCTGATATCCGCGGGTTGGATACCGCATTACAGAGGTCCGCCCAATGAGCCTGCCGCAGTCCAGAGCCGCAAGTCGGATGCAATCCGTTGCGTAGCGGTGTCGCGGGTTACTCGTGTGCCGGGCTACGCCGCCTTCAGGAAACTCTCCTCCAGTGGTCAGGGTGGGGCAAGGGGTTGATCGGACGTTGCGTCATGCAGAGGACGTCTCGCGCGATACGGCGAGCGACATCGCAAGTCTGCTGACGTCCCAGATGAAACCCGCCAGTTCGCGGGCGATGGCGACCACCGCGATGTTCTTCTGTTTGCCGCGCGCGACGAGCTTGCGATAGCGCCGGCACAGGCGCAGCTGTGCGTCCCAGGCACGATCGACGATCGGCTTCGGGATCCCTTCGTGGCGACGCTGGATGTCTGGACTGACGCGGGCCGGATGTCTGTAGCTCCAGGCGGCTTCGACGAGTAGCTTTCTCGCGTAGCTGTTGCCATTCTTCGTGATGCTGCCCTGACGGCGTTTCTCGCCTGACGAGTGTTCCGAGGGAGTCACGCCCAGCCAGGCCATCAACTGTCGCGGATGGGTAAAACGTGACAGGTCGCCCAGTCCGGCAAGCATGCCCACTGCCGTAGTGAACTGTACGCCGCGCATGCTCTGCAGGCCCAGCACGGCCGGATAGAGGCGCCAGTTGGGAACCGCCTCGCGCAATGCGGCTTCCAGACGCGCGCATTGCGCGAGGCGGTCCTCGATGGTGCGCCGATGTTCCTCGAAGGCCAGTTGCTGCCATGCACTGTCGAATGCATGCGCAGCCAGCCAGCGCCGGTGCGCGGCTCCCCAGTCGGCACGGCCCGTATAGCGCACCCGTGCGAGAGCAGGAAAGCCTTCAGCCGTTGCCGCGCACGCTTCAGGTCATCCTTGGCGCTTACCCACGTGCGGGCCAGATCGCGGAACGCTTCGTCGTTCACGCTGGGCACGTACACCGCTGACAGGTCGCTGGCACGCAGTGAACGCGCGAGTTTGATCGCATCACGCCGATCAGTCTTGACCCGCTCGCCTGGCTTATTGGGAATCAGCGACGGTGCGCATACCATGCAGTCGAAACCCTTGTTTACGAGCTGACGGTAGAGCCCGTAGCCGCAGGGGCCGGCCTCGTAGACGAAGCGGATGCGTCGGGCCTTTGACTGCAGCCGCTTGCACAGGCGATCAATATCGGCCTGCGTCGTGCCGGTCTTGCCGAGTAGCTCGACGTCGCCCGCATCAAGCGCATAGGCAACCGTGATCGAGTCCTTGTGAACGTCGCAACCGACGTACAGCGTGCTATCGTGTTCCATGCTGGCCTCCGTGCCGGAAATCGCCGGGTGCGGCCCTGTCCGCACCGTGCGGCTCTGGTAGCAATGCTAACCCGCGTTTGATTCCTCACGCCAGGCCAGCCCTTGCCTCACGGGAGTCATACTGACTAGCTCATAAGCGGGCCCCTCGCGCAGTTCCGGTAGTGGTGCATCCGGAATCTGGGTTCTCGCGCATTCCGCGTTCGTGACACAGCAGTCATTCTTCCGGCGGCGCTGCGCGCGCCGCGGCGGTCCCCGCATGAATTTCCGTGCGTCGTTATGGCACTCCCGCCAGCGTCCCATGGCCGTGGATGCCTTGGCGAATAGTCGAAAATTCCGTCGTCCTCGACACTGGCACGCGTTTACCTTTGGCATCATTCCCACCGGTCTTGCAACATCGAATAAATGCAGTCCAGGTTATCCGGGCTCATTCTCGTACTCACTGGAGTCGATGATCACAAACGAAAAGTACGTGTTTCTACCTTTCTGCACGAGCATCTCTTGCATGAACTCATGTGCACTTTTATTGCAACGCCGCCGATACTCGCCCCAAGTTCGTTGAACGCTCGGAGAGTAGTCCGCAATGCCGTCAAGGTGCGAATAAGTGGACCCCGGTGTGATGGTAAAAGTCTCTACCCCGATGATCGCCGCATCAGCGTCTTCGCAGTCTGCAGGAATGCGCAGCGCAACCTCGCTCTCAATGTACATCTCGCCACCAGTCGGGCCGACTGATTGCGACCTGTACTTCTCTAAAAGTCTGTCTTGAGTTGTCATGTCTTCCTCAGAAGTGAGATTTCCAGTCAGCGTCACGGCGGTCCGATACTTGTACGACCGTGCCGTCAACGTCATTTCTGACGACATAATGTCCATCTTCGCGAATATACGCGGTGGCTGGGTCGTCGCGTCGCGCACCGTTCCCGCTCTCAAGTGCTCTGGTATCACGCGCTGGGATTGTCCTGTATGGATTTGCAATCGTTGACTCAACTTCCTCTGCTGTCCAGCCACGTTTTTTCATTTGCCCGACGATCTTTTTCTCGAAAACGCTATGAAGCTGATTTGCCGTCGGCTTGCACAGCTTTGCAACGGCATCAAGACCGCTACGAACCCCTCCCGCCATACCGATAATTCCAAACGGATCGGTATTGTCACTAGTGAGAGCCCATCCCCAACTCAACGCGGGATTGAACATGCATTCGATACAAAGCCGCACCACCCCCGGCTCGGGCGGCGCTCCAAGCATTGAGCGAAGCAAACCACCTCGATTAACCGGAGGTCCGGCGAGGATCGCTCCGTCTTCGAGATTATTGAGCCACTGATTCAGTTCGTCGCTGCTGGCGGGCTGAGCGACGCCTAGCGAAGTCGATCCGCCATTGTTCTGCCTGACCGTACCGGTTCGCGACGTAACCTGCCCGTCAGCCGAGTAGCGATAATCCACCGTCAATATGCGGTACAGACTCCCGTTCAATGCAGTTGGATACTCGTTGTAAATGAACTGAGTTATCCAGCCTCGCGAGTTATAGGTGACCAGTGCTTCCCGGTTGTCACCTGCCAGGTAAGTGGCGCGGTGTGCCGCGTCCCTGCGCATCGCGCCGAGGGTCCATCCCGACAGATTGTCATTCGCAACGCGCAGATTGCCGGTCTCGTCGTACGCGTAGAACCAGTCAGAGGTTTGGGTCCCGTTGAGATATTCGAGGGCTGCCACGATACGATTCGACCCGTCGTAGCGGATACCGACCGTTCTTTGCGTGCCCGATGGCTTGGCATCAAATCCCCGCTCGCCGGTAGGATCGTTCGTGGCGAACTCACTGACCCCTGTGACA
Organism: Paraburkholderia bryophila; assembly: GCF_013409255.1. NCBI lineage: Bacteria > Pseudomonadati > Pseudomonadota > Betaproteobacteria > Burkholderiales > Burkholderiaceae > Paraburkholderia > Paraburkholderia bryophila. Next base: position 2,104,329 of record NZ_JACCAS010000001.1, read on the forward strand.
TTGCCCTTTGCGTCATAGGCAAATGCACGCACCTTGCCGGGTGACGCAACCATCGATGCACTCAAGCTCGTCGCATCGGCATATCTGACAGTCGTGACGGTCGCACTGGATGCGTTGCGCACCACCAATCGAACGGTGCGGCCGGAGGAGTCATAGCTAAATTCATTAGTGCCCCCGGTTGGGTTTGTCTCGCTTAGCACATTGCCGAATGCGTCCCACGAGGTATTGGTCACGCGTGACAAGGAACTCGTCCCCGTGGGTCGCAGCAAACCTGCCACGGGGGCAAACTTCACCGTTGTCGTGCGTTGACTATCTGTGACCGTGGTCTGGTTGCCGCTGTACGCAAACCGGACGTTACGTGTCATGTCAGGATGGTTGACAGCACTTGCGCGTCCTTGCGCGTCGTAGGTCCATGTCGCGACACGAGCGCCGGTTTCGTCCACCTCGCCGGTGATCGCATTCCTGAACCGTACGTCGTCGTAGATGTAGCGCCGCACATAGCCGTCCGGCCAGGTGACCGAGACAAGGTTGCTATTGCTGTCGTACGCGTACTGCGTCATGCCTCCGACTGGCTCGATCAACCGGGAAATGCGATGCTTGTCGTCGTATTCCAGCCGCAAAGCCAGATCGTTGCTAGCGCTAGTTCCGGCTGCGTGCTGATTAACCTCTGTAAGCAATCCGCTACTGCCATAGATAAGCGTCCGAATAAATCCCGCCCGTGTACTTTCCGAGAGGAGGAGGCCCTGCGCGGAGTATTTTTCCGTCGTACCGCTCGCCTGATTGACCAGCGTCCATCCGGATGCGTCTTGCGCCAAACCCAGCCCCACGTTTCCACTCACGCGCCAGGTTCCTGCTGACCAGTTAAATGTCACCGGCTCACCGTCCTCCCGATAGGCGACAACTTTTGATGAGCTCCCGTTGTTCGCATTGGCCAGCCCCAGTTGGCGCTGCCCGCCATGAAACCAGGCTGATCCCAAGGTGGCGGCGGAAGCGCCGATTGAGCGGGATCGATAGGTACGTACGAAACGCATCGGGTTGTCGTCACCGCTAACGAAGTCGTTCTCGCTTAGTGTCACTGAGCCATTGCCGGGATACACCGGATCAGCGACCGGACAACTTGATTCTGGTAGTTCGACGGCTGGAGTCGAGCACCACTGGTCAATCAGGGCAAGGTCGTTGATGCAGGCGTAATTACCCATTCCGCCTGGCGTATTGCTAACCACATCGAGACGGCAGGTCTTGGTGCCTGGCGTTGCACCAGACTTCGAGTAAAGCGTGAGACAGTCGTCTGCGTTCGCGCCGAACGCGACCACTAGCAGGACAAACGCAGTGAGTAGACGAATCACTTCGTCCATCGGCTTGCGAGAAAGGATATTTCTTCCCATACATCTCCCTTTTTAATTGTCGTTAGAAATCCGTAGTGAAACGACACTGCACCAAGATGGAGAGAGGATCAAAATAGGAAAGGTACGAAATCGCTCACTACGGCACACATCTTCACAATGCAGCTTATGTTGATGGCAGCGTCGTGAGCCTGGCGTTAGGCAGTGCGCTAACAGTGGCTTGATCGGCGTGTCTCAATGAGATGCGGAAAGCATGAGAATGCAGATTTCACGGAGCGAGCGTTGGCCACGTCGTTGAAGAACGCTACGTGTTATTTCCGATCGGGCCGAGGTTTGTCATCCAATTCAGGGCGCCGAGTGGGAATTAAAAATCTGTGTTCGTGAGACAGCAGTCAGTCCTCGCGCTTCGCGCTCGCCGGAACGGCCGGCGTCGAGACGACGTCAGAGTTTTCAGGCAGCGGCAAGCACGCTGTCGCAAACTCTCAAGCAATCACCATCGCGTCCAAGTAGCGCAGATTCAATCTGCATCGCTGATTACTTTTTACTCTGACAGGATCGTAGGGAAATTTCGGAATGAGGCCATTGCGCTTTATTTAGCCTGCGTGGGTGATCACTCATCGGGCCGTAGGTTTTAGACTCGTTTTGTCGTGCATGTCACGACAAACAGGTTTCGAAGCCTGCTAGGCGCGATCCGCCGCACGTACAAGTGCGGCCGCCTTTGAACGTCCATGTTCCAATGGGCGGGCCTTGGCGGGGGAGCTCCACGGCTCGCCGGTTCCTGGCATCGCGCACCGGTCTTCGAATCCCGTCAATGTGCCCGCTCACCCGCATTGGAAGTTAGTGTAGGGAGATCCATGTCAGCATTGGAGATCGCACATGAGTAAATCCCCCAAGAGTTCTCGAACCGCTTCTCGGCCGTGTGTTGACGCTATTCAGTACGAGAAACTGGCGTTATCTGCTTTTCGGCTTATTGAGCGGCAAATAGCGCAACTGAACACACTGTCGACGCTAGCGACTTCGATTTACCAGAACCCGGCCATCACGCCCGACGAAAGAGCTCGCCAACGAACGCTACTCGGACTTTGGGTCGAAACCGCCGAGGAATACCGTCAGGAGGTCGAGGTGGATCGTGAGTTGTACGGCATCATCGCGCTTGATCCGAAGGGTGTTCCTCAAATGCATCTTACGGCACGCCACGCCACGCAACGGAGCTCCTAACAAAAGCCGCGCAGGATGCATCAGAGAATAGCGAGAGTACTTCTGCATCCGGGTCGATGCCAACCAAGCGAGCGCGCTCGAAAACATCATCGCTGCGTCCGGCAGTAACGCACTGACAGTGACCCGCGGCACGTTTGTCGCGACGGAAAAAACGCGATCATGAACCGCACTCGAAAACACAGACGGGCACGCCTTTTGGGGTGCCCGATTTGCTGAATGTGCATTGTCGCTTTCGGAATTAATGCAACGCGATCCAATCGCGGACGATTGGCCGCTTCGATGGCTTCTATCCGGCCGTGCTGGGCCTGCAGAGCATGCGCGGCGTACAGTTCACTACGGCAGTGGGCATGCTTGCCGGACTGGGCGACCTGTCACGTTTTACCCATCCGCGACAGTTGATGGCCTGGCTGGGCGTGACTCCCTCGGAACACTCGTCAGGCGAGAAACGCCGTCAGGGCAGCATCACGAAGAATGGCAACAGCTACGCGAGAAAGCTACTCGTCGAAGCCGCCTGGAGCTACAGACATCCGGCCCGCGTCAGTCCAGACATCCAGCGTCGCCACGAAGGGATCCCGAAGCCGATCGTCGATCGTGCCTGGGACGCACAGCTGCGCCTGTGCCGGCGCTATCGCAAGCTCGTCGCGCGCGGCAAACAGAAGAACATCGCGGTGGTCGCCATCGCCCGCGAACTGGCGGGTTTCATCTGGGACGTCAGCAGACTTGCGATGTCGCTCGCCGTATCGCGCGAGACGTCCTCTGCATGACGCAACGTCCGATCAACCCCTTGCCCCACCCTGACCACTGGAGGAGAGTTTCCTGAAGGCGGCGTAGCCCGGCACACGAGTAACCCGCGACACCGCTACGCAACGGATTGCATCCGACTTGCGGCTCTGGACTGCGGCAGGCTCATTGGGCGGACCTCTGTAATGCGGTATCCAACCCGCGGATATCAGCGTGATCCACCGTCGAGATGTACTGCTACGTCGCCCTCAGGAAATTCGGACAAGCATGAACAGAAGAAACTGAAAAACTGAAAACCGATCTCGATTGACACCGGGAGTCATATCAGCGGTGTGAGCCGCTTTCTTTTGCCTACTTTGCTTTGCGGCACGGCAGGCAAAGAAAAGTAGGTGCCCCCCCGCACAGGCGACGCTAATAGACCACCGTGATCACAAGGAAAGGCCAACACCGCAAGACAACAACCAAAAAAGCCCACCGCAGGCAAATAAAGCCCACCGCAGGCAAATAAACCCCACCAACCACCCAAAACAAGCGCACACTACCTCCCAGCTCCAGGAAGGAGCATAAACCGCCAAACTGGGGAGTCCATCATGGCAAAAGGTCAAATGCGCAGCAACCGTGAAGTAAAGAAGCCTAAGCAGGACAAGAAGCCGCAGCCGGCGACATCGCCATCGGGCGGCACGCCGATCCGGACGCCGAGCGCATCGACGCCTGCGAAGAAGAATTAACGATTAAGGTGAGCGCCCGCCACACCACTGGCGGGCACGCCTGACCAGCACAAAGCGACCAGCAGCTACCCGGAAATATCCTCCAACGCAACATCCCGCGTCTTGGGCCCCAGCAGCCCAATCGCCACCATCACCACCGCCATCGCCCCGGAGATAAAAACAAACACCCCATTAACCCCAAACCGGCTCAAGCATCCGGCAATAACAAACGCAGAGAACATCGCCGAAATCCGGCTCCACGAATAAACGAAGCCAACGGCCCGTGCCCGAATACTCGTAGGAAAAAGCTCCGCCTGATACGCGTGATAGCTATACGAAATGATATTGCCCGCCAGCACAAGACACACGCCCAAACTCACCAGCAACACCGTCTCCCGCGCCTGACTAAAGGCCAACCCACACACCACATTCACCGCCGCCATAAAAATAATCACCGTCTTACGTTCGAAGCGGTCGGCAATCAACAACCCCAACAACGGTCCAAGCGGCGCAGCAATCGCGATAATGCTCGCGTACATCAAGCTGGTCGTCACCGTAATCCCCTGCTTGATCAGCAACGTCGGAATCCAGTTAGCAAAGCCGTAATACCCCATCGTCTGAAACACGTGAAAGATGATCAGCATCAGCGTGCGCTTGCGATACGGCGGCACCAACAGATCACGAAATGCTGCCCGCGCACGCACCGGCTCCGGCATCGCAGGCTCAGGCAACGGCCGGCCATATTCGCGCTCCACACGCGCTTCGAGACGCGTCATCACCGCATCCGCTTCATCGATCCGGCCTTTCTGCGCGAGCCAGCGCGGGCTCTCCGGCAGACGTCGGCGGATCCACCACACCACGATCGCGCCGACCACGCCAGTCAGCACGACGAGGCGCCAGCCATCGATTCCGAAATAACGGTGCGGCACCAGCAGATACGACAGAAACGCGACGATCGGCACCGCGCAAAAGCCCACCGCCTGCGAACACGCCGACGCCCGTCCACGCACATGCTTCGGCACCAGCTCGGAGATATACGTGCCGATCGTCACGATCTCCACGCCAATACCGATCCCGGCAATGAAGCGCCAAAGATTGAGCCCGCCCGCCGTGTCCTGAAACGCCATGACGATATTGGCCGCCGTGTACCACAGCAGCGACCACGTGAAGATCGCGCGTCGGCCAAAGCGGTCGGCGAGAAATCCACACGCCGCCGTGCCGATGAACAGACCCGCGAACAATGAAGCGATAAAACTCGCCACGCCGCTGGTGCCGAACAGCCCACGCGTGGTCGCGGTGAGAATGCCGCTGCGCACGAGTCCCGGCGCGATATAGCCGGAGAACATCAGGTCGTAGAGTTCGAAGAATAGCCCGAGGCTCAGTAGCATCACCAGCTTCCAGATCGAGAGCGTCGCCGGTAGACGGTCGAGCCGCGCGGAAATACGCGCGCCGTCCAGCGCAATACCATCGGCGCGGCCGCCGCTCGACACATCCGTGCCCGAAGGCACACCGCCCAACGCGCCGGCATCGCCGACCGCTGTCGCATATACCGCATGATTCGACGACTTCATCGCCTGTCTCCTTGGTTGCGGTCGGTCAGAGTTGACGCTTTCGCTCTTACTCCGATCCCATGCAACGTGTTGCTGAGTTCCGGTCTTACCGCCGGGTGAGATTGATTGACCACATTCAACGCATCTCGCGATGCATCCACTTCAAGCCGCTTCAAGCCGCTTCGCGCGGCGCCTGCGTCGAACCACCACCCAGCGCTGCGATTTGCGCATCGTCATAACCCAAACTGCGCAGCACATCGACGGTATGCTCGCCGATCTTCGCGATCGGCTGACGCGGCTGCAAGCGCGCTCCATCGAGCGAAATGGGCAGCAGCGGCATCGCCGTCTCAGTACCATCGTCGAGCGTCAAACGCGCGAGGCCGCCGCTCTCGTTCAGATGCGGATCGTCGAACAACTCTTCGGGTTTCGTGATCGACGCGAACGGAATGTGGTCGCGCTCGAACTGCGGCACGAGCGTCGCGCCATCGCATTCCCGCAAGGTCTCGCCGAGCGTCTTCAGCAGCCACTCGCGCGCCAGCACACGATCGTTGTTGGTCGTGAGGCGCGGGTCGGCCAGCAGGTCCGCGCGGCCGAGAATCGCGCACAGCGCGCGCCATTGACCGTCGCCGGTCGCGGCGATAAACATCTGCTCGTCATGGGCCAACGTGAACACGTCGTACACGGCCCAGGCGCTGATTCGTTCAGGCATCGGCGCGGCCGGCACACCCGTCGCGGCGTACTGCTGCATGTGCTGCGCGGACAGCAGCACGCAGTTCTCGAACAACGCGCTCTGTACTTCCTTGCCGCGTCCGCTCACGTGTCGTTCGTGCAGCGCGGCGAGCACGCCGATCGCGCCGAACATGCCGCCCATGATGTCGTTGACCGAACTGCCCGCACGCAACGGACGACCCACCGGACCCGTCATGTACGCGAGACCGGCCATCATCTGCACGACTTCATCGAGCGCGAGGCGGTGTTCGTAAGGGCCGTTCAGAAAGCCCTTGTGCGACACATAGATCAGCTTCGGATTGCGCTCGCGCAGCGACGCGTAATCGAGACCGAGACTCGCCATTCGACCGGGCTTGAAGTTTTCGACGAACACATCGGCGGTATCGACGAGCTTGTGCAGCGCGGCCAGTCCCGCTTCGCTATCGAGGTCGAGCGCGACACTCTTCTTGTTGCGATTGAAGGTACGAAAGAACCCCGCGCCGGTACCGAGCAGACGACGCGTGCCGTCGCCGCGCGGCGGTTCGACCTTGATCACTTCGGCGCCGAGGTCGCCGAGAATCATCCCGCAGGTTGGACCCATCACCATATGCGACAACTCGATCACGCGAATGCCGGCGAGCGGCAAGGCGCCCGCTTGCTGCGGCGCGGCCTGAGCAGAAGAAGAAGCAGAAGACGAATGCGTAGTCATTGCAGCACCTGTGATTCGGTAGAGTCGAAAGAGGAACCCGAAGAAGGACCAGCAGCGGCGAACTGCTTCGGCAAACCGGCGCGTGCCAGATAGCCGTACAGCGGTTCGCCGGGCAATGCGTCGGCGAGCACGGCGCGCGACGCGAGCAATCGCGTGAGGTCGATGCCGGTGTCGTAGCCCATGCTGTCGAGCATGAACACGAGGTCTTCGGTGTTGACGTTGCCGGTCGCGCCCGGCGCATGCGGACAGCCGCCGAGACCCGCTAGCGACGCGTCGAATTCGCGAATGCCGTGCTGCAACGCGATCAGCGTGTTGGCGAGACCGAGGCCGCGCGTGTCGTGGAAATGCAGCGAGCGCAGCGTGTTGCCCACCGCGTCGCGGACCAGTTCGATGATTTCGCCGACCTGGCGCGGCGTCGCTTCGCCCGTGGTGTCGCCGAGCGCGATCACATCGGCGCCGGCCTGCGCGGCGGCCCGCGCGATCGCGGCGATGTCGGCGTACGGCACCGCGCCTTGCAGCGTGCAGCCGAACACCGTCGACAATCCTGCGATCAGTTCGACGCGGTGTCCGCGTGTTCCGACACGAACGTGACCGCTGGCAGTTGCCGCGGCGCCTGCGCTAGCGTCTGCACCTGCATCGCTCGCCGCACTATCGATCAACTCGCGCATCGCCGCGAACGCGTCGATCATCTCCGCGGGCGTCTTGCGCACATTCGCGAGACTATGCGCGGCGCTCACCGAGATCGGCGCGACGATGCGATGCACGCCGGCTTCGAGCGCCCGTTGCGCGCCCTTCAGATTCGGCACCAGCGCGGTCACGGTCAGGTCGTCGTAGGTGAGCGCGTGGGCGATGACAGCATCGGCATCGGCCATTTGCGGCAACAGCTTCGCGGGCACGAACGACGCGACTTCCATGTGCCGCACGCCGGCGGCATAGGCGGCGTCGATCCAGCGACGTTTGAATTCCGTGGGCATCGTGCGGGCGATGCTTTGCAGACCGTCGCGCATGCCGACTTCGGTCACGACGACGCGCTCCCTGGTATCACTCATGATGTCGAATCCCGATCTTGAAGGTCGCGCTGAATGCGAGGAATGAAGCAACTGAGTGACAGCGTGCGCGCGCCGGGTCGCGCGTAAAAGTCTGCGTTGACGACGCACTCCATCGCCGCTCGCGATGGCCGCGCAGGCATGCGGGACGGGCATAAGCCGTCGCAAAGGGGAAACCCTTAAGGGCTTTTCAGGGGCATGGGAAGGGCGATTCGCGCGTGTGTTTGCTTCGGAGCGCTTTGTTTCGGGGCGTGCTTTGCCTCGTGCACGCTTTCCCGAGGACGCGCTTTGCTCAAGGCACGCTTCGCACGCAGATCAAACCAGGCGGCAACGCTCGCTCACGAAACGACGCCGCCTCACCTACCCGCGCAGCAAATGCTCAAGCAAATTCGCCGCCGCCAGCGTCAACGCCTGACGATCGCGCACGCAAATCACAAAGCGCCGCTCGGCCCACGCCTCGCGCAACGGCACGGCGACGATGCCGTATTCATCCGCAGCATGACGGGGCAGCGCTTCTCGCGGCAAGATCGCCACCGCGAGACCCGCCTGAATGAAACGATAAGCCGCATCGAACGTCGACACGTACGTTCGATAATTCAACTCGTGGCCCTTCTCCACCGCGATACGCTGCATCAGCGCATTCACCGACGCATTCGACGCGAGCCCGAGATGATCGAACGCCAGTGTCTGCTCGAAGCCGACAGCGGCCTCTCCCGCGAGCGGATGCGCGCGCGGCACGATCAGCGCGAGATGATCGGCGCGGTACGGCAAGACATCGAGATTGCCCATCGCCACGACGTCGCGGCAGATGCCGAGATCGGCGACACCTTCCTCCAGACCGCGCACGATCTCCGCGCTCACGCGTTCCTCGACGTCCACGCGAATTTGCGGATTGCTCTTCAGAAACGACGACAGCGCCTCGGGCAAAAACTCCACCATCGACGACACGTTCGCCAGCACCCGCACATGCCCGCGCGCACCGGCGGCGTATTCGCTGAGTTCGGCCTGCAAGCGCTCATGACCGCGCATGATGAGCTTCGCGTGCCGCAACAGCGCTTCGCCGGCCGCAGTCGCGCGCACGCCGCGCTGGCTGCGCGACAGCAACGCGACGTCGACCAGCGCCTCCAGATCGGCGAGCCGCTTGCTGACCGCCGACGGCGCGATGAACTCGCGTTCGGCCGCGCGCGCGATCGTGCCTTCCTCGCAGACGGCGATGAACAGGCGCAAGGTCACCTGATCGATTTGCCACATGAGCGGGCCCGCTCCCAGAAGGTGAAGTGAGAAAATTATGCACGAGGAAAGCGCGGTTAAAGTTGGCCCCAGGGTATCCACGGCCGTCGGACGCGTGTGCTGCAGCGAGTCGTACCTAATAACCATGCTCGCTTGCAGCGAAGAACAAGCAGCGAACAACCTTGCCCGGTTTTTTAAGTCTGGCTATGCTGGGATGCTCTTCATTTTCAGCGTGCCGCCATGCAGTGCTGAAACGAAACACGACAACCCGTAACGAACCACAACAATCAACCAGGGGTTTTGATGTCCACCACCAGTCTCTTCCTCACCTCCGCCGGCGTCGGTCTCGCGATTGCCGCGCCGGTCGGCCCGATGGGCATGCTGTGCATCCGCCGCACGTTGACCGGCGGTCCGCGCGCGGGCCTTGCGATCGGCTTTGGCATTGCGAGCGGCGACGCCGTCTACGGTTTGATCGCGGCACTTGGCCTTGTCGGCATTTCGCAGTTCATGCTGGCGTATGACCGTCCGTTGCATCTGCTCGCCGGTCTGTTCCTGCTGTATCTGGGCGTGCGCGCGCTGCTGCAAAAAGCCCCCGCCGACGACACCAACGGCGCAGGCAACGGCAAGCTCGCGCAAGTCGGCCGTGCCGGCGCGCTGCGTGCCTATGCGAGTTCGTTTCTGCTCACGCTGACCAATCCGCAGACGGTGATCATGTTCGCCGCGCTGTTCACCACGCTCGCGCCGCGTGGCGCGTTTTCGTCGGGCGTTGCGCTGACCACGGTCGGCGGCGTGTTTTGCGGATCGATCGCGTGGTGGTGTTTCCTCGTGACGGTGGTGTCGCTCGCGCGTCACGCGATCGGCAGCAAGCTGCGCGTCGCGATTGACCGGATGGTGGGGATCACGCTGGCGGTATTCGGCATCGTCGAAATTCGCCGCGCGCTTTGAGCGTAAGCGGCGGCAACACGCCAGCGTGACGGCGCGCGGGAGCGGCTTCGAGCCGCTGTCCCTGCGCGCGTTAGGGCGTTCCGTACGCGGACGCGGCAGTTTTGCGACAATAGCGCCTTTCGCCGCACGCCGGCGCGTCGGTAGCGGCGCCATCGCCGGACTGCAGACGCGCGGCTCAAGCCGCGCGCGTGCCGACCTCGTCACCTAACCTGTTCACCCCATCCGACCGTCAGCGGTCCGCTCAATGGCTCTTCCCCACATCGATCTGCTGTACTCCGTCTCCGGCCTGTTCGTCGGCTTTCTGGTCGGCTTGACGGGCGTCGGCGGCGGTTCGCTGATGACGCCGATCCTCGTCCTGCTGTTCAACGTACATCCGGCTACCGCGGTCGGCACCGACCTGCTTTACGCGGCCGCCACCAAGGCGACCGGTACGCTCGTGCACGGCCTGAAGGGCTCGGTCGACTGGCAGATCACGCTGCGGCTCGCCGCAGGCAGCGTGCCGGCGGCCACGCTCACGCTGATCCTGCTGCATCGCTATGGGATGGACACGCCGGGCGCCAGCCGGGTGATTCAGATCGTGCTGGGCGTCGCGTTGCTGGTGACCGCAGTGGCGCTGGTATTCCGCCCGCAACTCGCGGCGCTCGGCGCGCGCCGTCAACGCCCGCCGCGCCAGAGTCGCACGCTCGTGCTGACGATGCTGACCGGCGCGGTGCTCGGCGTGCTGGTGTCGTTGACGTCGGTGGGGGCGGGCGCGATCGGCGTGACGGTGTTGCTGCTGCTGTATCCGTTGCTGCCGACCACGCGGATCGTCGGTTCCGATATCGCGCATGCGGTGCCGCTCACGCTGCTGGCGGGCGCCGGCCATTGGCTGCTGGGTTCGATCGACTGGTCGATGCTGCTGTCGCTGCTGGTGGGATCGTTGCCGGGTATCGCGATCGGCAGTTTTCTGTCGTCGCGCGCGCCGGACAAGCTGTTGCGCAATCTGCTCGCCGCCACGCTGACGCTGGTCGGTGTGCGGCTCGTGCTGGCCTGAGGCGCAAGCCGTCAGGCGTCCGCTCTCAGCTGATCTTCACTTGAAGAACCTGCACGTCAGATCGGATTCGAACTGCCGGATCCACTGACCGTGTCGGTCGTGATAAGACTGCGCCCAGCCGCCACGGCGTACCGTGACCAGACGCTCCGGCGCGGCATCGCCCGGATTCACGCACGCGCTGATGTCGAAATGCGCCGGCGCAAAGCCGTGCCGCGCGCAAACCAGTTCGAAAGCCGCCCGATCGCCGATCGGCAGATCCGTGTAGCGCAATAGCGTGGTTTCCATGGCATCGACTCCGGTTTCCCATGCATCACAGTACGCTCCGGCCTACGGCAATTGTGTGTCGCAGCACACAGACCGGCGGTAGCGTTCGCTCGCGGCTCGGGCCGCAACGGCGATGCCCCATCTTCACCGCACAAAAAATCCTCGCGCCGAGAAATAAAGCGAAAAAAAAGCCCCGGCTGAACCCGGGGCTTTTTTGCACTGACATGCATTCGGAAGGCGCAAGGCGGCGCTGGGCCACTGATCTGATTCCCAGGCGCGTACAGCGCCAATCGGCACCGTACGCGTGGCTGCAGCTTGCGACCTACCGTCCGCTGCCGGCCGCCTGCTTACTGCTGCACGACGGTCAGCTTGTTCGTCACCGACGTCACGCCCGCGACGCCCTTGGCGGCATCGCCGGCAGCGTCGATCTGGCCTTGGTTGGGCACCGAGCCCGTCAGGGTCACCGCGCCGCCACGGGCACGCACAGCGATGTTCGATACGTCGATGCCTTGCGACTTGGCCAGCACGCCACGCACCTTGCGGCCGAGTTGGCTGTTGGCCTTCTTGGTCGCCTTGGCGCTTGCAGCCGGCGCTGCCATCGTGCTCGGTGCATCGCTTGCCTGAGCGTACACATTGCACGCCACTACCATTGCCACCACCGAGCCCAGCGTTTTCAGAAAACCGACCGATTTCATATTTCTCTTCTCCTTAGCTACACATTGGACCGCCTATCAAAGCGGCTTCGTTACGACTACCCGCGGCCGCGCCGCGCGCGCGACAAGGCGCGGCTGGGCGAGGCCGACTAAGGCTGCAACACGATGTGCGAGAGGCGAGAGAGACCGGGTGCCGTATGCGCATGCAGGCAGGCGCCACGGTACAAAACCGGCAAGCCGCGAAGTCCGCCGACGCGCCCGGTTCTTGTCAGTCATGCCGGGTCGCGCCGCGCAAACATCGGTTCGCGGCAGCGATGCACAATTTAATCTAGCCGAGCCAGAAGCGCAAAGGGTTTAGTCAATCGGCGCAGTGTTTGACGGTTCGGGTTTAGCGCCCTTTCACCAGGGTATTCACGCTCTATTCATCGCGCATTCGCGGCGCACTCACGCTGCGTTCACGCTGCATTCACGATTTGTTACGGGTTTGTCGGCGCGGGCAGCCGCCGCGCGTTTCGCCGTCGCCGGAATCTCAGGTACCATCGGCGCGACACACGCTGCCACGCGGCCCAGCTGAAATCCGCGCGACTCGCCACCGTGCCGGCCTGGCCAGGCGCCAGCGCCGCATGCCGGTTCACGCGCCGCCCAGCCGCGCCCCGTTCACCTTCGACCGTCGCCGTCACGTCATCCGATGAAGCCTGCCACCGGCCGCAAAGGCCCTCCCCGTCTCGTCGCCCGTTTCGTCGCGATCTCCTGGCGCGACCTCGCGGTCTCGTTCGGCCCGATCCTGCTGATCGCCGTGGCGGCGGTCTGGGTCGCCGTGCGGCTGATCCAGCCCGCGCCGCCCAGCACGCTGACCATCAGCGCCGGTCCCGAGGGCAGCACCTTCTGGGATGCAGCGCAGAAGTACAAAACGATTCTCGCGCGCAACCGCATCACCCTGAACGTGCTGGCCTCCGAAGGCTCGCTGCAGAACCTCAAGCGGCTCTCGGACCCGAAGTCGAACGTCGACGTCGGCTTCGTGCAGGACGGCGTCGCGCCCGGCCCCGCCAGCGAAGGCCTGATGTCGCTCGGCAGCGTCGCCTATGTGCCGCTGGCGATCTTCTATCACGGCCCGACCGTCACGCGGCTCTCCGAATTCAAAGGCCTGCGCCTCGCGGTCGGCGCCGAGGGCAGCGGCACGCGCGAACTGGCGCTCGCGCTGCTCAAGGCCAACGGCATCGTGCCGGGCGGCGCGACCAAACTGCTGCCTCTGTCGGGCGACGACGCCGCCGACGCGCTCGTTTCCGGCAAGGTCGACGCGGCGTTCCTCGCCGGCGACTCGGCGCAGCCGGCGGTGATGGGCAAGCTCTACCGCACACCGAACGTGCAGTTCTACGACTTCACGCAGGCCGAAGCGTACACCCGCCGCTTCCCCTATCTGACGCAACTCGAAATGCCGATGGGCGCATTCGACCTCGGCAAGAACCTGCCGTCCGCGCCGATTCACATGGTGGCGCCCACCGCCGAACTGGTGGCGCGCGACTCGCTGCATCCCGCGCTTTCCGATCTGCTGATCGAAGCCGCGCGCGAGGTGCATGGCAAGGCGAACATCCTGCAGCGCGCGGGCGAATTCCCCGCGCCGCTCGCGCATGACTTCCCGATCAGCGACGACGCCGCGCGTTACTACAAGTCGGGCAAGAGCTTCCTGTACCGGGTGCTGCCGTTCTGGCTCGCGAGCCTCGCCGACCGGCTGCTGGTGGTCGTGGTGCCGCTGATCGTGCTGCTGGTGCCGGCGTTGCGGCTGGTGCCGTCGCTGTATGCGTGGCGGGTGAAGTCGCGAATCTACCGTTGGTATGGTGCGTTGATCGCGATCGAACGCAGCGCGCTCAGCGAGTATTCGGCGACGGAACGCGCGTCGCTGATCGAACGTCTCGACGCGATCGAGGAGTCGGTCAACGGTCTGAAAATGCCGCTGGCCTACGCGGATCAGTTCTATGTGTTGCGCGAGCATATCGGCTTCGTGCGTCAGCGGCTCACGCAGGCTCGCGACACCCAGCGCGACGACACGACCGATGAATCGGACGACGCCCCCGAGACCCAGACCAACGCCGCTGACGAAGCCCCCGCCGCGGACAAAACCGCCGCCAACGAAGCCGCCGAGATCGGCGAGACGCCAGGCAGCGCCGGCCGCAAACCATATTGATCGAGGGTGCAAGCGGCCGCCGCACCGCGTAAGATCATTACAATTCCGACGGTCCAGCAGAGGCGCCGTGCGGACCAGGCAATCCGGGAGACACTTATGACCGTTGGCATCGACGCCAGGCAACCGCTTTGGTTTTACGACTTTGTCTCGCCGTTCACGTACCTGTTGCTCGAGCAACACGACAAATGGCCGGGCTTCGACTTCGCATTCACACCGGTCGTCCTGAACGATCTGTATAGCCACTGGGGACAACGGCCGGCCTACAGCGTGCCCGCCAAGCGCACCTTCCTGTACCGGCACGCGCTGTTTCGCGCGGAGCAACTCGGCATTCCGTACAAGATGCCGCCGGCTCATCCGTTCGATTCGATGAAGCCGCTGCTGCTCGCCACCGCGGCGAAGGGCGACGTGCAGTTCGTGCGCGAGATTTTCCGCTTCATCTGGCGCGAAGGCCGCGATCCGTCGAGTGAAACGGCGTTTGCCGAACTGTGCGAACGCGTCGGCATGCCCGACGGTCCCGAGCTGATCAAAAGCCCCGACGTGAGCGCGCAATTGCAGCGCAACACCGCGGACGCGATCGGTCTCGGCGTCTACGGCGTGCCAACCTTCCGGCTCAACGATCAACTGTTCTGGGGCGAAGACGCCTTGCCGATGGTGCTGTATTGCGCGCGCACGCCGAACTGGCTCGAGTCGAAAGAAGTGAAGCGGATCAGCGCGCTGGCTTCGGGTGTCGTGGACATACCGACGAATTCGGCGAACCCCGCGAACCCGACGTAAGGCAAGCGCAAGCTTCGCGCGATCCGGATCGGCGCGCGTGACGATGCGAGCGTCGGCAGAGGTCTTAAAGCATTCGAAAACAGCCACGATAGCGCCGAAAAGGCCGTGCTGATGCCGGCCATACCGCGCCCGCTATGCTACTGCTCCGCAAACGGCCTAAGGTTATAACCTTTGCGCCCAGAGCGCGGGCAAGTTCGCGGGCGGGCTCCGTCCGACGCTTCATTGCGGCCCGAACCGCCTGCCTCGTTTAGCCTTGAACATGGACGACACCGCCGCCTCCCTCGATATCTGGCTCGTGCGCGTATTGCGTACGCTGCTAGTCGAGCGCAGCGTCACGCAGACCGCGCTGCGTCTGAATCAAACTCAACCTGCCATTAGCACCGCGCTGCGTAAACTGCGCGAGACGCTGAACGACCCGATCCTCGTGCGCGGCAAGTCGGGCATGGTGCCCACCGAATACGGCGAGTCGCTGCTGGCTTCCGCACAACGCGTGCTGCGCGAAGTGGATTTCGTCGCGACGCCGCATGGCGATTTCGATGCCAGCCGTTCGCGCCGTACCTTTCGCGTCGCCGCGCCGGATTATCTGAACGACTTCTTCATGCCGACCGTGATCGCGCAATTCCGCGAAGCGGCCCCGCATGCACGGCTCGAAATCGATTCGTTGAGTCCGATGCTCGATCACTCCGCCGCGCTCGATGCCGGCGAACTCGATCTGGTGATCGGCAACTGGCCGAAGCCCGACCCGCGTTTCGAACGTAGCGATCTGTTTTCCGACACGGTGGTGTGCCTGATGCGCGCCGACCATCCGCTCACGCGCATGCCGATGACGCGCGAAGCGTATCTCGCCGCGCCGCATCTCGCGCCGACGCCGTATAGCGGCGCGCGCGGCGGTGCGATCGACATCGGCTTCGCGCGGGCGCGCGCCGACCGGCGCATCGTCGCCACGCTGCCGTACTTTGGGCTGGTGCCGCAAACGCTGCTGCAATCGGATCTGATCTTCACGACCACGCGCCGCTTCGCGATGCACTACGCGAGCATCCTGCCGCTCGCGGTGGTCGACGTGCCGATTCCGTTTCCGCGCATCAAGTGCTATCAGTTATGGCATCCGCAGCCGGATCGCCCGAGCGATGTCGGCTGGCTGCGCACGCTGATGTCGCAAGTGTCGGATGGATTGGTCGCGCAGAAAATGCGCCGCGCGAAGCGGCCGCAGAAAAAAGAAACGTCAACCGCGTAGGGCTGACGTTGTTGTCGTTGAAGCGGGCGCGTCGCGCTCCGCTGCGTCTTAGTCGTTCACGCGCTCACACTTTCAAACGCTCGCGCAAAGCTTCTGCATCGCGGCCTGCGCCGCAACCTGCCGCGAACGGATCTGCAGCAACTCCGCACACACCGCCACGGCGATCGCCGGGGGCGCCTTGTCGACGATACCCGCCACACCGATCGGACACGTCATCTCGACCAGCCGGTCCAGATCCACGCCACGATCGATCAATCTGCGCTCGAACTTCACGCGCTTGGTCTTCGAACCGATCATGCCGAAGTACGTGAAATCGCGCCGCCGCATGATGCGCGCGGCCAGCGAAAAATCGAGCGCATGGTTGTGCGTCATCACCAGAAAATACGCACCGGGCGGCGCCGTGTCGACGATCGCATCCGGCGTATCGGTCGCTTCGACCTGCACGTTGGCGGGCGTTTCGTCGGGGAACAGTTCGTCGCGTTCGTCGACCCACTGGACTACGCACGGCAAGCTGCCGAGCAACTTGACGAGCGCATGCCCGACGTGTCCCGCGCCGAACAGCACGATGTGCATCGGCGCCGGACGCGGCGCTTCAACCGTGCTGCGCCGGCCGATCTGAACGGAAGAAGAAGCGTTCATGGCGATCATTCCAGTGAGTGAGTGATTCACGCGTCAGCGATGCCGCGACGTTTATTGACGGGCGGCGGCAGTCGCCGCCCGCACCGCGCCGACCGCCTTGAGGATTTCCTCGCTGGTGGCCGGGGCGTTCAGCGGCGGGTTGACCTTGTGGTCGCCCACGGCCGACACCGCGTCGCGCACCGCGAAGAACACCGAGAACGGCAGCAGCAGCGGCGGCTCGCCGGTCGCCTTCGAACGATGAATGCTGTCCTCCGCATTGCGGTTCTTGAACAGGCGCACGCGGAAATCCGGCGGCGTGTCGTTGACGGTCGGAATCTTGTAGGTGGACGGCGCGTGCGTCATCAGCTTGCCGCCTGCGTTCCACCACAGTTCTTCGGTCGTGAGCCAGCCCATGCCCTGAATGAACGCGCCTTCCACCTGCCCGACGTCGAGCGCCGGATTCAGCGACGCGCCCACGTCATGCAACGCATCCGCACGCAGCACGCGCATTTCGCCGGTCAGCGTGTCGATCACCACTTCCGACACGGCCGCGCCGTACGAGTAGTAGTAGAACGGCCGGCCTTGCAGCTTCGACTGATCCCAGTAGAGCTTCGGCGTCGCGTAGAAGCCATCCGACCAGAGCTGAACACGCGCGACGTAGGCCTTCGCGATCACTTCCTCGAACGGCACGATCATCTCGCCGACCACCACGCGATCGTGCAGGAAGCGCACTTCCGACGCGCTCACCTGGCCCGCGCCGAAACGTTCGGCGGCGAACGCCGACAGACGTTCGCGCAACTGCCGCGCGGCATCCTGCGCGGCCTTGCCGTTCAGGTCCGAACCGGTCGATGCGGCAGTCGCCGACGTATTGGCGATCTTGCTGGTATCGGTCGCGGTCACGCGAATGCGGTTGAAGCCGATCCCCAGTTCATGCGCGACGACCTGTGCAACCTTCGTATTCAAGCCTTGACCCATTTCGGTGCCGCCGTGGTTCACCAGCACCGAACCATCGGTGTAGATGTGCACCAGCGCGCCAGCCTGGTTGAAGTGGGTCACGTTGAACGCAATGCCGAACTTGACCGGCGTCAGCGCCATGCCCTTCTTCAGCACTTCGTTGTTCGCGTTGAATTCGTTGATCGACGCGCGACGTGCGCGATATTCGCTGGTCGCTTCGAGTTCGTCGATCAACTCGTGAATCACGTTGTCTTCAACCACTTGCCCGTACGGCGTCTGATTGCGCTCGGTCTTGCCGTACAGATTGCGACGGCGCACGTCGAGCGAATCTTCGCCGACCGAACGCGCGACGTTGTCCATGATGTATTCGATCGCGAACGCGCCTTGCGGACCGCCGAAGCCACGAAACGCCGTGTTGGACTGCGTGTTGGTCTTGCCGCAGAAGCCGTCGATCGTCACGTCCGAAAGCCAGTACGCGTTGTCGAAGTGGCACAGCGCGCGCGTCATCACCGGACCGGACAGGTCGGCGGAGAAACCGCAGCGCGAGGTCATGTCGACCGTCACGCCGTCGATCACGCCTTGCTCGTCGTACCCGACTTCATACGTGTAGTGGAAATCGTGGCGCTTGCCGGTGACCATCATGTCATCGTCGCGGTCCGGACGCAGCTTTACCGGGCACAGCAGCTTCCATGCAGCCAAAGCCGCGCAGCACGCGAACAGGCCCGATTGAGATTCCTTGCCGCCGAAGCCGCCGCCCATCCGGCGGCATTCGATCAGCACGTTGTGCGACGCCACGCCCAACGCATGCGCGACCATGTGCTGCATTTCGGTCGGGTGCTGCGTCGAACAGTAGACGTGCATGCCGTCGTCGTCCTTCGGCACCGCGTACGAAATCTGGCCTTCCAGATAGAACTGTTCCTGGCCGCCGAGCAGCATCTCGCCGGCTTCGCGACGCGCGGCGCGAGCAATCTTCGTGTCGGCTTCGCCGCGCGCGAGTTTCATCGGCGGCAGCACGTGCTGGTTCGCGGCGCGCGCTTGCTGCGCGGTCAGAATCGCCGGCAGTTCTTCGTAGACGACTTCGGCGCGGCGCGCGGCGAGCCGCGCGGTGTCATGCGACGTCGCGACCACGATGAACATCGGCTGGCCGACGTATTGCACGAGACCATCGGCGAGAATCGGATCGTCGCCGTGGATGATCGGGCCGACGTCGTTCACGCCGGGGAAATCTTCGGCGGTGAAGATCGCGACCACACCCGGCGTGGCGCGCACTTTATCGAGCGACATCGAGACGATCTTCGCGTGCGCTTTCGGCGACAGGCCGAGCGCGGCGTGCAGCGTGCCGGCGAGCGTCGGAATGTCGTCGGTGTAGGTCGCGCGGCCGCTCACGTGCAGATGCGCGGACTCATGCGGCCGCGAAATATGGACCTGGGTGAAGTCGTCGAGCTCCTTCAGGTCTTTCAGGAACGGTTCGGCTTGCTGATTCATTGTGTGTTCTCCGTGTGCTTCTCTTGCTTCCTGTACTTACCGCGCA
Source organism: Paraburkholderia bryophila (assembly GCF_013409255.1). Classification (NCBI taxonomy): domain Bacteria; kingdom Pseudomonadati; phylum Pseudomonadota; class Betaproteobacteria; order Burkholderiales; family Burkholderiaceae; genus Paraburkholderia; species Paraburkholderia bryophila. The sequence goes on from NZ_JACCAS010000001.1 coordinate 2,123,769, forward strand.
CTGATCGCGTACTTACCGCGTTCAGACATTCGCGCCGGCTGGGGCGCACGCCGCGGCCACTGCGCGGACGTCGAGCGCGCTCTTCGGCAGCGGATTGTTCGGACGCGTTTCGAGCCAGAAACGGTACAGCGTGTTTTTCGCGGCTTCGAGCCGGTAATTGCTGGTGGCCCGCATGTCGGACAGCGGCGCGTAGTCGTTGCCGAGCGCGATCATCGCGGCCTGTGCGGTGGCTTCGTGCCATTCGGCGTCGCGCAGCACGGCTTCGGCGTGCGTCGCGCGCTTCGAGGTGGCGGCCATGCCGCCGAACGCGATGCGCGGCTCGCGGATCACGTCGCCGTCGGCGATGAACGAGAACGCGGCGCACACGGCCGAGATATCGGAGTCGAAACGCTTCGACAGTTTGTACGTGCGGAACTGGAAGTTCTTGCGCACGCCGGTGCGCGTCGGCACCTTCAGGCCAACGACAAACTCGTGTTCGGCCATGTCCTTCTTCTGATACGCGAGGTACAGATCTTCCAGCGGCATTTCACGTTCGATCTCGCCGCCGCGCACGATCACATGCGCGCCGAGCGCGATCAGGCCGGGCATCGAATCGCCGATCGGCGAACCGTTGGCGATATTGCCGCCGAGCGTGCCGGCGTTACGAATGGGCAGCGACGCGAAGCGCTGCTGCATTTCGAACAGTTCCGGATACTGCTTGATGATTTCCGTGTAGGCCTTTTCGACGCTCACGCCCGCGCCGATCTCGATCCAGTCGTCGTTCGTTTCGAGCTTCTGGAATTCGGCGATCTGCCCGATATAAACGATGTTGCCGAGCTCGCGCATCATCTTGGTGACCCACAGGCCGATGTCCGTGCTGCCGGCGAGAATCCGCGTGGCCGGTTCGGCTTCCTTGATCTTCGCGAGCGCTGCGACCGTGCGCGGCGCGTCGAACTGCTGGCCGGCGTGCTGGTAGTGGAACGTGTCCGTGCGCTCGAGCTTGGCGAGCGTGGCAGCGAGCGCTTCGACATTGACCGGCGCTTTGGGCGGCGGCGCTTCGAACATGCGCACGGCCGCGTCGACGATCGGGCGATAGCCCGTGCAGCGGCACAGGTTGCCGGTCAGCGCATTGCTGATCGTGTCGCGCGACGGCACCGTCTTGTTCGCGCAGCTATGTTCGTGGCCGTGTTTTTCGTAAAGCGACCACATCGACATGACGAAACCCGGCGTGCAGAAACCGCACTGCGAGCCGTGGCATTCGACCATCGCTTCCTGGACCGGATGCAACGAGCCGTCCGGCTGGCGCAAATCTTCGACGGTGAAGAGCGCCTTGCCGTCGAGCGTCGGCACGAACTGGATGCAGGCATTGACCGTCTTGAAGTCGACGCCGCCCGCCGCGTTGCGCTCGCCGAGCACGACCGTGCATGCGCCGCAGTCGCCTTCGGCACAACCTTCCTTGGTGCCGGTGCAGTGCACGTCTTCGCGCAGATACTGCAGGACGGTACGGGTGACGGGCGCGTCCTTGATCTCACGGATCGCGTTGCGGTGGTAGAAGCGAATCGGCTCAGTCATGTCTCTTTACTCTCGAATGTTCTGTGTCCGTGGGGACGTGCTGCGTGATGGTTCGAAAACTATCATTCCCAATAAAACCAACCCATAGCTCGGACCGCATGCGGGACATATCCGCGAGGCGATAACGAGATAGGTTTGAGGGTCGGTCGACTTATGTTGTACTGGCAATTTAACTTGGTTTTATTATTTTTCAAGTCAATACAGACATATCGAGACGAGTCAAGCCGACCGGCACGGAGGCCAAAACCGGCGCTTATGGAGCAAAACCGGACCACTATATGCATCCGGCACCGTTTTTTAATGGGCCAATTTATTAAGCAACTCCTGCAAGAGAATCGGTTCCATGGGAAAATCACGGCTTCCCGCCGTTTTCAAGTCTCGTTTTCCCCATGTCCACCGATTCAGCGACACCTCGCAGTGAATTTGCGACGACCTTACAGATCATTCCGGTCGTCTTTTTCACGTTTCTTTGCTATCTGACGATCGGTATTCCGCTCGCGGTGCTGCCCGGCTACGTCCACGACGACCTCGGCTACAGCGCCGTGCTGGCCGGCGCGGCAATCAGCGTGCAATACCTGGCGACGCTGGCGTCGCGGCCGCTGGCCGGCCGTTCGGCGGATACGCTGGGGCCGAAGCGCACGGTGTCGATCGGTTTGCTGGGGTGCGGCGCGAGCGGCATTCTGTTGCTGCTGGCGGTGCTGTGCGGCCGCTGGCCCGTGCTGAGCCTCGGTCTGCTGGTGTGCAGCCGTCTGGTGCTCGGGTTCGGTGAAAGCCTGTGCGGCACCGGCGCGATTCTGTGGGGCATCGGCCGGGTCGGCACCAGCAACAACGCGCGGGTGATTTCGTGGAACGGCATCGCCACTTACGGCGCGCTGGCCGTCGGCGCGCCGCTCGGTGTCGCAATCGCGCACACGGTGGGGTTTGCGGCGCTGGGCATTCTGGTGATCTTCCTCGCGGCACTCGGCTTCTATCTGGCCAGGCCGATCGCGCCGGTGCCGATCGTCCACGGCGAGCGGATGTCGTATGGCAGCGTGCTCACGCGCGTGCTGCCGCACGGTATCGGCCTCGCGCTCGGCTCCGCCGGGTTCGGCTCGATCGCCACCTTCATCACGCTGTTTTATGCCGCGAAGCATTGGCCGAATGCGGCCTTGTCGCTGACGGTGTTCGGCACGCTGTTCATCGGCGCGCGCCTGTTGTTCGCCAACACGATCAAGAGCTACGGCGGATTCCGCGTCGCGATCGTGTCGTTCTCGTTCGAATGCGCCGGGCTGTTGATGCTGTGGCTCGCGCCCGAGCCGCATATCGCGCTCGCCGGCGCGGCGTTGACCGGCTTCGGTTTCGCGCTGGTGTTCCCCGCGCTCGGCGTCGAAGCGGTCGGCCTCGTGCCGCCGGCCAGTCGTGGCGCGGCGTTGTCGGCTTACTCGGTGTTTCTCGATCTGTCGCTCGGCATCACCGGGCCGCTGGCCGGCTACATTGCCGGCGAGTTCGGCTACGCCTCCGTGTTTCTGTTCGCGGCCGTGGCGTCGGCCGCTGCCGTGGTGCTGTCGACGGTGCTGTACCTGCGCAATGCGCGGGCACCGATTGCGCCCGCAACGACCTGATCGTTCGACACGGCTCGCTATCGGCTATCCAGCGCGGCACACCGCGCTGGATACGCCAAGCCTGCCGCAGCAGCAGCGCCAGGCTACCGCGCCAACGCGCGCGCCCCACCCGACAACGATTTTTCCAGCGCCGCCACGCCCGCCGGCAGATCCACTGCCGCGCCGAGATCCAGCATCGTGCGACCCAACGCGTGCAGCGTTCTGAACAGATTGTGTTCGCGGCATTGCTCGCCCATCTGCCCGATCCGCACGATCGGCAAACCGAACGAGCCGGAAATCTCGACCTGATGCTGCCGCGAGATATGGCCGCAGATATCGCCGGGACTCAAGCCTTGCGGCACCTCGATACCGACCACCGAATTCAGCCGGCACGCCGGCGGCGCATACAGATTCAGCCCCAACGCGGCGATCCCTTCCTGCAAGGCCAGTGAACATTTCAGATGCCGTGCGAAGCGCTTCTCCAGCGTCTCGGCGCACACGAGCCGCAACGCCTCGTGCAAAGCCAGCACGCCCGACACCGGCGCGGTGTAGTGATAGCCCGCGTTATGCCAGAAGTTCTCCGCGAGCGACGCATCCAGGCACCAATGCGCATTCGGCGCCGTACGTCCTTTGACGCGCGCCCAGGCCGCGTCGGAAAACGCGATCAGCGAGACGCCCGGAATCGACGACAAGCCCTTCTGCCCACCGGTAATCACCGCGTCGATACCCCATGCGTCCATCTCCAGCGGCATCGTGCTCAACGTACAAACTGCGTCGACGATCACCAGCGCACCCGCGGCTTTCGCCAGCGCGGCGATGTCCTTCAGGTGGTAATTCCACACCGTGTTCGACGTCTCGCCCTGCACCACCGTCACGATCTCGGGACGCTCGCGGCGAATCGCCTCGGCCACCTGTTCGAGACTCGCAACCGCGCCATCGTCGACGTCGAGCGTACTCACGCGCGCCCCGACACGGCGACCCATCTCCGCCATCCGTTCGCTGAAGAAACCGTTCTTGATACTCAGCACGCGCGTGCCTTCCCACGCGAGGTTGGAGATCGCCATTTCCATCGCGGCCGATCCCGGTCCCGCGACACCCAACACCCATTTCGAATTCGTCTGGAACACGTAGCGCGCCATGGTCTTCACCTGGCCGATCACCTTCACCATCGTGCCGCCCAGGTGATTGATGACGATCGTGTTGGCCTTGGCGACGGCGGCAGGAATCGGCACGGGGCCGGCGCCCATCATCAGCAGCGGTTCTTCGGGGAGGATGGCGTCGAGCGATTCGACAACCGGACAGGGCACAGCGGAAGCGACGGGTGTGATGGATGAAGTCGGCATGATCGGTACGTGAATGTCAAAACGCTAAGGAACAATCGGCCTCGCCAACAGTGATGCTGGCGAGGCCGTTCATTCGATCATTCACTGATCCGCGCGATTGCGCAAGCCATTTGGCCCTGCTTGCACGCATTAAATGCGCGTATCACGCGACCGGCTGCTAGTGCAGCAACAGCGCCGGTCCGCGTGTTATTTCACCTTCGTTTTATCGAGCTTTTTGCCGGTCGCCGCGTTGAATCGCTCGATGTACTCTTCGATCAGCTTGCGCAACGCGCGACCGATCTGCCGATAGTCCGACTCGTTCAGATTGGCGAGCGATACACGCCCCGACGGATGCTGTGTGCCGAACCCGCGACCCGGCAGCAGCACGACCCGCGCTTCGCGCGCGAGACGGAACAGCAGCTCGGAAGGCTCGGTGTTCTTCAGCAGCCAATCGACGAACTCACGCCCGAACATCTTCTCGCCGAGGAACTCGATGTCGAGAATCGTGTAGTAGTCGACCTGGTTCGGATCGTCGTCCTCGAACGAGATGCCCACCTCTTCGTAGAGCGCCTGCTTGCGCTTGCGGATCAGACGCTTCAACGCGTTCTTGTACGCGTCCGGCGTGTCCATCAGCGAGAACAGCGAGAACAGCACCATCTGCACCTGTTGCGGCGTCGACAGACCCGCCGTGTGATTCAGCGCGACGGTGCGGCTATCGGCGACCAGACGGTCGATGAACTTGAGCTTGTCCGGTTCGGTCGTGATCGACTCGTAACGCTCGTGCAACTGCTTCTTCGCGTCTTTCGGCAACTCGGCGATCAGACGGTCGAGCACGTTGTCGCGATGCGTCGCGATCGTGCCCAGACGCCAGCCGGTCGCGCCGAAATACTTCGAGTACGAGTAGACCAGGATCGTGTTCTTCGGTGCGAGCGCGAACAGCGACACGAAGTCGTCGGCGAAAGTGCCGTACACGTCATCGGTCAGCAGAATCAGATCGGGCCGTTCCTTGACGATGTCGGCAATGTACTGAAGGCTCTCGTCGTTGATCTTCACCGAAGGCGGATTGCTCGGGTTCACGAGAAAGAACGCCTTCACCTTCGGATCGCGCAGCTTGTCGAGTTCCTTCTTCGAATACTGCCAGCCGCTTTCCACGTCCGCTTCGAGATTGACGACGTTCAGCTTGTAGTCGTTCAGGCGCGGAATCTCGATGTACGGCGTGAAGATCGGCATGCCGAGCGCGATCGTATCTCCTGCCTTGATCAGGTGATTCTCGCGCATCGTGTTGAAGATGTATGTCATCGCCGCCGTGCCGCCTTCCACCGCGAACACGTCGAACTCGCCCACGAACGGATGGTTGCCGATCATCTCGCGGCGCAGATACTGACCGACGATCAGCTCGGACATCTTGAGCATGCGGTCCGGCACCGGATAGTTCGACGCGAGAATGCCCTCGCACATTTCATACAGGAAGTCGCCGGCGGAATAGCCGAGCTGATCGCGCACGTACGACACTGCGCCGCGCAAGAAGTCGATGCCCGCCACGCCCTTGTTCTCGCGGCAAAACAGATCGAAGCGTTCTTCCAGACCGTCGCGCCGCGGGAAGCCGCCGATGCCTTCCGGCATGTACGCGAACGAGCGCTCCGATTCGCGCATCGCAAACAGGCCGAGTTGCCAGAAGCCATGACGCGGAATCGTCGCGAGAAAGTTCGGGTTGCCACGACCGGCGTTGAGCATCGCGGCGTTCGCGGCACGCTCCACGGCGCCGCCGCCGGCCGCCTTGATCAGTTCGTCCTTCAGTTCGAACGGGCTGAGCGCGGACAGACCCGGTTGCGCCATATCCGCGTGTTTCTTGTCGCCCTTCTCTTTTGCCATGATGCGTTCTCCAGTGAGCAGGTGAAAGACGCCGGCGTCGCGAGAATCGCCCGCTTACCGCCAGCGTGAAAGAGATCGATGAGAGATCGATAAAGCGCTGCGCGCGCCTAAACCAGCCCGACCACGAGCGGACCCAGCAGCGTCAGCGCGACGTTGGCGATCGCATACGTGATCGCGAACGGCACCGTCGGCACCGCGCTTTCGGCCTTGTCGAGCACGCCGCCGAAGGCCGGATTCGCGCTGCGTGAGCCCGACAGCGCACCGGCCAGAATCGCCGCGTTGTTGTACTTCAGCACGTAGCGGCCAAACAGCATGGTCAGCAGCAACGGGAACAACGTGACGAACACGCCGAGCAGGAAGATCGTCATGCCGCTCTGCTTGACCGTCACCACGGCTTGCAGGCCGGAGTTCAGACCCACCACCGCGACGAACGCCGCGAGGCCGAAGTCCTTGAGCAACTGCGAAGCCGCCGACGGCATCACGCCGTACATGGGATGCTTGCCGCGCATCCAGCCGAACAGCAAGCCGGCCAGCAGGCAGCCGCCGCCCGAGCCGAGCGTGAGCGGAATGCCGCCCACGTTGACGACGATCAGCCCGATCAGCAAGCCGAGCACGAGGCCCACGCCCATGTAGATGAAGTCGGTCTTGTTGGTGTTCGGCAATTCGTAGCCGGCGGCGTCGACGGCGCGCTTGGTGTCTTTCGGCGAGCCGTAGAACGTAATGACGTCGCCGTGCTCCAGTTTGGTTTCCGGCAGGATCGGCAGCGGCTGACCGGCGCGCGAAATGTGCTGGATGTACACGCCGTGACGCAGGTCGCGATCCACCACTTCGCGCGCGGCGGCGATCGTCGTGTGGTTCATGCCTTTGCGCGTGAACACGCCGTCGCGGCTCTGCATCACCACGCCGATATCGTCGACGTTGGCGATCTCGTTGCCGTTCGCGCCGAAGGCGACGACCGCTTCGCGGCGGCCCACCACGAGCACTTCGTCGTTGAGCTGCAAGGTCAGATCGGGCGTCGGTTCGAGGCTCTTGCCGTCGCGTTTGATCTTTTCGACCGTCAACATGTCCTGATGCAAGGTCTCGACCGCCTTGACCGTCTTGCCGGCGCTGACGTCGATCCGGTACGCGCGTCCTACCAGTTCAGGCAACGCACGAATCTGCCCCCCCGCGAGCGACGTCGAGGCCCCCGCCGACAACTCGCGCTCCGCGTCGATCGACGCCTCGCGCAAGCCCTGCCCCATGAACTTCGGCAGTATGTTCACGCAGACGATGATCGCCCCCAGCGAGCCGAACACGTAGGTCACCGCGTACGCGATCGCCACGTCCGACTGCAGCGATTTCACCTGATCGGCCGGCAAGCCGAGCCGCGCGATCGCATCGCCCGCCGTGCCGATAATCGCCGACTGCGTCAGCGCGCCGCCCGCGAGCCCGGCCGCGAGGCCCTTGTTCAGATGGAACAGCTTCGCGCACACCACCACGGTGATCAGCGCGGAAACGGCGAGGAACACCGCCATCGCGATTTCACGCAGCGTCTTGCGGTTCAGCGAATTGAAGAAGCCCGGGCCGGAGTCGTAACCGACCGCGTAGATGAACACGGCGAACATGACCGACTTCACGCCATTGTCGATCGTCACGCCGAACTGGCTGATCACGACCGCCGCGAGCAGCGAACCGCCCACGCCGCCCAACTGGAACTTGCCGAAGTTGATCTGCCCGATGAAGTAACCGGCCGCTAGCGATAGAAACAGTGCAATCTCGGGGGATTTCTGAAAAATGTGATGTAGCCAGTCCATCATGCCCTCGCTGGATAGTGTGAGATATTGAGTACTGGGTGCCGTCTGCCGGGGTGCTGCGGGCGGCAATGCCGCCTGTCGATGCGCGAAGCGGATCGTGTCGTGCCGCTCATGTCGTGTTACCTAACCGAGCTTGCCGGCGAGACCGACCACCACCGGTCCCATCAACGGCAACAGAATGTTCGAGAGTGCATAGGTGATCGTGTAGCCGATCACCGGCGTCGAGTTGCCGGTCACGCCCACCAGCGCGCTAATCGCGGGCGTGCTGCATTGCTGGCCGGCAATCGCGCCGAGCAGCATGGGCGCTTCGAGCTTGAGAAACACACGGCCGATCCACAGCGACAACAGCCCCGGCACCAGCACCATCAGAATGCCGGCCACCGGCAACGCGAGGCCGTATTCGCGCACCAGCTTGATGGCGTCCGGTCCGGCCGACAAACCGACCGCGGCAATGAAAGTGGCGAGGCCGAAGTCCTTCAGAATCTGCGCGGCCGCCGACGGCAACGAGCCGATCAACGGATAGCGCGAGCGGATCCAGCCGAACAGCAAGCCGGACAGCAGGCAACCGCCGCCCGTGCCGAGCGCGATCGACACGCCGCCGATCCGGCCGCCGAGATGGCCGATCGCCATCCCCACCAGCACGCCCAGCGCGAGGTAGACGAAGTCGGTTTTCTGCGTGGCGGCCAATACGTAACCCAAGCGCCGCGCGCCGCGTTCGACGTCGGCCTTGGCGCCGACCAGCGTCAACACGTCGCCGCGATTCAACTCCGTGCCGGGCAGCGCAGGCACCGTGGTTTCGAGCCGCGTGACCGCCGCGATGTAGACGCCGCGCGCCTGCTCCGGATCGGCCCGTTCCCGCACCTGCGCGACCGTCAGACCTTCCGCTTCGCGGCGCGTCAGCACCACGTCGAGCTTTTCGGCGACGATCTGGTCGAAACCGCCACCGTCGATTTCTTCGCCCAGACTGGCCGACGCCGTCACGATCGCTTCACGACGCCCGCCGATCAGGATCAGGTCGTCGGCCATCAAGACCCGTTTCGGTTCCACCGGCACGACCGCACCATCGCGCCGTAGCTGCTCGATAGTCAGGTTGTAGCCGTGCTGCTGCTCGAACGCCACGACCGTCGTGCCGGCCGCCGCGCCGACGCGAAACGCGCGGCCCACCAGCGCCGGCGCCGCCGCCCGCTGCCCTTCGCCGAACGCGCCGTCGCCGCCAAGCTTGCGCCACACGCGCTCGGCTTCGTCGCGCAAATTGACGCGCAGCAGCAGCGGCGCAAACTGGCTCGTGAACAGCACGATGGTGATCAGGCCGAACAGGTAGCTCACGCTATACGCGGTCACGATATTGGCCTGCAGACGGAGCGTCTCCGCGTCGCCGAAGCCGAGCTTGGCAATCGCCTCCGACGCCGTGCCGATCACCGCCGATTCGGTCGCCGCGCCGGCCAGCAGTCCGGCTGCCGTGCCCGCGTCGAGCCGCATCACGACCACCGCGATCAGGATCAGCACCAGCACCGAGACGATCTCGACCACCGACAACAACCCATAGCGCCAGCCGCGTCCGATGTTGGCAAAGAACTGCGGCCCGCCGGTAAAGCCCAGCGCAAAGATGAACAACGCAAACGCGATGTTCTTCAGATCGGGGGCCAGTCGCGCGCCCGTCTGCCCTAACAGCAAGGCAACGATCAACGTGCCGCAGACGCCGCCAAGCTGAATTGGCCCAACGCGAAATGAGCCAATGAAATATCCGATTGCCAGGCTTGCGAACAGCGCGATCTCCGGTTGAGACCTCAGCAATTCACTGATCATGTAGGCTCGCCGATTTACAGGTTTATTAGTAGGAGACTGAGAAACAATGGCTCAAAAAAAGTGCAAATAATTCGCTCAGACCTGGTACGGCTCAGCAATTACTCAACCGGCATAGCTGGCTGAATGACACTATTTATGGCAATGGGATGACGCGACATGCGTCCGGGAAGATTGCGGCGCTGCGGCGATGTTATGGAAAAACGTTTGTGATAGTTCAACGGTCACACTGTCCTCGCGAAATCGCTCGATGCCTTAAAAAAGACACCGAATTCTGATGGCCGATTTTTTCTACTTTACTGCATGAATGAACATGCTTTTGTCAGACTGCTTTTTTAATAAATATTGTAATTCTTCAAACCTGTCAATATTATTTTCAATCTTGACCGGATTGCCTTCGCAAAAAATGATCTTTAGCAAAGACTGAATGGCAATAGGTACCGTGTGCCGTGACCGGCAGCCGGGCCTTTATACTGGCTCATCCACGTGACGCGCGGTGAGTCCGCCACGCTTGAATCCCCCCTGCCGCCGGCACGCATTCCTCGGAGCACGACATGCGCATGATCCTGTTCAGCAGCCGTCAGTACGACAGCGACACGTTCATCGAAGCCAACGGCCGGCACTGCTACGAACTGCACTTTCAGGAGTCGCACCTCGACAGCGAAACCGCGATCCTCGCGCAGGGTTACGAGGTGGTGTGCCCGTTCGTCAACGACCGAGTCGACGCGGCCGCGCTGGAACGGCTTCATGCCGGCGGTACGCGCTTGATCGCGCTGCGCTCGGCGGGCTTCAATCATGTCGACCTGGCCACGGCGGAACGTCTCGGCATCACGGTCGCGCGCGTGCCGGCGTATTCGCCGCACGCGGTGGCCGAGCATGCGGTCGGTCTGATTCTGGCGTTGAACCGGCGTCTGCCGCGCGCCGTCGCGCGGACTCGCGAGGGCGATTTTTCGCTGCACGGGCTGCTCGGTTTCGATCTGCACGGCAAGACGGTGGGCGTGATCGGCACCGGCATGATCGGCCGCGTGTTCGCACGGATCATGGCGGGCTTCGGCATGCAGGTGCTCGCGCACGATCCCGGCACGCCCGCCGCCGACCTGCTCGGGCTCGGGGCGCGCTATGTTCCGCTCGATACATTGCTGGCGGAATCCGACGTGGTCAGCCTGCACTGTCCGTTAGTGCCGGACACCTACCATCTGATCGACGGCCACGCGCTCGCCAAGATGAAACGCGGCGCGATGCTGATCAACACCGGCCGTGGCGGCCTGGTCGAAAGCAATGCGCTGATCGGCGCGTTGAAGGACGGCCAGCTAGGCCATCTCGGACTCGACGTGTATGAGGAAGAAGGCGGCCTGTTCTTCGAGGATCACTCGAATCTGCCGCTGCAGGACGACGTGCTCGCGCGCCTGCTGATGTTCCCGAACGTGATCGTCACCGCGCACCAGGCGTTCTTCACGCGTGAAGCGATGAGCGAGATCGCCCAGACCACGCTCGACAACGTCGCGGCCTGGGAGAGCGGCACGCCACGCAACGTGGTGCGGGCGGCGGGTTAGGGCTGACTGGCGGGCGGGGGAACGACCTGGGGCGGCCCGCCTAGCGTCGTTGCACGAATCGCGGTGCGGGCGTCGTCCGGTGCGCCGCACAGTTCGCGCAGCATGACCGCCTCGCGCTCGTGCACTTCCACCGGAAACCAGCGCGCGCCGGCATCGGCCAGATAGCGCGCGCGATGCTGGCCGTTGCGAAACGACACCACGCCTTCCCGCTCAAATCCTACCCAACCGAGCAATCCCGGCGCGCGACGCGTCGTGATCGTCACGTAGGGCATCTGCGGAATGCGCGGATTGTCCGGATCGAGAAACTCACGAATGCCGCGCACCTTGCCGGCATGCCATTCGGCAACCGGCTTCAGCACGTAGTCGGTATTGTCGCGATCCGCGCAGGCGAGCAGCTTGCGCACGTCGATCAGCACCACTTGGTGCCGCGTGCCGTCTGTGACGAACACGCGTTTCAGGCGCACATGGTCGAACCACGAATGCTCGAGGAGCGGCACGATCCACACGGTTTCGGCGCAAGCCGGCGAAGCGGCTGACGATGGATTGGACGAAGGCAAAGGCAGGCTCGATAAGCTAGCGAAAATCCGCCAGCGCGTTAAAAGAGCGCTAACGCTACGAGTCGACTGTGTAAGAAGCATGACAGACCACGGCATTAATCACACTGCATGCTCATGCTGCCAGGACACCTCGGCATGAACACACTTTAAAAGTACCCGCACACACGGGCAGACGCTGACCTCTATCGATGTAACGACTATAGCGACGCAAAATTTCAATAGCTATGTACGCGTCGAAGTTAAGCAGGATATCGGCGTCGCGACGCTCGTCCTTGAGCGGACCGCGCGCCGTGTGCAGAAAAAAACAACAGCCGCCTGACGGCTCAGCAAGGGTGTTTTGACTTAGGTAGAATCCCCTACTGTTTTGCCTCTTGCACGGCGCACGCGTTCTCGCCCCGAAAATGCGCGCCGGCCGCGCGACGCTCCCCGTCTCGCCGATTCACGCTCCGCCACCATGCCTTTACCCCTGCTCGCCCTTGCCGTCGCCGCTTTTGGAATCGGTACCACTGAATTCGTGATCATGGGCCTGCTGCCCGACGTGGCACGCGATCTGTCCGTCTCGATTCCGGCCGCCGGCATGCTGGTGTCGGCGTATGCGCTCGGCGTCACGATCGGCGCGCCGATCGTCGCGATCGCGGTAGCCAATATGCCGCGCAAGAAAGCGTTGATGAGCCTGATCGGCGTGTTCATCGTCGGCAATCTGCTGTGTGCGATCGCGCCGGGTTATGCGGTGCTGATGGCTGCGCGTATCGTCACGGCGTTCTGCCATGGCGCGTTCTTCGGTATCGGCTCGGTGGTGGCCGCGGGACTCGTCGCGCCGAATCGCCGCGCGCAAGCCATCGCGCTGATGTTCACCGGCCTGACGCTCGCCAACGTGCTCGGCGTGCCGCTCGGCACCGCGCTCGGCCAGGCCGTGGGCTGGCGCGCAACGTTCTGGGCGGTGACCGGTATCGGCATCGTCGCGGCGGCCGCGCTCGCCGTCTGCCTGCCCGCGAAGATCGAGATGCAGAAGGCCAGCCTCATCCACGAGTTCAGCGTGCTGAAGAATCCGCAGGTGCTGATGGTGCTCGGTATCAGCGTGCTCGCGTCGGCCAGCCTGTTTTCGACCTTCACGTATATCACCCCGATCCTCGAAGACGTGACCGGCTTCACGCCGCATGCGGTCACGCTCGTGCTGCTGCTGTTCGGCCTCGGCCTGACGGTGGGCAGCACGCTCGGCGGCAAGCTCGCCGACTGGCGGCTGTTGCCGTCGCTGGTGGCGTTCCTGCTGGCGATCGTCGTGATTCTGACGATTTTCGCCGGCACGATGCACCAGCAGATTCCGGCGATGATCACGATCTTCGTCTGGGGCATTCTGGCCTTCGCGATCGTGCCGCCGTTGCAAATGCTGATCGTCGACCGCGCGAGCCATGCGCCGAATCTGGCGTCGACCCTGAATCAAGGCGCGTTCAACCTCGGCAATGCCACGGGCGCGTGGCTCGGCGGCATGGCGATCGGCGCGGGCGCGCCGCTCACCACGCTGCCGTGGGTCGGCGTGGCGACCTCGATCGGCGCGCTGGTGCTGACGCTGTGGTCGGTGTCGATCGACCGTCGCGCACAGCGGATGATGGCCGCGGGATAGTCGCTGCGTTGCTTCGCCGCGCGTGATGACGCAACCGCGAACGTGGCCTCCTCACTTTGCGCGTTGAGCAATGCCCTCAAGCGTGCGAATGACCAGCAGCCGTAGTAGCATCTCGGCCGATGAAAGTCATCTTCACTCGCGATTTCCTCGCTCTCATTCTTAGCGTTGCCGTGGTTGGGCTCGGCAGCGGCGCGACCCTTCCGCTCACCGCGCTCGCGCTGACGCAAGCCGGCTATGGCACCGACGTGGTCGGCCTGCTGACCGCCGCGCAAGCGGGTGGCGGCCTCGTCATCGTGCCGTTCGCCGGCTGGGTCGCGGCGCGCTTCGGCGGCCGTCAGGTGATCGTCGGCGCGGTGCTGGTGGTGGCGATCGCCACCGCGCTGATGCAACTCACCGCGAACCTGTGGCTCTGGGCGCTGTTGCGCGTGCTCTGCGGCGCCGCGCTGATGCTGCTCTTCACGATCGGCGAAGCCTGGGTCAACCAGCTCGCCGACGACGCCACCCGCGGCCGCGTCGTCGCGATCTACGCCACCAACTTCACGCTGTTCCAGATGTCGGGGCCGGTGCTGGTGAGCCAGATCGCCGACCTCATGCACTCGCGCTTTCTGATCTGCGGCGCGCTGTTCCTGCTGGCGCTGCCGATGCTCGCCACCCTCCGCACTGCGCCACACGCCACCGACGACGACCACGCCGCGCACGGCAGTTGGCGTCACGTTTTGCCGCAGATGCCCGCGCTCGTGGTCGGCACCGGCTTTTTCGCGCTGTTCGACACGATCGCGCTGTCGCTGCTGCCGCTCTTCGCGATGTCGCACGGCATGACGAGCGAGGTCGCCGTGTTGTCCGCATCGGCTTTGCTGCTCGGCGACACGACGATGCAGTTTCCGATCGGCTGGCTCGCGGACCGGCTGGGCCGTGAGCGGGTGCATATCGGTTGCGGTGTGATCGTCGTGCTGCTGTTGCCGCTGCTGCCGTGGGCGATCACGTCGCCGTGGCTATGCTGGCCGTTGTTGTATGTGCTCGGCGCGGCGGCGGGCGCGATTTACACGTTGTCGCTGGTAGCTTGCGGCGAACGCTTTCGCGGCGTCGCGCTGGTGTCGGCGAGTTCGCTGGTGGGCGCGTCGTGGAGCGCGGCCAGTTTCGGCGGTCCGCTCGTGGCCGGTGCGTTGATGAAGGGCGTCGGTAACGATGCGATGGTCGGCGTGCTGCTCGTGGCGGCACTCGCGTTTCTGGCGGCTGTCTGGTGGGAACGGCGACGCTCGCCGATGCGGGCGGTGGGGTAACGTGCGCCGCGCGGCGGGCGACGTCGTGACGCGCTTGCGCACGTTAGAAACAAAAAAGCCGGCGTAATCCGCCGGCCTTTGCAGCCTGTCTCGTGGCGTTACGAACGCGCCGGCAAAATCTCCCCGGCGCACACGCCAAACCCCACCCGATAACCGTCACCCTGGCACCAGCCTGCCAACGTCAGTTCATCGCCGTCTTCGATAAAACTGCGCGTGCCGCCCTGCTGCAGCTCCACCGGCTTCTTGCCATTCCACGTCAGTTCCAGCAGGCTGCCGAACGAATCCTCGCTCGGCCCGCTGATCGTGCCCGAACCCATCAGATCGCCCACCCGCGTATTGCAGCCCGACACCGTGTGATGCGCGAGTTGCTGCGCCATCGTCCAGTACATGTGCTTGAAATTGGTCCGCGTGATCGTGCTTGCCTGCGTGGCCTGTTGCGGACGCAACGTCACTTCCAGATGAATATCGAAAGCGTGCGCGCCGTCGTGACGCAGATAGGCCAGCGGCTGCGGCTCCTGCACCGGTTGCGCGACGCGGAACGGTTCGAGCGCGTCGAGCGTGACGATCCACGGCGAGATCGTGGTCGCGAAGGTCTTCGCGTTGAACGGGCCGAGCGGCACGTATTCCCATTGCTGAATGTCGCGCGCGCTCCAGTCGTTCAGCAACACCATGCCGAAGATATTCGCTTCGGCATCCGCGCAGGCCACCGGCTCGCCCAGCGCATTGCCCGCGCCGATCACGAAACCCGTTTCCAGTTCGATGTCCAGTTTGCGGCACGCACCGAACACCGGACGCTCCTGATCCGGCAACTTCAATTGACCGTTCGGCCGACGCACCGGCGTCCCGCTCACCACCACCGACGACGCGCGTCCGTTGTAGCCGATCGGCATTTCCGACCAGTTCGGCAGCAGCGCATTCTTCGGATCGCGGAACATCGAGCCGACATTCGTCGCGTGTTCTTTCGACGAATAGAAATCGGTGTAGCCCGGAATCTGCACCGGCAGATGCAATTGCGCGTCGGCCTGACGCACGAGCGCCTTCGCACGCAGCGCGCTGTCGTCGCGCAAGGCGGCGGTGTCGCGCGCCAACAATTGGCTTAGCTGGACGCGGACACTGCGCCATGCATCGCGGCCTAGCGCGATGAAGTCGTTCAACGTATCGCGTGCAAACACGTCTGCTTTCGACGACACCTTAAGCAAGCCCGCCGCCTGCAAAGCAGCCAGATCGACGATCTCGTCGCCGATCGCCACGCCCACTCGACGCACCGCGTTCAGCCCGTCACGCTTATCGCTAAACACGCCAAACGGCAGATTCTGAATCGAAAAATCGCTGGTCGAATCGTTGGCCGATTCGACCCAGCTCTTGCGCGACGGATCGAGCGTCGCCTGAAGATCGCTCAATGCGCTCATCGTTGCTCCGGGTTGAAATGTTTTTTGAGGCCTTGCCAGCACTCGTAGTAATGCGCCTGCAATTGCGAGGTTTCGAGCGCGAAGCGGGTCGGCTTGAGCAGCGTGCGCGTTTCGAACATGAAGGCCATCGTGTCGCCCACTTTGTGCGGCTTCGACGTATCGCCATGCGAGGCTTTTTCGAACGTATCCGCGTCCGGGCCGTGACCCGTCATGCAGTTGTGCAGACTCCCGCCGCCGGGCACGAAGCCCTCGGCCTTGGCGTCGTACACGCCATGCACGAGACCCATGAATTCGCTCGCCACGTTGCGATGGAACCAGGGCGGCCGGAACGTATCTTCCGCGGCGAGCCAGCGCGGCGGGAAAATCACGAAGTCGATCGTATCGACGCCCGGCGTGTCGCTTTGCGATTGCAACACCAGGAAAATCGACGGGTCCGGATGGTCGAAGCTGATCGAGCCGATCGTGTTGAAGCGGCGCAAATCGTACTTGTATGGCGCGTAATTGCCGTGCCATGCCACCACGTCGAGCGGCGAATGGCCGATGTCCGCGCGCCACAGATTGCCGTTCATCTTGGCGACGAGTTCGAAGTCGCCTTCGCGGTCTTCGTAGGCCGCGTGCGGCGTGAGGAAATCGCGCGGATTCGCGAGACCGTTCGAGCCGATCGGGCCGAGATCCGGCAAGCGCAGCAGCGCGCCGAAGTTCTCGCAGATATAGCCGCGCGCCGTGCCGTCCGGCAGGCTCACCGCGAAGCGCACGCCACGCGGAATCACCGCGATTTCGAACGGCTCGACGTCGAGCCGGCCCATTTCGGTCGCGATGTGGAGACGCCCTTCCTGCGGCACGATCAGCAATTCGCCGTCGGCGCTGTAGAAGAAGCGGTCCTGCATCGAGCGGTTCGCGGCGTACAGATGAATCGCGCAACCGCTCATCGATTCCGCCGCGCCGCTGCCCGCCATCGTCACCCAACCGTCGATGAAATCGGTCGGCTCCGTCGGCATCGGCAAAGCGTCCCAACGCAACTGGTTCGGCGGCGTCGGCGGGACTTCGGCGAAGTTGGCCACCAGCCGTTCCGAAGGCAGCAACGTGAACGGCATATGCACGGCCGCCGGCCGGATCCGGTACGTCCACGTGCGACGGTTGTGGCCGCGCGGCGCGGTAAACGCGGTGCCCGACAGTTGCTCGGCGTACAAGCCGTAGGCCGCGCGCTGCGGCGAATTGCGGCCTTCGGGCAACGCGCCCGGCAGTGCCTCGGTAGCGAATTCATTGCCGAAACCCGACTGATAACCCGGCTCGATCTCAAGCCGCGAAAGCGCGGTATTCGGCTGACGTGTTGCGGTGTCCATGCAAGGTTCTCCGTTGATACTCGTTCGTTTCATCTCACGCGGTCTGCGGCTCGGACGGGCGGCCGCGTTGGCGGGTCGCCGCGGCGAGCGCGATCACCAGCAGCGCGGAACACAGCACCGGCACGGCCGCCGCATGGAACAGCGACGCGTTCGACCAGTTCATCGCGATCAGTTGGCCGCCGACCAGCGGCCCGATCACCGAGCCGATCCGGCCGATGCCGAGACTCCAGCCGATGCCCGTCGAGCGCAGCGTGGTCGGATAGAAATGGCCGGCCAGCGCGTTGACCGCCGGTTGTCCGCCGACCACGCAGAAGCCGCCCGCGAACACCACGATCAGCAGCCACGGCAAAGCATGCGCGACCGTGCCGATGGTGCCGACCGCGAGCGCCGCGCCGGCAAAACACACGAACAGCACGCGCACGAAACCGAACCGTTCGATAAACCAGCCGAGCAGCAAGGTGCCGACCACGCCGCCCGTCTGCAGCACCGTGCCGACGATCACCGCGGTGGACGGCGAATAACCGGCGTCGCGCATCACGGTGGGCAGCCAGTTCGACAGGAAGTACAAGTCGATCAGGTTCATGAAGCTGATCGCCCACAGAATCAGCGTGACCGGCATGCGGCCCGCGCGGAACAGTTCCGCGACCGGCGCGCCGCCAGTGCCCTTCTCACGCACGACCACGCGGGTGTTCGCATCGATCGTCAGCGTCGGATCGAATTTCGCGAGCCAGCGCAGCGCGCGTTCGCTGTGTCCCTTGATGACGAGGAATTGCAGCGATTCCGGCAACGCGGCGAGCATCGCGAACCCGAGCAGCAGCGGCACCGTGCCGCCGACCCAGAACACCGCGCGCCAACCGTAAGCCGGAATCAGCGCGGCGCTGACGAAGCCGCCAAGCGCCGCGCCGAGCGTGAAGCCGCACGACACCAGCATCATGCGCTTGACGCGGTGCGCGGGCGACGCGAACTCGCCGACCAGCGCCATCGCGTTCGGCATGATGCAGCCGAGCCCGAGGCCGGTGATGAAGCGCAGCGCGATCAACGCGGGAATCGTCGAGACGAACGGCGTGGCCAGCATGGACAGCGCGAAGAAAAACGTCGCGCCGATCAGCACCGGCCGACGGCCGATCCGGTCCGCCAGCACCGACAAACCCAGTGCGCCGAGCAGCATGCCGAACAGGCTGGCGCTAAATACCGGGCCGAGCGCAGCCTTCGACACATGCCATTCGCCGATCACGCTAGGCGCGACATAGCCCATGGCCTGCGCGTCGAAGCCGTCGATCACGAGACACAGCCCGCACAACGCGAGCAGCATCCACTGGAAGGCCGGGTGATGCGTTTCGCCGAGCACGCGCTCGACTTCGATCACGTTGGCGGCGGCCGGAGCCGGGTTGGAACTCATGCGGGTGTCCCCTCATCCTGATGGATTGTTTGGTGGCCGCGTGAATGGCAACGGCGACAGATGATCTGTGCAGGCACGATCGTCGTCACTGCTCACACGGCAATTTACGTATAGTAAAACGAATTACGCATGGTGAAATTAACGTATACCCTGAAGCTCAATTCGAATACGCCCGGCAGCCCCGGCAGATAAGCGTTCGGCGGATAACGTTATGAGCATTTTGTTCATGTGAGCGCTGGCCGGACTGCTACCATCATTGGATGCGGCAACCGCGTCGCGTTGCCTGGCGCCGAGCGCGCCTTTTTTGCCATCCATTCGCCTACATGATTCCGCCGACCATCCCCACCCTCATCGCCCGCGCCGCCGAACATCCGTTTCTCGGCGAATACCTGGCGATGGGACACGGCGAGCACAGCGACATCGCGCTGGCCCGGTTCGACGGGCACGAGCTGGCGAGCAGTTACGAGCCGATCTTCGACATCAGCGTGCATTCGCTGGCGCAGTCGCTCACGTCCGGCGCCGAGGGCGCGGACCGGTTCGGCGACGAACTCGGTTTTCAGGCCGTCACGCAGCGCCTCGACGCGCCGCCGTTCGACGTGTTCGACCCGTTCGACCGGATCGCCGACGACCAGCAGCTAGTCGTGCTCGACCGTATGTCACGGGCGCTGCACGCGATCAATTTCTTTGGCGCGCAGCGGCACGGATTGCTGTTTCTGCGCGTGCACGAGCGTCTGCTGAAGAGCGTGAAGTACGACCACGGCCGCCATTTTTCGACGGTGCTGGTGTCATTCGGGCTAAACCCGTCGCGGGTGGTGATCGAGTTGCCGGCGGCAGCCGTCGCGCACAAGACGTTTCTCGGCTATCTGACCACGAGCTATCAGCGCTACGGCTTCAAGGTGGCGGGCAATCTGTCGAACGCAGGGCAGATTCTGTCGGTGTCGGAAACCGCGCGGCTCGACTTCATCAAGATGGATGCCGGCATCGCGTTGCGCGATGCGACGGTGAAACCGCTAGTGGGTTATGCGAGCCGATTGCGGATTCCGCTGATCTTCAACCGCGTGGTGGATGAAGCGCAGTTCGTGGCGCTGCAGCAGTACGACGTGCGCTTCGTGCAAGGGCCGTTGTTCAATGCGCACTATCACGATCGGGCCGTTTGAGCGGGGTGGCTGGCGCTTCAACCCGCTTTAACCGCTTCAACCCGTATCGCCCAGACGCCGCGCGAGCGCTTTCAACCGCGGCCCGACGTTCTCACGAAACACCTCCTCTCCCATCGACGACGCCGGCCCGCTGCAACTGAGCACCAGCCAGCGCCCTTCACGCGGCTCGCGAAACGGCACCGCGACTGCGTTCACGTCGTCGTGCCACGCGCGGAACGAATAGCAGCAGCGTTCCGCGGCGAACGCAGCAATTTCCGTTTCGGCGTCGGCGACTAAAACCGGCCCGTCCTTCCCGGCGGCCTTCTTGAGTTCGGCCAGCAGCGCGGCGCGCATGTCGGCCGGTTGCACGGCGAGATACGCGCGACCCATCGAGCTCGTCAGCATCGACAGTTTCGAGCCGGAGGCCAGCCCGAGCGTCAACGCGGTTTCGCTGCGGATCGTCTCCAGATAAATCATGTCCAGCCCGTCACGGCAACCGAGCGACACCGCCGCGCCGACTTCGCGAGCGAAGGTGCGCATATGCGGACGCGCGAGCTCCAGCGTGTCGGTGCCCGAGAGCAGCGCGAAACCGAGCGACAACACGCCGGCGTCGAGCGCATATTTACCCAGCGTTTCGTCAAGCCGCAGATAACCGAGCACCGTCAGCGTGTAGGCGAGACGGTTGACCGTCGCCTTCGGCAAACCCGTGCGTTCGACGAAATCGCGATTGCCGAGCATGGTTTCGCCCGGTTTGAACGCGCGCAGCAAATCCAGCCCGCGTGCGAGGGCGACGACGAATTTACGCTCGTCGAGCGGATCGGACAGAGTAGATGTGGGCGGCATGGGGTGATACACTCGGTCGTGGTTTGCAAAACATTGTTTCGCATAGCGGAACTTAAGTCAAGCCCAAGGATGTAGCTCAGACATTTCAGTCCAGAAGGAATCAGGAGATAAATCATGGCCGAGGCCGCGCAGTTTCACTGGGAAGACCCGTTGCTGCTGGATCAGCAGCTCACCGAAGACGAACGCATGGTGCGCGACGCCGCCGCGGCTTACGCGCAGGACAAGCTGCAACCGCGCGTGCTCGAGGCCTTCCGCCATGAGAAGACCGACATCGAGATTTTTCGCGAAATGGGCGAACTCGGCCTGCTCGGTCCGACGATTCCTGAGCAATACGGCGGCCCCGGGCTGAACTACGTGGCATACGGCTTGATTGCGCGTGAGGTGGAGCGCGTCGATTCCGGCTATCGGTCGATGATGTCGGTGCAGTCGTCGTTGGTCATTGTGCCGATCTATGAATTCGGCTCGGAAGCGCAAAAGCAGAAGTACCTGCCGAAGCTCGTTACCGGCGAATGGATCGGCTGCTTCGGCTTGACCGAGCCGAATCACGGCTCCGATCCGGGCAGCATGATCACGCGCGCGAAGAAGGTGGACGGCGGCTACTCGCTGTCGGGCGCGAAGATGTGGATCACCAATTCGCCGATCGCCGACGTGTTCGTCGTGTGGGCGAAGCTGGAGGAGAACGGCAAGGATTCGATCCGCGGCTTCGTTCTCGAGAAGGGCTGGAAGGGGCTGTCGACCCCGACTATTCACAGCAAGGTCGGCTTGCGGGCGTCGATCACCGGCGAAATCGTGATGGACGAAGTGTTCGTGCCGGAAGAGAACCGCTTCCCGGAAGTCAGCGGCTTGCGCGGTCCGTTCACGTGCCTGAACTCAGCGCGCTACGGCATTGCGTGGGGCGCGCTCGGCGCGGCGGAAGCCTGCTGGCACACCGCGCGTCAGTATGTGCTGGACCGCAAGCAGTTCGGCCGGCCGCTCGCCGCGAATCAACTGATCCAGAAGAAGCTCGCCGACATGCAGACTGAAATCACGCTCGGCCTGCAGGGCGTGCTACGCCTCGGCCGCATGAAGGACGAAGGCACCGCGGCGGTCGAGATCACGTCGATCATGAAGCGCAATTCGTGCGGCAAGGCGCTGGATATCGCGCGGCTTGCGCGTGACATGCTCGGCGGCAACGGTATTTCGGACGAGTTCGGGATTGCGCGGCATCTGGTGAATCTGGAGGTGGTAAATACCTATGAAGGAACGCACGATATCCACGCGCTGATTCTGGGCCGTGCGCAAACGGGGATTCAGGCGTTTTTCTAATGGGTTGGTGAAGCGCTGACTCGACAAATACACAAGGCCGGTTCTCTCGCGAGAACCGGCCTTGTGCTTTGTGGTGCTTGCTGCGTCGCGCAGCGGGCCCGCTTCGCCGTGCTGTGTTGCGTAACTCAGTCGCTTACTTGTTCGGCTGCGGCGTCATGCGCAAATACGGACGCAGCGCCGTGTAGCCCTTCGGGAATTTCTGCTTGATGACTTCTTCGTCCTTCAACGACGGCACGATCACCACGTCGTCGCCCTGCTTCCAGTTGCCCGGCGTTGCCACCGAATGGCTGTCAGTGAGCTGCAGCGAGTCGATCACCCGCAGCACTTCGTCGAAGTTCCGACCGGTGCTGGCCGGATAGGTGATGGTGAGACGCACCTTCTTCTTCGGATCGATCACGAACAGCGAACGGACCGTCAGGGTCTCGCTGGCGTTCGGGTGAATCATGTCGTACAGCTCAGCAACCTTGCGATCGCCGTCCGCGAGAATCGGAAAGCCGACGTTGGCCGCCTGCGTTTCGTTGATGTCTTTGATCCATTCCTTGTGCGACTCCGCCGTGTCGACCGACAGCGCGATCGTCTTCACGTTGCGCTTCTCGAACTCGCCGGCCAGCTTGGCAGTCAGACCGAGCTCGGTCGTGCAGACCGGCGTGAAGTCCGCCGGATGCGAAAACAGCACGCCCCAGCTGTCGCCCAGCCAATCATGAAACTTGATACGACCCACGCTCGATTCCTGCTCGAAATCCGGTGCGATATCGCCAAGACGTAGACTCATGATGTATCTCCTATAGATGTTCGGACAGTCCGCGCGAGCTTCTGCCCGCGACCCCGCAAAGATAAAGCATACCGGACAGGCGATGCACCGCTAACGAACATCGCGTCACTACTTTATGCGTTTTTGTAATTTTCGCCGTTTTAATGGAAACTTTGCGGGACAGATCAACTCCATCTTAAGCAAACTTTCCTGCATGATGCTGTGGGTGGTAGCGTTGTCAAAGCTTTCCTCAACCAGGAACGGTTCGTGCGTTTCCTTCGAACAATCGGGCACTGCGCTCGCCAGCGGCCGTTTCTTTGGTTACGATTCACGCGTGGCGTGAGCCGAAGGGGAGCTGTCTATGTCGGAAGTCAACAAGGAGAGATTGATGTCGGATATCAAAACCGTCCTCGCGGACGCGGAAGATCTGCTGAAACAGGCCGCGAGCGCCACGGGCGAGCGCGCTTCGGAACTGCGTGAAACGGCGCTGACGCGCCTGAAGCAGGCTAAGGAAAAAGCGGCTGACGTGCAGGTCGTGGTAGTCGAAAAAGGCAAGAAAGCTGCCCGCGCCACCGACGACTACGTGCATGAGCATCCGTGGGCATCCATCGGCATCGCCGCGGGCGCTGGCGTGCTGCTGGGTTTGCTGATCAACCGCAAGTAAGCAGGCACCACCTGATGCACCGGGCGGCGAGCGTCTCGGCCCCCGTCCCGGCCCATCAGCGAATCGAGGTTGACCGGCGCCTGTCTGGCCGGTCCGCTTCTCCTGGCGCGCGCACGCGCCGGTTAGGCCTTTACGCGCAACGCCCACAGATATGACGATCGAAACACAATCGCAGCGCGGAGAACACAGCCCGTTGCGCCGCATTATCGGATCCGTGTTTGCCATTCTGCAGACACGGCTGGAACTGGTCGGCATTGAACTCGCCGAAGAAAAAGACCGTCTGCTCGCCGTGCTGTTTCTCGGCCTTGCCGCGATGATGCTCGCCACCATGGCGCTGATCGCGTTGACGGCGCTGATCGCGATCGCGTTTTGGGACACTTACCGGTGGCAGGCGCTGGCCAGCATCACCGCGGTTTATGCGATTGCGGGGTTGGTCTGTGCGCTGAAAGCTCGCAGTGGTCTGCGCAATGCGCCGATGGTCTTTGAAGCGACTATCGCTGAATTCGAAAAGGACCGCGACGTGTTTCGCAAACCGTGAGGCGGAGTGCGCTGCGTACTTTGCCTGCGGCAGCGCTGCACCATTTGCAGCACCGCTCGCCGCTTTTTTGCAGCCATTTTTTGCAGTCGATTCGTAGCTGATTTGCGATTGTCTGTAATTGTCTGATTGCTCCACCTCCACTGCCGCCGACACGCCATGAGCCAGATCCATTCCGATACCGCCTTCCGTAACAAACGCCACCAGGCAAAAGATCTGAGCGCGCCGCACCTGCGAGCACTGCGCAAGGAACTGCTGATGGTGCGCGCGGATGTCGAGCGGATGGAGCTCGCTCAGGCAACCATCGAACTGCGCCAGGCGGTCACCCATTTCAGTTGGCTCAAGTTCCTTGTGCCTGGGTTTAGCAACTTGCGCCCGGGCCGCGGATCGGGATCGAAGTCGAATTTCCTCAACGCGGGGAATATCGGTGCCTTGCTGAAGGAGTATCCGCTGATCAGCTCCATCGCTTCGATGGTGCTCGCCAAGCCGTTGCGCGCGACGCTTGCCGCTGGCGCCAAACCAGCGCTCAAGTGGGGCGGCCTTGCGCTTGCCGGGTGGGAAGCGTATCGGATCTGGCAGCAGATGAAGCGCGACTCGGCCGCGTCTTCGCGCGAGAAGGTTGAATCGACGGATGGCGGATATTGAGGGGCTGGGGGCGCCTGCCTCCTGCCCTCCGCCTCCTGCCCGCCGCTTCCTGCTTTTCCGCTTACCGCCTCGCTAGTGCCGCCAGTCGCCCGCTAACCGGTCTTCCAGCACTCACCGCTTGACGGTGTTAAACCGCTGCTCCCACTGTTCCCGCTTCTATTACTTCGCTGTCCCGTCGCATCCAGCGTAAAGATGCCGCATGCGTCCTCGCGCATGGGTCCGGACTCGGCCGGCGCGGCCTCTATCGAATAGCCGCCGTTGGTGTCGTCCGCAGGCAGAACATGCAGGCTGTAGATCGGCGCACCGAATTGCGGCGCCTGGTCCAGACCGGGAGGCAAGGCCGTCAGGTTGTCGCTTGCCGCGCGCTCGACGAATTGTGCCGCCCGATACAGCGCCGATGCCGCGTCGATTCGATGCGCGCGCTCGACGTGACTCCGATACGAAGGCACAGCGAATATGGCAAGCGTGGCAACGATCGCGAGCGTGATCATCAGTTCGAGCAACGTGAATGCGGATGTATGCCGTCCTGTCATGAACCTTCCGTCAAAATGGCTTTACGGCGATACGGCGCCAATGGCGCTCGACTTTCTCGCCCTCGATAACCAGTTCCATCTGTAGCCAGACCTGCGACTCTTTAGTCCGCCCGAAGCCACGCGAAGTCAGCAGGAATGCTTGCGCATCGGCGCGCGTGGCCAGACGCCATGCTTCGATCAAACATTGCGGCGGCCGCAGCGATCCGGGCCACTGCGAAACAGGTGCGACAGCGCCAGCTTCGAATGCGGATTCGAGCTTCCATTGCATCGGCTCACCGGAAGCAGCCGGAGGCGTCGCTGCGGCACCGTCACCTGCCGCCGTGACGACAGCTCGGGAACACAGCGTCAGCACCGAATCGGCCGCATGGAACGCCTGCAGATAATCGCGGACGTTGCTGGCGGCGCGCGCCGACGCAAGCGAGCTTTCGAACCACGCTGCGGACGTGGCCAACGTCATTGCGGCAAGCAGAAGCACGATGGGGAGCACGGTGCCGTGGTGACGAACGCGCGACACTTCACGCAGGCCCATCTTCTTTCGATGCGCAGTCACAGAGAAACCCCCGCCGCCGAATTGCGTATCGCCACGCGCCGCCAGAACGCCTGCCGCGCGCGCGAGTCGGCGCTCATGGCACGAACGCCGTCGCAATCGACATAGCTCCCGCGCTGCGCTCGCGGCGCGCCTCGAACGAGCACGCAGAGATCGACGGCAACAATCTTCGCCCATTGATCAGCCGTTAACGCTGATGCCTCGATTGCGTCCAATCGGTCAGCTAGCCAGTACTTGATTCGCACGCGCTCGACACCTTCAACCAGTGGTTGCGCGGACCCCGCCTTGCCATTGCCCTCGCAATAGAGCTCCGGCTCCCCGGTCGAACCACTGACTCGCGCGAAATACCGGTTCACGACCGCGACACCGCGGTCACTGAGCGCCGCGTTGGAGGCGGTCACGGCTTGTCCGAGGCAGTCGGTGGTTTGCCCGCCCGCCGATGGCCATGTCGAGACGTTGTCTCCAACATACCGGACCACGACGCCGTCCGAGCGACTGGACAGCGTCTCGCAGACGGGGCTGTCGTCCGTGCCCGTCGGCCGGCCGCCCGAGCATCCGAATAGCGGTGGAGGATTGGCGTAGCGCACGACGTCCGCGGGCACGAAGCCGGCCATTTGCAGTTGCTGCCCGATCAGGGTCAACGCGGTCAACCCAGCTTCGCGAATCCGTGTCGCGTCGCTGGCCTGTTCGAATGCCGCTCGCTGCGCTGTGTAAAGCGAAACGGCGCCTGCGGTCACCAGCAGACCCAATGCGATGGCGATCACGAATTCCACCAGCGTGTGGCCGCGAGCAGGAGACGAACGCGTCATCATTTCGCGAACGCCAATGCGACGCATGAGAGACCGGCGGGAGCATCCGCTCCGCCACAAGACTCGGGTTTGTCGATGATATTGTCGGCAGGCGGCATGTCGCGCGGGGCCACCCACGTCACACGCGCAGCGGACAACCCACCGCTGCCTTCCACCGACGCCTGGCCATGCGGCAACAGCGCCGCCGCTCGCGCGTTCCATTGCCGGATCGCGGCATCGCTCGTGGCAGGCGCGCACGTGGCCTCCGCGACCGAATCGGCTATCCACGCCGCGTGCTCACGGAGGGCCGTCGCATGCGCTTCGCGAGCGGTCCACAATTGACCGGCGATCAACCCGAGCGCCGTCACCGCCATCAACGCGACCGCCAGCATGACTTCGATTAGCGAGCTGCCGTCGCACGTGAATGCACAATAACGCGGCTTGGGCCTCCGTGAAAGTCGCCTCACGACACGGCTCCGCAAGCACCCTGGACAATCCGCACGCGTCCCCCGGCGGCGATATGGATACAGCGTCGCCACGCGTTCCCCTGAGTTGCTCTTGAAGGTGTGCGCGGTGCGATTTCGAAACTGCGAAACGTGCCGATCAATTGCCCCGCCGGCGGCGTGAACGTGAGATTCGTCTGCGTCCCGCTGATGCTCACCGCGCTTAACGAAGGATGCGCACGCAAAAGCGAAAGCGTGCCGCTGCGCTCCGCCATGACGGCCCAGCCGCAAGACCAGTCAGCAATGCCGTTGGCGCAAGCCTGCCCCGCGGCAAGACACCGGCGTGCGGCGTCGACCCGGCAGACGGTAATACGTGTCCCGCGACGCAGCGCTTCACTGCGCGCATAGGCGAAGGTCGAGGCAAGCGCTTTTGCGCGGGCGTCGATCTGATCCCGCACCTGCCAGGCGACGAACGACGGCGTCGTCAGCACGGCGACTACGGCGAGTAGCGCAATCACGGCCAGCGTTTCGACGAGCGTAAAGCCGGCGGATGGCGATCGACAGACAGCGTCCTGTTTCATCTGCATCCCTGATCGTTGCAAAGAATGCAGCCAATCTAGCGGTTCGCAAAGGCCTCAACAATCGGCCGAATGGCCAGGTGGTACTCAGACGCTATCCCGCGCAAAAATGCACGCGTCGAACCATAACGGAGCGGGAGCTACCAATGCGCGAATCAATGCGGAGAAAAACGGATACTCGAACGCAGCACGCGGCGCGGCCGCGATCAGCGCTTGCGGGAAGGCTTGGGAGGAGAAGAGGCGCGGCGAAATTCTTCAATTACGTCTTCGAATTCAGAGACGTCTTCAAAGCGCCGGTAAACGGAGGCAAAACGAACGTAGGCAATCGTATCGAGCGCGCGCAACTCGTTCATGACGAGTTCGCCGAGGCGCTCACTGCGCACCTCACGCTCGCCGCTACCGAGCAACTGATACTCGATGCGGGCGACGGCCGCGTCGATCGCGTCCGCTGCGACCGGGCGCTTGCGCAGCGCCAGTTGCATGCTCGCGACGATCTTGCGGCGATCGAATTCCGTGCGGCTGCCGTCCTTCTTGACGACCGACGGCAACGCCAGCTCGACCCGCTCATACGTCGTGAAACGTTTGTCGCAGGCCGGGCAGCGGCGGCGCCGGCGAATCGTTGCGCCGTCTTCGGATACGCGCGAGTCGACAACCTGCGTATCGGCGTGACGGCAGAAGGGGCAGTGCATAACGGCTTAACGGTAGACCGGGAAACGCTGGGTCAGCTCGGCAACCTGACCGCGCACACGTTCGATCGTGGCGGTGTCTTCCGGGTTGTCCAGCACGTCGGCGATCAGATGACCCACCTGCTCCGCTTCCTTGACACCGAAGCCGCGCGTGGTCATGGCCGGCGAGCCGAGACGCACACCGCTCGTCACGAACGGCTTTTCCGGGTCGTTCGGGATCGCGTTCTTGTTGACGGTGATGTGAGCGGCGCCCAGCGCAGCTTCCGCAGCCTTGCCGGTGATCTTCTTGGCGCGCAGATCGACCAGCATGACGTGGCTTTCGGTACGGCCCGACACGATACGCAGACCGCGCTTGACCAGCGTTTCAGCCAGCACGCGCGCGTTGTCGACCACTTGCTGCTGGTACACCTTGAATTCCGGCGACAGCGCTTCCTTGAACGCAACAGCCTTACCGGCGATCACGTGCATCAGCGGACCACCCTGAATGCCCGGGAAGATGGCCGAGTTGATCTGCTTCTCGAACTCGGCCTTCATCAGGATCACACCACCGCGCGGGCCGCGCAGGCTCTTGTGCGTGGTCGTGGTGACGAAATCGGAGAACGGCACCGGGTTCGGGTAGACGCCCGCGGCGACCAGACCGGCGTAGTGCGCCATGTCGACCATGAAGTACGCGCCGACCGACTTGGCGATCTTCGACAGACGTTCGAAATCGATACGCAGCGCGAATGCCGAAGCACCCGCCACGATCAGCTTCGGCTTGTGTTCCTGAGCGAGTTTCTCAGCGGCTTCGTAGTCGATGTCTTCCGCTTCGTTCAGGCCGTAGCTGACGACGTTGAACCACTTGCCCGACATGTTGACCGGCGAACCGTGCGTCAGGTGACCGCCGTGCGCGAGGCTCATGCCCATGATCGTATCGCCCGGCTTCAGCATGGCGAAGAACACGCCCTGGTTGGCCTGCGAGCCCGAGTTCGGCTGCACGTTGGCCGCTTCGGCGCCAAACAGTTGCTTCACGCGGTCGATCGCCAGTTGCTCGGCGATGTCGACGAATTCGCAGCCGCCGTAGTAGCGCTTGCCCGGATACCCTTCGGCGTATTTGTTGGTGAGCTGCGAGCCTTGCGCGGCCATCACGGCCGGGCTCGTGTAGTTTTCCGAAGCGATCAGTTCGATGTGTTCTTCCTGACGGCGGTTTTCCTGCTCGATCACTTTCCAGAGTTCAGGATCGACGTTGGCGATGGTGCTTTGGGCTCTGTCAAACATACGGATTCCGTTGAGTGTGTTCAGGTTGACCGGATCGTGCGCCGAATCTTGCGTAGAGGGTACGCAGCACTGCTGGCGGCTGGGCCAGCCCTGACGTGGCGGATAGAGAGACGCCGCACACGCGAGGCAGGACAGCCACCGTCAGCGCAGATCAATGCGCGCGGATCACGGCTGCCCAGGCGAACGGCAAAACGGCAAAACGGCACCCTGCGCTTCACGGTGGGTTGTTCCACCTTGAACCCGATTGCTTGAACCGGTTCTATCGCCAGTCACGCAGGGATGAGCGCGTTAGTTTATTGGAAGAGGATCGAATAGGCAACCGGCTTCCCGTCGATGCTGGGCGCGCTCGCGAGGCCGGCCCAGCGGCCTTCGGGTGCGACGTGCAAAGGTCTGATGAAAACGCGCTGCAAAGCCGCTGCGCGTCCCTGCCACAGCCGCTCATGCGGCTGGTTCAGCCTTGCCGCAGCGCCGCATTGGAAGTAGGCTTGGGACCTTTCTCCTTTACCGACCAGGAAAATGCAATGATCGTGTTCGTCACCGGAGCGTCCGCGGGATTCGGCGCTGCTATCGCTCGCGCCTTCGTCAAGGGCGGCCATCGTGTCGTCGCCACCGCGCGCCGGAAGGACCGCCTTCAGGCGCTCGCCGACGAACTCGGCGACGCGCTTCTGCCCTACGAACTCGACGTGCGCGACCGCGCGGCCGTCGAGGCGGTGCCCGCCGGGTTGCCGGCGGATTTCGCCGAAATCGACGTGCTCGTCAACAACGCCGGCCTCGCGCTTGGCACCGAGCCGGCGCAAAAAGCGAGTCTGGACGCGTGGAACACCATGATCGAAACCAACTGCACGGGTCTCGTGCAGGTTACGCACGCCTTGCTGCCCGGCATGGTGGAGCGCAATCGCGGTCACGTCTTTAACCTTGGCTCGGCGGCCGGTAGCTGGCCGTACGCAGGTGGCAACGTTTACGGCGCCACCAAGGCCTTCGTGCGCCAGTTCAGCCTGAACCTGCGCGCCGATCTGGCCGGCACCGCGTTGCGCGTGACCGACATCGAGCCGGGCCTGTGCGGCGGCACCGAGTTCTCGAACGTGCGTTTTCGCGGCGACGACGACAAGGCCGCGAAAATGTACGAAAACGTGCAACCGCTGACGCCCGAAGACATCGCCGACTCGATCTACTGGATCGCCACCCGGCCGGCCCACGTCAACATCAACACAATCGAACTGATGCCGGTGGCCCAATCGTTCTCCGCTTTGAGCGTTCATCGCGGCTGAGGCCCGCCGGGTAAGGCGCACACTTTGAAACAGACCTCAAGGTATGCGTTCCGGTAAAATGCGCCGCATGAATGAGTCGACCAGCCTGCCCGGCACCGAAATCGGCGGCACGTGGTCTATCCGCGTGTACTACGAAGATACCGACGCCGGCGGCATCGTGTTTTACGCGAACTACCTGAAGTTTTTTGAACGGGCGCGCACCGAATGGCTGCGCGCGTGCGGCGTCGACCAGCGCCGGCTCGCGGATGAAACAGGCACGATGTTTATCGTGAGCAGCACCGCGGTCGACTATCGGGCGCCGGCACGGCTCGACGATATTGTCAACGTCGTGAGCCGGATCGAACGGCTAGGCAGGGCATCGGTCGACTTCGTGCAGGAGGCTTGGCGCGACGGCACGCTGCTTGCTACCGGTTCCATCCGGATCGGCTGCGTCGATCGCATTGCGCTGCGGCCGGCCGCGATTCCTTCGCCGGTTCTGGCCGCTTTGCGGCGCGGGCCGGCCGCGAGCAGCGGCGGCGTGTCAACGGACAACGACTGAACCCCGTTGTTACGGGGCCAGTGAACTCATATCGATCTAGCAACACAAAGCATGGTTCGGCTTGCAATCTCGCCGATGCTTCCGTTTTGCTCACGGCAAGCTTCGACTGACCTTGCAGCCGGACGCCCCCTTCCGGGACGTTAAAACGAACCTTTATGAACACTACACAAGATCTGTCGATCGTTTCACTCGTACTCAATGCGAGCCTGCTAGCGCAGGCCGTGATGGCGCTGCTGCTGTTGCTGTCGCTGTTGTCGTGGACTTTCATCTTCCGCAAGTGGTTTGCGATCCGCCGGGCGCGCGCGCAAACTGAACGCTTCGAACGCGATTTCTGGTCGGGCGGCGACCTGCAGGCGCTGTATCAAAGCGCGGCCAACAACCGCCATACGATCGGCGCGCTGGAACGCATTTTCGAGTCCGGCATGCGCGAATTCCTGAAGGGCAAGGAAAAACGTCTGAATGACTCGGGCGCGATTCTTGACGGCGCACGGCGCGCCATGCGCGCCGCGTTCCAGCGTGAAATGGACGTGCTCGAGGCCAATCTCGCGTTTCTCGCGTCGGTCGGCTCGGTCAGCCCATATATCGGTCTGTTCGGCACGGTGTGGGGGATCATGAACGCGTTCCGCGGCCTCGCCAACGTGCAGCAGGCCACGCTGGCGAACGTCGCGCCGGGTATCGCCGAAGCGCTGACCGCCACCGCGATCGGCCTGTTCGCCGCGATTCCGGCCGTGGTGGCCTATAACCGCTACGCGCACGACATCGATCGTCTGGCGATCCGCTTCGAGACCTTCATCGAAGAGTTCTCGAACATTCTGCAGCGCCAGGCACAGTAAGGAGTCCACGATGGCAGGCTCTCGTTCCTCCAGCATGCGCGGCAGCCGTCAGCGCCGCGCCATGGCCGACATCAACGTCGTGCCGTATATCGACGTGATGCTCGTGCTGCTCGTGATCTTCATGGTGACCGCGCCGCTGGTCGCTCCGTCGATCGTCAATCTGCCCACTGTCGGCGGCGCCGCGCCGCAACAGCAAACGCCGCCCGTGATCGTGAACATCCGCGCGGACGGCAACATGAGCGTCAAATACAAGGACGATTCCGGCGCGCAGCAGCAGGAAGACATGACGAAGGCTGATCTGAAAGGCTTCATCGCCGATCGTGCGCAAGCGCATCCCGATCAGCCGGTCGTGATCGCCGCCGACAAAACCGTGAAGTACGAAGTTGTAATGAACGTGATGTCCGAGCTGAAAGGCGAAGGCGTCAAACGCGTTGGATTGCTCGTCAAATCGCAATGATCCGCAAGAATCCCGACTACCCGCTCCAGCCACCGCGCGAACGCGGCACCTGGCGAGCCTTTGTGTTCGCGCTGGTGATGCACGCGTTGCTCGGGTTCTTCCTGTATCACGGCATTCAGTGGCAAAACAGTACGCCGGAAGGCGCGGAAGCCGAGTTGTGGACCGAGGTGCCGGATACGGCCATTCCGCGTCCGGTTCCGCCACCGCCGCCCGTGCCGGTCGCCCCTGCCCCGCCGCTGCCGGACGAACAGGCCGACATCGCGTTGCAGGAAAAGAAACGCCAGCAACAGGAAGCGGCTCGTCAGGCGCAACTGGCTGAGCTGTTGCGTCAGCAAAAGTTGCAGGCCCAGCAAGAAGCCGAGGCGAAACGTCAGCAGCAACTGGCGGCCGACCAGGCTGCGCAACTCGCCGCACAAAAGGCTACGGCAGCCAAACAGAAGCAGCAGCAACAGCAGCAGGCCGACAAGCTCAAGCAACAGCAACTGGCCGATCAGCAAAAGCAACAGCTGAAAGAACAGCAGCAGGAACAGCAGAAGCAAGCCGATGCTGAAGCGGCGCAGAAGAAGGCCGATGCGCAGAAAGCGGCGAAGGCCAAAGCTCAAGCCGACGCTACGGCCCAAGCCAAGAAGGTGGATTCGGAACGCCGCGCGCGTCTCGCGCAGATGATGCAAGGTTCGGCCGGCGGAACAGGCTCGACCGATGGGCTTGGCAAGAGCGGCACGGGCACCGGCTCGGGTGGCACGGCGACATCGCCGGGTTACTCGGACAAGGTCCGCCGTGCAGTGCGCCCGCACATTTCGTGGGGGGGTGAAACGGCCGGTCTGGAAACCGTTGTTTCCGTGCGTTGCTCGCCGACCGGCACCCTGCTCGACGCAACGATCCAGCGCGGCAGCGGAAACTCGGCGTGGGACGACGCTGCTTTGCGCGCCGTCCAGCGTACCGACCCGATGCCTCAGGATATCAACGGCAAGACGCCGACGAGCTTCCTGATTACCTTGAAGCCGGCAGGTTGATTTCAGCAGCATGACAGTCAGTTGACAGCAGACCTGGCGCCTCGCCCAGCGTGGCGCCACTCGGGAACGAATTAGTGCTTTCCGGGTCTGTCTGCTGTCGTGAAGTGTTAGTAAAACCGTTTTTGGGGAAACCATACAGCATGAGTTTGATGACCAAGCTAGGCCTGCGGACACTGGTAGCGTCGTGCCTGATCGCCGTCGGCGGTGCCGCCAACGCACAACTCAACGTCCTCGTGACGGGCGTCGGGTCAACCCAGTTTCCGATCGCAACGGCGAATTTCGCCAATGAAGCGAACTCGCCGCAACAGGTCAGCACGATCGTGCGTCAGGATCTGCAACGCAGCGGCAAGTTCACGAACATCGACGCGGGCGCCACGCCTGTCGCCGAAACCGATTCCGTCGACCTCGGCAGCTGGAAGGCCAAGGGCGCCAACGCGTTCGTCTCAGGCAGCGTGAACCGTCTGCCGAACGGTCAGTACGAAGTGCGTTTCAAACTGTACGACACGGTCAAGGGCGAAAGCCTCGGCGGCCTCGTACTCGTGAGCCCGGAAAGCGGGTTGCGCATGAGCGCGCATAAAGTTGCCGACTACATTTACGCCAAGCTGATGGGTGGCCGCGGTGTGTTCGCTACGCGTCTGTCGTACGTGATCAAGACCGGTGGCCGTTACCAGTTGCAGATTTCCGATTCGGACGGCCAGGACGCGCACATCGCGCTGTCGAGCCCCGAGCCGATCATCTCGCCGGCCTGGTCGCCTGACGGCACCAAGGTCGCTTATGTGTCGTTCGAAAAGAAGAAGCCGATCGTCTACATTCACGACCTGCCTACGGGCCGCCGTGTAGTCATCTCGGATCAGAAGGGCAACAACAGTGCGCCGGCGTGGTCGCCGGACGGCCGCACGCTGGCCGTCGCGCTCTCGCGCACCGGCAATACGCAGATTTTCGCTGTCAATGCAGATGGCAGCGGCCTGCGCCGTCTCACGCAAGGCAGCTCGATCGACACCGAACCGGCCTACTCGCCCGACGGCCAGTCGATCTATTTCACGAGCGACCGCGGCGGCCAGCCGCAAATCTACAAGATGTCGGCTCAAGGCGAAAACGCCGGCGCCGCGCAACGCGTCACGTTCACGGGCAGCTACAACACCAGCCCGCGCGTCAGCCCGGACGGCAAACAGCTCGCTTATATCTCGCGCGTCGGCGGCGGGTTCAAGCTTTATATCCAGGACCTGCAAGGCAATACCGCCACAGGCCTGACGGACACGACACATGACGAATCGCCGAGCTTCGCGGCGAACGGTCAGTACATTCTTTACGCCACACAGGTGAACGGCCGTGGCGTGTTGGCCGCAGTATCGACCGACGGTCGCACTCGGCAGGTCCTGTCCGTTCAGGGTGGCAGCGTACGCGAGCCATCCTGGGGCCCGTTTATGCAATAACGTTGATGCAATAACACAAGGAGAGTAACCAAATGATGACCAAACTTCGTTTCGCCTTTGCCGTATTGATGCTCGGCGCACTGGCAGCA
Organism: Paraburkholderia bryophila; assembly: GCF_013409255.1. Lineage (NCBI taxonomy): Bacteria > Pseudomonadati > Pseudomonadota > Betaproteobacteria > Burkholderiales > Burkholderiaceae > Paraburkholderia > Paraburkholderia bryophila. Next base: position 2,159,194 of record NZ_JACCAS010000001.1, read on the forward strand.
TGCCACTCGGGCGTCAAGCTCGACGAAAACGCTAACAAGGGTGGTGCAGTCTCGACGCAACCGAACCCGACCGATGTCGCACAGGTCAACGTCGATCCGCTGAACGATCCGAACAGCCCGCTGGCCAAGCGCAGCATTTACTTCGACTTCGACAGCTACTCGGTCAAAGACGACTACCAGTCGCTGCTGCAACAACACGCGCAATACCTGAAGAGCCACCCGCAACGTCACGTCCTGATCCAGGGTAACACCGACGAACGCGGCACCAGCGAGTACAACCTGGCACTCGGCCAGAAGCGTGCTGAAGCTGTGCGTCGCTCGCTGTCGCTGATGGGCGTGGCAGACTCGCAAATGGAAGCCGTGAGCCTGGGCAAGGAAAAGCCGCAAGCTGACGGTCATGACGAATCGTCGTGGGCACAAAACCGCCGCGCCGACCTCGTGTACCAACAGTAAGTAACGGGTGATGAGCCGAATGACGCATCGTTTCTCCTGGCTGCGGTTTGCCGCAGCGGCCTGTGTCGCAGGCACCGCCTTCGTGACGGTGCCCGCGCATGCGGGCATCTTCGACGACGATCAGGCCCGCCAGGCCATCCTGGATCTGCGTTCGAAGACCGATAGCCTGTCGAGCCAGTTGTCGGCCGCACAGCGTACGATCCTCGATCAGTCCAACCGTCTCGACCAGCTCAACCAGCAGGTCGCTACGCTGCGTGGACAGAACGAGGACATGGGCAACCAGCTCACCACGCTGCAAAAACAGCAGAAGGACTACTACACCGATCTGGACACGCGGCTGAAGAAATTCGAGCCGCAGCAACAGACAGTGGACGGCGTCCAGGGTGAGGTTCAGCCCGGTGAAACCGATTCGTTCAACGCGGCTTCGCAGCAGTTCCGCAGTGGCGATTTCAAGAATGCGGCCGCGTCGTTCCGCACTTTCATCTCCAAGTTTCCGAACAGTCCTTACCAGCCGACCGCGCAGTACTGGCTCGGCAACGCGCTGTATGCACTGCGCGACTACAAGGGCTCAACGGCGACCTGGCAAGGTGTGGTGAAGAACTACCCGCAGCATCCGCGTGCGCCCGATTCACTGATGGCGATTGCGAACAATCAGCTCGAGCAAGGTCAGAAGGCTGCGGCCAAGAAGACGCTCGAGCAGATCGTGGCGCAATACAGTGGCTCGGACGTCGCGCAGTCGGCTCAGAGCAAGCTGTCGCAGATCAAGTAGTTCTGATGGTTGAGTATTGAGTAGCACGCAGTTGCAGGCAGTAACGCGCAGTGCCCGACGTCATAGTCACGCGCGCCTCTCGCTGAAAAGCCCGGGTAGCGATACCCGGGCTTTTCACTATATGAAGTAGTGGTAGCTCGATGGGTCGCTATGGGTTGACATCCCGCCGAGGCTATCGCTATAATCTCGCTTCTCTTTTGGGTCGTTAGCTCAGCTGGTAGAGCAGCGGACTTTTAATCCGTTGGTCACAGGTTCGAATCCCGTACGGCCTACCAAAGACATGAAGGCCGGTTAGCGAAAGCTGACCGGCCTTTTTCTTTTCTCCGGGTCATTTCCAGGTGAAAGATCCGCTCCCCCTCCTCCCCCTGCCAAACTACGAAGCAGCCCAGTTAGCAAAAGTTGCGCCGCCTCGCCCCTCATTTTGATGCGAGCAAAGACTGCTGCGTACTTTAATATAGGCACACTTCGGAAGCGGCGCGCTGTCGCGCAGCGCAGAGTAAAGCGAGCACCACGCGTCTTCGCCAGCGCGTCGCAAACGTCGCAAATAGACTTAGCTAGAGATTTTTTCGATGACCCTACTAGAAATTCCTACCTCACCTACTGCGGGCCTCGACGCAGCGGATCGGCAACGAATGGACATCATCGAAGGTGCTGCGACGTCCCTGCGGAGCGAGCTCGGTCAATTCATGACTCCAGCCCGGATCGCATCCTTCATGGCCGGAATGTTTGATGAGCTTCCTTCGGAAGTCCGGCTTCTCGACGCAGGAGCGGGCTTAGGCGCTCTGTCAGCCGCTTTCGTGCGCCATGCATGCAAGACTAGCCCCCGTACTCGGAGCATCAGAATAACGGCGGTAGAAGTCGACGAAACGTTGACAGCCCGCCTGGAAAAGACACTCGAAGCGTGTGCGGAAGAGTGTGTCCAAGCCGGAATTTTATTCCAGTACGAAATACTCAACGTTGATTTTATCCAGCATTCCGCCGAACAAGTGCATGGATTTAAGGACGCTCAATTCAACTGCTCGATCCTGAATCCACCCTACTTGAAAATCAACGCTGGATCAGCGGCACGCAGCGCACTTCGCTCAATGCGAATCGAGACGACGAATCTGTATGCAGCTTTCGTGGCCGTCGCAATCAAGCAAATTGAGCCGGAGGGGCAACTAGTCGCCATCACTCCTCGTAGCTTCTGCAATGGAGCATATTTTGAGCCGTTTCGTCGGCTCCTGCTGGCGGAAACGTCGGTACGCAAAGTCCACCTGTTCGATTCGCGAAGCAAAGCGTTCAAGGACGATTCCGTCCTGCAGGAAAACATCATCTTCCAACTATCTGTTTCTGCATCGAGCCAAGAAGCCGTGCAGGTCTCGTTTGGCGATGACCCTGATAGAGATCGCACACCGTCACGCGATCTCGCATTTAACGAAATGGTGCTTCCCGAGGACCCGCACAAGTTCTTCCGGCTACCTGTTACAACTGAAGATGAAGCGCTCGCAATCCGCGTCCGAATGCTCCCTAACACTCTGAAGGCACTCGGAGTAACGGTGTCAACCGGTCGAGTTGTTGACTTCCGAACCGCCGAAAATTTGCGATCAGATCCTAGCGACGGCACGGTACCGCTGCTTTACCCGATGCATTTGAAGGATGGCGTCATATGCTGGCCAGTCGAAGGTAGCAAAAAACCCAACGCCCTCGCATACAACGCTGAAACTCGCAATTTGACTGTGCCGTCAGGCTACTATGCCCTTGTAAAAAGGTTTTCATCGAAGGAAGAAAAGCGACGTGTCGTCGCCGCGCTTTTTGATCCGAACAGGCTGAACGCTAGTCACATTGGCTTCGAAAACAAACTGAACTATATGCACTTTGCTGGCGCGGGCCTTCCTGAAGATCTTGCAAAAGGGCTAGTGATTTTCCTTAACTCGACCGCCGTAGACCAATACTTCCGGCAATTCAGCGGTCATACGCAAGTCAACGCCACTGACTTGCGCAACCTACACTATCCGACGATCAAAGCACTCCAGAAGCTCGGCGCAAGTTTCGGCGAACGGATCCCCTCGCAAGAAGAGATCGACCGACTCATCGAACCCCTGCTATAGCCCTGTCGGGAATGACTCGACGAGGAGATGCCTCGCCGGGTCTTCCTGGATCCAAATGTAACTGTCAACGGCCACGTTTCCGTGAGCCGCCTGCCGAGCACCAGCTTCACGCCATGTGCGATAAGTGGTCGTGAAACCGATTCCGGCCTTACCGCACCGATTGGCCATGCCGATCAGTTGCGTCATCTTGTGCATGTCAACCTCGCCATCACTTGTAACAGCCTCGATTACCCAAAGCCAATCCAACTCGGGGTTGTGCAAAAGGACATCCGGCATTGCATCCCCGAGTAGCAAGTGGACACCCGCACGTGCGAAATTCGCCCGATCTTCTTCGGTGATGCGGTCGCCATCACCATCGTCAACATAGATCACGTTGTATCCCGGCAGGAAGCGCGCAGCATAATACGAGATGCTGGCCTGAATGAGTTCGCTGTGACCGCGATCTACAAGGAGACGAGATGCCTCGACCATCGAAGCCTGAAACTCTCTTCGGACTCTGGCTGCATCCAGACTTGTCCATGCGCTTAACAGCCCTTCCCATTGACCATCGGGCGCTCGCAAAATCGCTTTAAACTCTTCCGATAGGCGGTACGAAGAATTCGGCGACTTGGCTTTTACATGCCCAAATATGAAACGTTGTTCATGCAACAACACTGGCTCAATGCCTCCGAGTTCTCGGAGCGGTTTGATCCAGTAATCTCGCCCTTCTCGATCAAGCTTTCCACCACCGCGCTGCAAAATGCCAATATGGCAGGCTAGATGGGCAGTTGTCGCGCCATGGGAAAAGCGAGTCGCCGGCGGGACATTGGAAAACCAACTGTTTGTCTGATCGTCCAGAAGCGCGTACACCCCGTCAACCAGATCGACATTCGTTCCAAGATGCAGACGGGTTAATACTTGCCGGACCTTCTCCTTTGTAACTCCTTGAAAAGAGGAAGGAACCGCTTGCGGTGCTGTTTGCAGTCTCTCTGCGCGCATCCGCGCTACTTGATCGTGAAGGGCCATTGGTCTGTCAGTTATTGATATTGCACCAATGTTACCCCGTCCCACATTGCTCAGTCCAGCGAACACACCCGACCAGATTTCATACGCGCTAGCTGAGTGGGGCATACGCCCAACAATTCGAAAACACCAACGCGAATGCATACCATTGGCAAGGGTTTGAGGCTTTGACCTACTAGCTTGCCCCTGGTAGTCAATCGGAAAGCGCAACACTAATAGCCCCGTCGAATTGACGTCGATTTTGCCCCACCCCTCCCTCGACTGCCCTGCGCAGTGTAGTCTTCAACATGGGCTCCAATTTGAGTAATTGACGACGTTTAAACAGATGCGGGGAGGATACCTTGCGCCCTGCTCCCTTCACAGCCGATCAGGTAAGGTATCGTCGGCGTGTATCTTAGGCGTTTTCAGTTGCGCTGCCTTGTACCTCGGCTCCAAACGGCATGCACCGCGCGGCGCTAGTCCGTGCTACGCGAGTTCTCGCACAAAACGACCTACCCTCCCTCCACTCCCCCACTCCCGATCTGCTCCGAAGGCTGACAAAAGTGAGGGGAGGGGGTGCGAAAAAGTCCCATTCGGCAATTACGAGATCGCTGTGGACACGCCATGTCCACAATGCCGATTCCTTCTTCTGCAGCGACCTAATGCCCATATGATTTTTAGACCCGAAACCCCGCATTCACGGGGGTTAAGAACATGAGCGGAGTTTCTCCAAAACTCTTACGAAATTTAATTGCCGGCTTTGAAGATGGACAACGGGCGTCCAGCGCGGTGCCTAAGATCGGTGTCGCCTTCACCTCCACAACAGACGATGAATGCCCGCATACCCCTGATTACGCCCGATACCGGCCTGCTCCCTCTTCTGTCCACCGCAGACAAGGCCGACCTGGCGATACTGGTCCAACTGCTGAATAGAAGCAGCGACATCGACCTGAATCTGTACATCACAGACGGGCAGGACGTGGCACGCGAAGAGAGCCCGCTATCGGCGCACGACGTTGCCGCCGAAATCCAGCGCTCGGGCGGCAACTCCTTCGCGAATGCTCTTCGTGGGGGAAAGGGGGTGAAGTACATCGAAGTGGCTCGCGATGTCGCTAACCGGGTCGGCGTACCGCTTCCTGTCCATTCACCCGTGGACAGAATCGAACAGGCCATCGTTCGCAAACTCTTCCTCCAGGCCTACGAGCCCTTGTCCCTCGGAGATCGTCAAAGCGTTCTCGTTTCTGCTGGCATTGACGCGGATCGGCTACCTCCGGGCGTGACGCCGATGGTAGCCATACAGGCTGCATTTAGCATGGGCAATTTTGCCTCTTACCAGCTAACGCTCATCGTGACGCAGGCGGTCACCCGGCATGTGCTGGGGACGCACGTCAGCGCTTCCGCGAGGACACCGCTCGCCAGAGCGCTCGCCCTCTTCTCTGATTCGATCGGTCGCATCCTGACCTGTATCCTGACCGCGTGGGACATAGCGGGACCAGCATGGCGCGTCACGCTGCCCTGCGTGGTGTATGTGGCTCACTTGCGCCAGAAAACCGACCTTAAACCCCGCTACCGTCGATAACCCATGCGTCGCGCCCATCCCGACCGGATCAGACCGGGCAGTCGTATCGAGACGATACTCAAAAGCTTCATTACGTCAGGCCAGGTCAACGTCGCCGAACTGGCGCTGCTCTTCCACGTCAGTACGAAGACAATCAGGCGAGACATCAAGGGCACGCTGGGGTTCCTTCACCCTGAGCCAACACACGATGGCGGCTACCGGATCGACGCACGTCACCTCAATATCCTGACGAGTCGCGATCTTGAATTCTTCGTGGAGCAGGCTGGCATCGCGGGGCTCTTTCCAGTCGGCGGCATGAGTCTGTTCCGGCGACTGCACGACGGGACCTTGAAGCGGGCCTACGCCATTCAAGGCATACGCTTCGAAGATATGGCACAAAAGCGGCCCTTTTTCGCGGCTCTGGAACGGGCTATAGAAAAGCGCTTCATCGTAGACGTACGCCACGCAAATACCGCTTTTCAGGGCTTTTCGCCCTACAAGCTGGTCAATCATGTCGGCACGTGGTTTGTCGTCGGCGTACACGGGGCACGCCTCAAGGCGTTGTCCATGGCGACGATCGAATCGATATCCGCTACCGCCCAGTCTTACGAGTACGACGACGCCATTTCGTCGCAGATCTTGCATGACCCTACGCTATACGAAAGCACAGGCAATGTGTCTGTCGAACTACGGATATCCAGTACCATGGCCGAAGCTTTGGCCGGAACATCCCCCGATAAATCAGGTGAATGGATACCGGCACATGTCAGGGTAAAAAAGTAGCTATTTATCTCTTTAAATTAGGATCACTACATGAGCTACCTAAAGAATCTTCTCAACGCAATCATTGGCAAAACTACGGGAGAACCGGACCAACCATCCGCCTCGTCTGCGGCTCACTCGCACCCGATAGCAGAAGTGAAAACAGCAGCAAAGCCGGTACGGACAGACATTCCCGAACACGTTACAGCGCCATCGACAGGCGATCCGATCGCAAACGCCGTAAAGATCATCCGCAACATTAACGCCGAGAAGCCGGATAGCGACTACATTGGCTATGGTCCGAGACGAACCAATCTCTACCGCTCAAGAACCCGCAACCGGCAGCGCATGATGGCCGACAAGTAGGGAATACTGAAGTGGCGCACCGCAATAAACGATTACCGTCGGCGGGACAAACCCTTTACCGGCACCGCGTATAACACTTCACTAATCGGGAAGGCGTATGCTGGCACGGTCACCGGATACTTCGTGCCGTCTCGTGATGCTTGAGACAGGTTATACATTGTCATCATCCGCCTTCTTCTCTTGTCAGCGATGCATAAAGACATTACGTGTCGATGCTGGAAATGCACTCGGAAGCGATACGCCTTAGTACGTATGCGTGTCGCGACCGATCGTCTGATGCTCGCCAACTCGGAAATCGAGAAGACTCTTGCTACGCGCTGGGTGAACGCCTGGGCAAGTGCAATTGGCGATCTTTACTTTTCCGCGCTCACAGAAGAACGCCTGAACTCCACCGCCATCACCAGTAAGCCCACATAGACACGACACGTCATTAGAGGCATCGACTACGCACGGCGCGCCATGCAGAGAATGCCTCGGCTGGGACGCGTATATTTTGCTGTTTCGTGTATCCGATTATTAAACATAACTATAGACAGGCTCGACTCATGCAGAGCATCGCGCCTCCCCCGTTATTGTTTATTTAGTCAGGATATCCCATGTACCTCCATCGCTATCACCTAGTCGATTCACGCGCCCGATCCCAGATTGACCTTCAGAACCATCAGGCAGAAATACTGAGAGCATTTCGCTATGTCAGCTTCCTCGCCGGACGTATTACGGTCCTTGCGGACCGGTTCGAGTTCTGCACATCCCTACCGCTTACCCCCGCCGACGCCCGCAGTATGGGTCGCCAGATCGCAAGGTCAGCGACCACTCTCGCCTCACAGGCCGTCAAGGTCTACGTATCACATTCGGGTACCGCGCCGAAATCGACACAGTTGTTCAAGCGCCGACCGTAACAAACGGCATTTCAGGCAGACATTCTTCTTTTGAGGCTTACCGTGAGCCGCCCCCTAACCTGCCATGGTTAGGCGTAATTTCCTCAATCGAAGGATTCTCATGATCCACATCTCAGGCAATCGCAGCAGACCCCAACGTTCACGTTCGCGCTCCCGTTCCTCGAACGGACGCATCATCAACATCGACAGCGGTCCCATCGCCAACACTGTTCGGCGTGCCGTATTTCCCAAGGAACTGAGCTTTGGGGTCTTTTTCAGTTACCAGCGTTAATCCCCGTTAATCCCGCTTCTCCACGCAGCACAGCGCGTCGATCCCCGGTCGAACGCCTCTCTCTCCCTTATATCCCTGATGGCCCAAGCGGCCATCAGGGTCACCTTTTTGCCATTCCATCTGCATAGGAAATTGCCATGACCCAACCGTCCGAATCGAACCTGCTTCTCTTACGTAGCGCCAGTGCCCGTAAGGTCGGCACACGATCGACAGGCAGCATCCAGTATGTCCTGCTCTGCGATTCGGCTCACGAAAGCCTTTACATCAGGATCGCCTGCAACGAGGGAGGCGGCTATTTCTCTAAAGAAATAGTGCCGTTTACCCGGGCGAAGGAATGCGTCTCCGGCTTTAGTCCCGACAGGGCCATCCCGTCGAAGGTGTTCGCGCCAGCTTTCATTGGCCGCTCCAGTAACAACGCCGGGTTTCTTGCGGCCATCCTGCGTGCCGAGGAATTGCTCGCCGCCGCGCCGGGTACCGATTTTCAGCACGTTGTAACCGGTGACTGGAACGAATGGGAAGCAACCGCCCTGAAACTCGACGGCACACCGATACCCGCCGTTGAGGCTCCGATCGGGTCAGACGATGGCGCGCAATCCGAAAACGCATCGAACGATCGTCCGGAACATACGGAACATACAAAGCCCGAAAAAGGGCGAAAAGCACCTCGAAGCGGTGGCAGTCGATGAATGGAGGCAAGCATGCATCAAGGCCTCAAAGTGATCGAAAACAGCGTGAATCGGCACCTGCTACCGCGCATCAGCAGCGCCGACGCTTTCTCGCCCATGTTCCGGGACGCGCTCATGTCCGCTCAGCCTCACGCGGACAGCAATATTCCTCTTGCCGCACTACTTAGGGACTACTGCGCCGAGTACGAAATATGGCCCGACAACATTGCCGCCTGTCTGGCATTGCTGCGCACAGGCTGGTGCATGTTGCACACCGGAAGCCCAGTTTTCATGATGGGCTATTCCGTGACAAGGCAACGCTTTATCGCCAGTGCGGACACAGAGACGCCCGATGGCTGGACCGGGCTTACTGAATCCATCGCCACTCTCCTCCTCCTTCTGCTGGCCTCAGAAGAGCACGACCTTCCCGAGCATGTTGACGCCTGGGGCGTAATCCGGTTCAGGGACTTAGCGCTATTCGAGTTTCAGGCGCAGGACGAAACAACAGCCGCCCGCTACCGCAACTACCTCATCGGCAATCGTAGCGACCTGGACGAGTACGAACAGCGGTGCGCCCGCTCGTTCGCCCGCATCCGGGATTACATGCGTTAGCCCCGCTTTCTGGGTTCTTACTAACATTGGAGGTACGCATGACTTCACAGCAAACATTGACGGATGGGGAACGCAAGGTAGTCGCATCGTTAGACAGCAACCAGCGTGAGTTTTTCGAGGAGCGGGCAGCCATCATCGAAGAAGGCGATGGTGTGCCTCGAATCGAAGCAGAGCGTCAGGCGCTACTGCTCACCTGTCGCTGGTTCGACTTGCGGCCGCCAGCCGCATAGATAGCGCGTCGCAATGCGGGGAGTGGAGGGAGTGGACGCACAAAACTCGCCACCGGGCACGTGCCGACCGGAATTTACCCGGACAGCAGCGCAGCAGCACTTCCCGCCAGCAGTCCACCAATTCCCATCCCGCCGCATTTGTAACAAGTTGTAACTAATTCTGGCACTTGAAGGCGTTTTGAGACCCACGTTTTTCAGAATCGGGAGGCTGGTCAAACAGGCAGGTTCCGGTGGAGTTCCACCGGAAAAACTTGATAAGTAATGCGATTTAATTTTAAAAAAGCCACCTATATACCGGAGATATTGCGCAAAAAACCGGGGCTTGAATATTTTTACTGTGTACGTAGAATCCGTCCCGTCGATGCAGCAAACCGCGTTGAACACAACAGAAATCCCGCAATGGCGGAGGTCACAGGACGACGGGTAGTTCTTCGTCAGTTCCTGTGACCGCTCTTTAACAATTCGTACGCAGATTGAACCTGTAGGGCGCACCGGTCAGACGGCGGCGATTACCGGTTTCGTGGTAGCTCTTCCCATATGGTAATCGTCACTATCCTCTAATCCATCCAGATACCGGATCGGACCTTACGAGAGGTTCAATCAACGTATAATGTATATAGGACTCCTATAACAATGTCTAAAAAACTCGCGTTTACCAAACGCATCGTATCTGCGCTCGTCCACGATGGCCCCGGAAAATCAACCGAGTTCTCAGATTCGACCACTATTGGCCTGAAGCTCGAGGTGTACCCTTCCAGTAGAAAGATCTGGTTCTTTCGCTATACATTCGAAGGCCGAAAACGGGCCGTGCGGATCGGCGAATACCCGGCGATTGATCTGGACGAAGCACGATCAACCGCTTACCAGCATCGTGCAGACGTGGATCGGGGAATCAATCCGGCCGACGAAAAGCGGGCCAGACGTGAGGAGTTGACATTCCGTCAGTACGCTGACGACGTCTATATCCCTCACGCACAGGTCCACAAGAAGTCAGCCAAAGACGATATCGCCAAGCTTCACCTTCACATCTACAAGGTGTTTGGAGATCGGAAGCTATCGGCCGTGACCAAACAGGAGATTTCCACTTACCACGGGCAGGTCAAGCAGTCGCATAGTCCGGCATACGCCAATCGGCATCTCGCACTCATCAAGCGGATGCTGGGGCTGGCCGTGGAGTGGGGCTACCTGACTGCCAACGCGGCGCATGGAATCAAGCTCTTCAGGGAAGAGAACTGTCGTGAGACGTTTCTCTCCAAAGACGAAGCCAAGCGCCTTGTCGATGCCATGGCGAGCGATTCGAACCCGATCGCCTGTGCGGCATTGAAGATCATGTTACTGACGGGTGTACGCCGTCAGGAAGCCCTGTCGGCACGCTGGGTCAACGTCGATCTGGACGCCGGGATCTGGCTGCTTCCGAATACCAAAGCCCGAAAGCCCCGTCAGGTTGTACTCAGCGATGCGGCGCAGCAGGTACTTCATCATCTCCAGGCCAGCGCGATCAATTCTCCGTATGTATTCCCGGGCCGAGACCCGACGAAGCCGCTCTGTGACCCGAAGAAAACACTTCGGCGCTTACTGGCCGCAGCAGGTATCACCAAGCCGTTCCGCATTCACGACACACGGCATTCATTTGCGTCCCTGCTGATCGCGGACGGCACACCCCTGTACACCGTACAGAAGCTTTTGGGCCATGCTCAATCAAGTACCACCGAGCGTTACGCGCATCTGTCGCAGGGCAACCTGCGTGCAGGTGTCGAAGCCATTGGCCAGATGCTTGGCTAATGCCATTTCCCTGCCCCTCTTCCGGGGCATTTTTTCAGCAACTTTATGTTTTTTAAAAACCAAAGGATCATCACATCATGCCAACAGCAGAATCCGAACTACAGACAGAACCCGAGCTAAATACAGATTCAAAACTGGAAGACGCACTGACGGATGAGGGCGAAGACGACACAGACGAAGGACGCTACCCGTTCTCGTTCTTCACTGGATATCAGCAAACACAAGGCTTCCAAACGGGGTATCTGTCGCTAGAGGAAATCTTTTCTTACTTTGCGGACAAACACAATCGCGAAGAGCGCCAGGAGAAGGATGGCGCGTCATTCAATTTGAATCTCTATCGTGATAAGCGAGAGAGAAAAACGATAAACATCGTGGAAACCGGCGGAATCATCATCGACATTGACGAGCTTGATCCAGATGCGTTGGCTGGCTTACTTGAAAAAGTTGGCCAGTACAAATCGATCTGCTACACGACGTATAGCCACACGCCGAAAGCGCCGCGTTTGCGTTTGATCTTTCCACTAGCGACAGCAATCTCGCCTGAAAGCTACAGGGAGCAAGCGTTAAGGGTAGTACATCATCTCGGCGTCGAGTGCGACATCTGTTCGTCTGCCGTGAACCAGATTTACCATACGCCGTCGAATCCGCCGGGAACGCTGGACGATCACTTCGTCTGCACGTACCCCGATTCGGATTTTCTCGATCCAGCGACTTTACCACCCGCACCGCCAAAACGGACCCAGCGTAAGGGCTCCAAAACCGATCGTGAAGAAAAACAGTTAAACCTGTTCAAGCTCGCGGATGACATCATCGAAGGCCATTTTGACGGTCATATCCAGTCCGTTGCTCAGGAACTGTTCGAATACGGCGACGGATACTGGCAATGTGCCGAGCCGAACGTTCTCGCGAAACGGCTTTCCGAACTGCCCGAGGTCGATGGCGTTCTCACGTCTGCCGCACAACTGGATGGCCTGCTGCGGGCGTTAAAGGTGCGAGCAGCGGTGGCCGAGTTTCCTGAGGCGACGCCGATGACGGTCAATGTCCGCAACGGCGTGCTCGATCTAAATACGGGTACGCTAGAACCACATGCGCCAAATCATTTTCACCGGAACCAGCTTGCCGTCGATTTCGACCCTAGTAGCGAATGTCCTCGCTGGATGCAGGTACTGGACGAGGTTTTCGCGCACGATACAGATCGTGACGCGAAGGTCCGCTTCCTGCAGGAATGGCTCGGCTATCTGTTGATGCCCTCCGCCATTTACCAGAAGATGCTCTGGATGGTCGGCTCCGGCGCGAACGGCAAAAACGTTGTTCTGGATGTCATGGCGAACGTACTCGGCGAAGCGAACTGCACGTCGATGGCGCTCAACGAGATCAGTACTGAATTTCTTCGATGCGGTCTGCACGGCAAACTGGCTAACTTCTCCAGCGAAGTAGAAGCTGGAAAACGGCTCAACGATGCCTTCATCAAGGCGGTTGTATCGGGCGACAGCATCACCGCGAACAGAAAGGGGCTCACTGCCATCACGTTCCGGCCCTATGCCCGACTCGTCTCTGCCATGAACGATCTGCCGCCGCTCAAAGACATTTCGCACGGGTTCTTTCGCCGACTGATCGTCTTGCAGTTCAACCGGACCTTTGCGCCCGAGGAAATGGACCGTACGTTGCCTGAGAAGCTGCGGGCTGAAACACCCGGCATCCTTGCGTGGGCAACCGAGGGCCTGCTACGCTTACGTCAGACGGGAGCCTTCACCCCAGTACCTTCCAGCGAAACGCTGTGCAACCAGTACCGATTCGAATCGGATCCTGTTGCGATGTTCATGACCGCATCGTTGGTTCCAAGCGTGACCGATAAGGCCTTGAAGCATGAGGTCTATAGCCAATACAAAAAGTTCTGCGAAACTAACGGGTACCAAGCGCTTTCGAACTCGCAGTTCGGCAAAGCCATGAAAGAGAAGGGGGTTGTGTCCAAGGATAGCAACGGCAAAAGCTACTACTGCGTCACGCTAGACCTACTACCTGAAGATGTGCCCGCATATCCCCCCAATTTCCAGAAGCGGCTACGTGACAAGCCGAAAAAATCTACTATATGTCTGTCCGAAGTATGCGACGCAGATCGAGACGAAGAAGCTGTCGTATAGTCATCGCATGACAGCGTCCGGGCGCTATCTGGGTCGGACCTGTCGAAAAGCTGACCGGCTTCGTCAATTGAAAAGCGGAATTCGGGTGGATTTCGTTCGGCAAACGATCGTGCCGCCCGTCGTGTGTCCGGTCTTTACCCGGTTCCGACGTATCCATTCGGCGCATCTGCGCCCGATCAACAACAGTCGGCGTCGCTGGTTTGTCCACGATGTCCAGGAGTTTTATGGACACGCACTTTTCATCAGGAAACGAAGGGCCCGTCGATGTCGGAACCGTTCAGACCTGTATTTCCTTCATCTGACATGTCCCTTATTTTCGCCTAGCGTTCTTTTAATCCGTTGGTCACAGGTTCGAATCCCGTACGGCCTACCAAAAGATTCAAGGGCTTGCACGCGTCAGCGTGCAAGCCCTTTTTCTATTGTGTAGCCCATGTAGGCACGGTGTAGGCATTTCGGGACAGCACAAATCAACCTCAATCTATGTTCTCGGCTCAATGCTCTACCACCGCTACCGCCCCTCTCCTCGTCCTCAACAATTGCTCAGATCTGCAATTGTGCGTAGCGGAGCCGTGCCGCAAACTATCCTGTAGGTAGGCACCGAAGGACGCCTAGGCGAGTCTCGCTAGGCTCGACAAGCAAAGCTTCCATCCTCTTGATACGGCATACCTCAACACCCACACTCTCGCAATCCGTATGGGTATCTGGCTTCTCAGTCGAAACCCGCACGGCAATCACCTCCAGATGTGCAAGCGTCGCTTTGACGAGATCGTCACACAGGGTTTCCTGCAAGTGGATGCATCCTTGCGCGAGACATCGAGCAATAGCCGATCGCATGAAGTCATAGTCGACCACTTCGCGCAGTTTGTCGTCGGACGACGTGGACAGGGCAAGCGTGGCGAACCGTTCAACGTTGATCACGACGCGTTGTTCGCAACGCTTTTCGAAATCATAGAAACCGATATTGATGTCCACCCTATAGTTGCGCAGAATAAGCCGTCGAGAAGCGGAAATACGAAAGGGGCGGCAGCAGTTTCATTTCGGTGCGATGCTCAAGCCGTCAGCGTATCAGGACGTTCGTGGCCGCAGCAGAGCGCGCCCATCTAAACCAGTCCGCGCTGTCGCACCAGGTCCGTGACATGGAAATGCTTTCAGCCATTTCGGAACCGTGTAGTGAGCCAGAATCTCGCGCGGGCGATCCTTCAGTGTCGACGTCAGCGCATCTCGCGGCGCTATCGCCGCAGCGATACCCACCTTTCCATTGACGTCGATAAGGAATGCCGCGGCCCCGTAGACACCCGACCCTGACTTCGCCTCGTCATTTAGATTGCGCCACTCGGCCGATTTTCATCGGTATCGACACAGCACACCAGCACCTCTGCATCCTCCTTGCTGAGGCTCACATAGACATGCCCGACCGAACTGTCGAAGTACAGACTGTCACCGGGCATCAATTTGAACGCCTTGCCGCTTTCGAAGCGCAATTCCAGCTTGCCGCCCAACAGAAAGACGAACTCTTCGCCCGAGTGCCGGATGTACTCGGGAAAGTCCGACACGGCGCGGGCGTGGATGCGCGCGCGCATCGGCACCATCTGCTTGCCGGTCAGGTTGTTCGCGAGCATGCCGTACTCATAGTTCGGCGTGTCGTAGATATGTTGCTTGCCGGCAGCGGTAAACGACGGCTTCATCGGACCGCCCGCTGGTTTGCGACGCCGCCCGAAGATCGCGTCGAACTCCAGTTCCAGCGAGTGCGCGAGCGCCGCAAACTTGTCGTAGGTCAGCGCGATATCGCCGCGCTCGGCCTTGGAGATCGTCGACACCGCAATTCCTGAGCGCTCCGACAATTCCGCCAGCGTCAGTCCGCGTGCCTTGCGCGCCTGCCGCAAATGGCCACCGACCAGCTTGTGGTCGAGCGCGGGTGGTGCTTCATGCGTATCCACGCCCGATTCTTCCAGAACAGCTTTGACCATCTCATTCACTTCCAGCAGAGAAATTTTTATCGGATATGAGAATTTCTATTTTTCTCGTATATGATAACTCACGTCGCTTAGCTGTTTCTTTCAACGAGTCCGGCCCGACCGGCGCCGGCATTTCAACGGTCTAAAACCATGTCGAACGAAATCAAACGTCTGCAAACGAATGCGCGCATGAGCCAGGTGGTAATCGCTAACGGGGTTGTTCATCTGGCCGGCCAGGTGCCCGACACGGCAAACGCATCCGTGACCGAACAGACCAGCGAAGTACTGGCCCGCATCGACACGTTGCTCGAATTGGCCGGCGTCGACCGCACGCGCCTCCTGTCCGCGAATATCTGGCTGAGCGATCCTAGCCACTTCGCCGAGTTCAACGCCGTGTGGGATGCCTGGGTGCCGACAGGTCACGCGCCCACCCGCGCATGCGTGCAAGCCTTGCTGATGAAGCCGGGTTGCGATGTCGAAGTCGCAGTAACAGCGCTGTTGGCGTAGCCAGCCACAGGTGAGATCATGAGCAGCACGAAATTCGATACCATTGTGCTCGGCGCGGGCATTGTCGGCGTGTCCGTTGCCGTACATCTTCAGAAGCGCGGCCGCCAGGTCGCCCTGATCGACCGCAAGCAGCCCGGCAACGAAACTTCGTTCGGTAACGCCGGGTTGATCCAGCGCGAAGGTGTCTATCCCTACGCGTTTCCACGCCACCTCGGCACCTTGCTCCGCTATGCGCGCAACCAGTCGCCGCACGTTCGTTATCATGCGGACGCCATGCTCAAGACGGCGCCGTTCCTGTGGCAATACTGGCGCAACTCTCATCCGGCGAAGCATGCCGCCATCGCGAAGTCGTACTCGACGCTGATCGGGCATTGCGTGGACGAGCACCGCGCGCTGGCCGCCGACGCCGGCGTGAGTACATTGCTGCGCCACACCGGCTGGATAAAGGTGTTTCGCACCGAAGCAGTACGGGACGCGGAAAACCGGCTCGCTGAACAGTGGCAGCGGGAATATGGCGTCGAGTTCGAATCGCTCGACGCCGGCCGCCTGCAACAGCAGGAGCCCGATCTCGACAAGGCCCTGGCAGGCGGATTACGCTATACGGCGTCCGATTCCGTAAGCGATCCCAACGCGCTCGTCACCGCCTACGCGAAGTATTTCGAAGCGCTGGGCGGACGGTTTTTCATCGGCGATGCGGACTCGTTTAGCGAAGGCTGGACTGTCGATACGGAAGCCGGAACGATTGTGGCGTCATCGGCGGTCGTCGCGTTGGGGCCGTGGTCGGATCGCATGAGTTCACGACTCGGCTACCGCTTGCCGCTTGCCGTCAAACGCGGGTACCACATGCACTATGCGCCCCAGGCAGCGGCCCGGCTAAATCATCCGGTTCTGGACGTTGAGAAAGGCTATCTGATCGCTCCCATGGCGAGAGGTATCCGCTTGACCACCGGGGCAGAAATCGCGCACTGCGATGCGCCCAAAACGCCCACGCAACTCGCCGCGGTCGAGCCGATTGCACGCACCCTGTTTCCTTTGGGTGAGCGTCTCGACAACGAAGCGTGGATGGGACGGCGCCCCTGCACGCCCGACATGATGCCGATCATCGGTCCCGCGAGACATCACAAAGACTTATGGTTCGCGTTTGGCCATGCACACCACGGGCTCACGCTAGGCCCGATCACGGGCCGGTTGATCGCGGAGATGATGACCCATGAGGAAACGCTCGTGGACACGCGGCCGTTCAGGGTCGAACGCTTCCAGAACCAAACCGCGCAATGAACTCGACCCGGTAAACACGGGGAAGACTGACGGATCGAGCGCCGAAGCGTGCGCACATGCAGTCACGGCAAAGCGTGGCGCGAGCGCCTAACGATGATTGACATCGAGCATGTAGCCTTCTCCGCGAATCGTGCGAATCAGCCGCGGCTCCTTGATGTCCTCGCGCAACTTCTGACGCAAGCGTGAGATCTGGACGTCGATGCTGCGGTCGAACGCGTCGATCGACTTGCCGCGAGCGGTATCCATCAGGTATTCGCGGCTCAGCACACGCCCCGGTGCGGCAAGGAACGCGTTGAGCAAACGGAATTCCGCGTTCGACAGGGGAATGACGGTGTTGTCGGTGGCAATCAGGTGGCGGCCGGTCTGATGAAGCCGCCATCCGGCGAACCGGCTTTCTTCCTGAGCTCTCGTTCGGCCCTGCGTTTGCGCACGCACGCGGCGCAGGATCGTCTGAATGCGGGCGACCAGCTCACGCGGTTCAAATGGCTTGACGACATAGTCGTCGGCACCTAATTCCAGCCCGACAATCCGGTCGGTCATCTCGCCGCGCGCGGTCAGGATGATCAGTGGAATCTCCGAAGTCGCACGAATCTCGCGGCACAGATTGAGGCCGTCGTCGTCCGGCAGCATCAGATCGAGCACCACGAGATCGAAGCCCCCTTCCCCGAGTGCGAGATGCATTTCCGCGCCTGTGGCAGCTTGCGCGGTGGTCATGCCGAAGTCTGCAAGGCAGTCGCACAGCAGGCTGCGAATCTGCGAGTCGTCGTCGACGACGAGAATACGGATCGCTTTGTTCACGGCGTCTTTTCTCCGATGTTGCGACGGTGAGGTGTGTCCCTCACGCTCATTATTGCCTCTCAATATAAGTGCTTTTTGCACGAATTGTTGCGAGCTTGAAATAATCGACCCGCGCCTTGCCCCACAGGGCCGTCCGGAGAAGCCACCGCGCGTGGCGAGCGTCCGCATCATGGATAACCCGCTCCGGATTTTCCCGAAGTCACGCCTCTTCGCATCGTCCATCTGGACCGTCCAGTCTGGCTTTGCGCGTCGTGCCACACCATTTCCAAATCAGAAAGCGTTTGTGTCAACGCAGATACAAAGCCGAGATGAACCAGAAATGCCCGGGTTTTAACGTGGCTCCCAAGTCATATCGAGGCAGGAGACACGCGGGACATGAACTACGCACAACCCAAGCCGCCCGCCAGGCGCATTGGCGGCATCGCCTTCGTCGTCGGATTACACGCCGTGATCGTTTACGCATTGCTCTCCGGTCTCGCGACGAAAGTCGTGGACGTGATTCGTCAGCCGATCGAGACACGCATCATTGAAGAGATCAAGCCACCGCCCCCCCCTCCACCGCCGCCGAAGCGGCTCGCGCCACCACCGCCGAAACACGTCGCGCCACCGCCGCCGTTCGTGCCGCCCCCCGAAGTGCAGGTCGCGGCGCCCCCATCGCCGAACGCGATCACCACGCAGTCGACCGCGCCTGCGCCATCCGCGCCCATTGCGCCGCCAACGCCCCCTGCGCCCGCGGCGCCGGTGTCGAAGAGCGTCGGCGTCGTGTGTCCGAACTCGACGCAGGTACGCGCGGCCATTCGCTATCCGCGTGAAGCGCTCAAGGACAACCTGACTGGCGATGTCGTCGTGATGTTCACCGTCGGCACCGACGGCAACGTCAAGGACCTCAGCGTGACCCAATCGGCCGCGCCCGTTCTCGACCGGGCCGCCGAAAACGCCGTGCGGCAGTTCCACTGCGTCGCGCAGGGCGAGGAAGTCCGCGTGCAGGTGCCCTTCTCTTTCAAGCTCGATTGAGGCTGCCTACGACAGCCGTTCCTTTTTATATTTGCCAACGCATTTCAGGAGACGTTCATGATCAACCGTACCCGCACGGCCGTTTTACTGACGGCTCTGTTGCTCGCGGCCAGCGCCGCCCATGCCGCCACCGATACGGTGGCCAATCCCTACGGCCTCGATGCGCTCTGGAAGGGCGGCGATGTCATCGCGCGAGGCACATTGCTCATTCTGGTCATCATGTCCATGGGCAGCTGGTACATCATCGTTGCGAAGCTGCTCGAACAGGCGCGTGTACTGCGCCGCGCGAAAGCGGCGGAGAAGGGTTTCTGGAAAGCGGCCAGTCTCAGCGAAGGCACTCGCCAACTGGACGCCGGCAGTCCGTTCCGCTTCATTGCCGAGCGAGGCCTCGCTGCCTACGACCATCACGAAGGTGCGCTGCTCGAACAGGTCGACCTCAACAACTGGGTCGCGGCCGCCATCGAACGCGCGACCAATGCAGTCTCGAGCCGCCTGCAGGACGGTCTCGCGTTTCTCGGCACCGTCGGCTCGACCGCGCCGTTCATCGGCCTGTTCGGCACGGTGTGGGGCATTTATCACGCACTGACGGCCATCGGCATCGCGGGTCAGGCATCCATCGATAAGGTCGCCGGGCCGGTCGGCGAAGCGCTGATCATGACCGCGATTGGTCTTGCCGTCGCCGTGCCCGCCGTCCTCGGCTACAACTGGCTCGTACGTCGCAACAAGGCCGTGATGGAGCGCGTGCGTGGATTTTCGACCGAATTGCACATCGTCATCCTGACCGGCAAGACCACGGCCGGGGCCGCCGCCGCGACCAGGGCCGCCGCTCTCTCACGCGTGGGGTGAGCCATGGCCATGAGCGTGGGAACCCGTGACGGCGACGATCACAACGAGGTCATGGCGTCCATCAACACGACGCCGCTGGTCGACGTGATGCTGGTGCTGTTGATCATCTTCCTCATCACGATTCCGGTGGTATCGCATACCGTGCCGGTTTCACTGCCCAAGGAAGCCGTGCAGCCGCTGCAGACGACGCCGCAGAACGTGATTCTCGCCGTCACAAAAGAGGGCGACGTGTTCTGGGACGAACGGCGCGTGCCCGATGCGGCAACGCTCGTCGAGAAGCTCAAGGCGGTCGCGGTGCAATCGCCGCAGCCTGAAGTTCACATTCGCGGCGATCTCGACGCACGCTACGCCGCCATCGGCCGGGTGGTGTTCGCCTGCCAGCGGGCTGGCATCGTCAAGGTCGACTTCATCACCGAACCGCCGCCGCGCCAGTGACCCATCCATACCGACAAGGAGAACCGAGATGGCGATGACGATGCCCACCGGCGACGCAGACGACGCCGAAGTGATGGTCGAGATCAACACCACGCCGTTAATCGACGTGATGCTTGTGCTGCTGATCATGCTGATCCTCACCATTCCAATTCAGACCAACGCGGTCAAGCTCGACATGCCGACCGGCGCGCCGCCGTCGCAGCCGCAAACACCACCCGTGGTGCAGATCGATATCTCAGCCGACGGCGCCATTGCATGGAATGGCGAGACGCTGAGTTCGCGCGAGCAACTGGAAACGCGATTGCGCGACGTAGCGGCCAACCCCGCGCCGACGGAACTGCATTTACGGCCCGACAAGGCCGCGCCTTACCGCGCCGTCGCAATGGTCATGGCGTCTGCGCAGCGGCTCGGCGCGACTCACATCGGGCTCGTCGGTAACGAGCAGTTCATGCAGTAACCGTTCTCTCATCACAAAGCACCCATGTTCGATTCCAACCTCGACTTGCCCGCCCCCGTAGCGGGTCAAAGCCCACCATCGGATTCACGTGCCGGACCGCTTGCGTGGTTCGGTCTGGCGATTCTCGTGATCGTGGCGTTCTTCGCGTTCGTCGACCGTCAGATGCTGATCTTGCTGACGGAACCCATCCGCCACGATTTCGGGCTGACCGACACGCAAATCGGCCTGATGCAAGGTGCCGGCATCGCCCTCTTCGCAGGCGTGGCTTCCCTGCCGATCGGTTGGGTCGCCGATCGCGTGGATCGCCGCGTGGTGCTGGCGGCGTGCGTACTCGTCTGGAGCGCCGCCACGGCAATCTGCGGCATGACCACCCACTTCTGGCAGTTGTTCATCGCCACCGTCGGCCTGGGAATCGGCGAAGCGGGGCTGGTGCCGGTCATCTACGGCCTGATTCCCGATCTCTTCCCGGCGCGTCAACGCGTGCTCGCCAATGCGATCTTTGCCCTCGCCAATCTGTTGGGCGCGGGTGCGGGAATGGCGCTTGGCGGTGCGCTGATGCACGGCATCGCGGCGGTGCACAGCGCGTTGCCAGCCGGATTCGCCAATCTCGCACCATGGCGGCTGGTGTTCTTTGCGGTTGCGTTGCCCGCCCCCGTGCTGGTCGTGCTGATTCTGCTCATCCGTCCCGGAGGGCGCCGAGACACGGACCCGTCCGCGTCTCGCGGGCGCTCTTCCACACCGCTGCCGTCCGCACCGGTCTACTTCCGGCGCGAAGCCACCATGATGCTCAGGTTCTTCGGTGCAATCGGACTGGTCAACCTGGCGTTCGGCGGCGTGGCGACGTGGATGCCGGTCGTGGCGGTGCGAACTTTCGGCGCTACGCCGGCCGAAGCGGGCGGCGGCATGGGCGTGGCGGCAATGGCCGGCGCTATTGCCGGTTGCGTGCTCAGCGGGCTCGTTGCCGGCCGCATGCGGGCACGCTTCGGCGTGCTTGCGCCCCTGCGTGTCTGCGAATGCGGCGCGCTGGTGGCAGGCGCTCTGTCGTTCCTCTATCTGGCGGTTGGCTCGCTCACGCCGGTCTATGCGCTGTTCGGCGTGCAGCTCGCCTGCATGGTCGCAGGCATGGTGTTGTTTCCCACCATCATGCAAAACATCTGCCCTGCGCATTTGCGCTCGCGCGTCGCGGCTATCGGCGCGCTCACGTCGATCGTCGTGCAATCCGGCAGCCCTGTGTTTATCGGCTTCATGTCGGACCGCCTGCACGCGCTCAACCAAGGTCTGCTGTGGTCGATTGTCGGTGTGGCCGCGTTTGGCTTCTTCGCCGCGTGCATTCTGATGCGCGCCGCCGGCCGCGGTGTACGCGCGGCAATCGAACGCTATGCATGACGTCCCTCCCTCTCGCGCTTTCTTTTCCATGTCCCCCTGCATACTCTCTCTCTCACTGCGTATCGAACGGTGGCCATTGGCCGTGCCGTTCCACATCACCGGCCACGTTATCGATGCCGCTCGCGTCGTCAGTGTGACCCTCGACGATGGACACGTTGCCGGCAATGGCGAAGCATCCGGTGTCTTCTACCTCGGCGAAACACCTGAATCGATCGCCGCGCAAATCGAGAGCGTGCGAGCGCTGATCGAAGCCGGCATCACGCGCGCGCAACTCCTCGGTGTGCTGCCGCCCGGCGGTGCGCGCAACGCGGTCGATGCCGCCTTGTGGGCACTCGAGTCACAACGGCAAGCCGTGCCAGCCTGGCGCGTGGCGGGCCTGCCGGTTCCGCGTGCATTGCTGACCACGATGACGATCGGCGTGGACACGCCGCAGGCGATGGCGGAGGCCGCCCGGGCGTTGACCCATGCCCGGGCGCTGAAGATCAAGCTGGACGGCGCCGCTACCGACGCCGCGCGCCTCGCGGCAATTCGTGACATACGCCCGGAAGTGTCGCTCGCTGTCGACGCGAATCAGGGTTGGTCGCGTGCGCACTTCGACGCGATGATCCCAGTGCTGCAACGGCTAGATGTCGACATGCTCGAGCAGCCGTTCGCGATCGGTGCGGATGCCTGCCTCGATAGCATCGCCTGCCCGATTCCGCTTGCGGCCGACGAATCGTTTCAGGATCTCGACAACCTGGCTGCCGTCGCGCGTCGCTACGACGTCGTCAATCTCAAACTCGATAAATGCGGTGGCCTGACGCGCGCGCTCGATCTTGCCGCGCGCGTGCGCGAGGCCGGTTTGTCGGTGATGGTCGGTTGCATGGCGGGCACCTCGTTAGCGATCGCGCCCGCCTTTCTACTCGGACAATTGTGCGACCACGTCGATCTCGACGGACCGATTTTCCTCGCGCGTGATCGCGAACCAGGCGTCACCTACATCGACGGCCTGCTGCATTGTTCGCCCCAGACCTGGGGCCACACGGGCGTCACCGTTTCCTCGCACTGAGATATCGACATGGCACCCAATGTATCCGTCACGACAACGCGGCTCGACGCGCTATTCGCTACTTACCAACGCGCCGACTCACCTGGGGTGGTAGCCGGCATCGTACATCGAGGGCGAGTGCTGTATCGGCGCGGCTTCGGCATGGCCAGCCTCGAACACGGTATCGCCAACACGCCGGCCACACGCATGCGCATCGGCTCCGTCAGCAAGCAGTTCGCTTGCCTCGCTGTGCTTCTCCTGGGCGAGAACGGCGCTCTCGACGCCGACGCACCTATCGGGACGTACCTGCCGGACTTATCGCCGGCCGCGGGCGCACCGACGTTGCGGCAATTGATGTCGCATCGCGGTGGGCAGCGCTGCGCACTCGATCTGGCCTTGCTGACACAGGGTCTGGCGATCTCGCCGCGTGGCGCGCTGCTGGCATCGCAGCAACGTCAGCGCGAAGAGAACTTTCCGCCGGGCGAACGCATGATGTATTCGAACGGCGGCTATCACCTGCTGTCGCTCGCCATCGAGCGCGCGAGCGGAATGCCGTTCGATGCGTTTCTGGCAACGCATATCTTCAAGCCCATGCACATGCGCGACACGGCGTGCGCGCCCAACGACATGACGATCGGACGCGGCATTGCAACGATGCATGTGCCCGATGGCCGGCGCGGATTCCGGCGCGGCATCTTTCCGTCGTGGGACTTGCTGGGTGAAGGCTCCATCGTCTCGACAATCGACGACATGCTGCGCTGGACCGCGCACTTGCACAGCCCCGTGAAGGTCGTTGGCAGCGCCGATACCTGGGCCCAGATGCTGGCATTGCCGTTGTTCTCCAGCGGCCAGCGCAGTCAATATTCGCTCGGTCTCAAACAGAGCGTCTATCGAGGCGTCGCGCTGATACACCATTCCGGCGGCGTCGTCGGCGGAACCTGTCAGATGCTGCTGTCGGCGGAACACGGACTCGAGGTGGTCCTGCTCAGCAACGGCGCAGTCGATGCACCGTTTGAACTTGCGAAGCGTGTCGTCGACGTCGTGCTCGCGTGCGAGTTGAGCGGCGACGGGCCACCGGCCGCGGCACGCGCCGCTGATCATGCGGCGCGCCTCGGCAGCTACCGGTCGTCAAGCGGCGGCGCAGTGTATGCATTAGAAGATCGCGACGGCGCGTTGGTATTGACGGGACTGCTTTGCCCCAAACCGTCGATGACGCTCCACGACAGTGCAGATGACCTGAACGACGTGGAGATCGAAGCAAGCGCCGACGGACCCCTCGCGTTGCGCTGGGGATCGCCGGTTGCGCCGCACGATCTATCGTGCATGCGTATCGTTCATTGTGGCCACGCCGAGATGTTCACACGACTCGGCGAAGCGCCCGCGATGACGCCGTGCCTGATCGAAGGAATGTGCGGCACGTTCGAAAGCCACGACGCGAACGCGCGTGCAACAATCGGCCTCGACGGTGAAGCACTCGTACTTCGTATGCACGGTGCGGTGGGCAGCTGCGACTATCACCTGACACCACTGGCGAGCGACGTCTTCGGACTGACGCCGGTCGACCCGATGGATATCATGACCGGGATCGTTACATTAACGCGCGACGCAGCGGGCGCACACGTCACGAGTTTCCGTGTCGATACGCCGCGCACGCGGCATCTCGCCTTCACGCCGGTGCGGATCGACGCCTGACACCTGACACTCTGCGGCGCGCGTACCGTGCGCCGCAGAGTGCTCACATGGCCGGGGCAAAAGGGTTCGACACGCGCGGCCAATAGTTCAGGTCGCGATGCCGATAGTCCAGTTCGGCGAAAGCTGTAGTGAGTGCACCTGGCGCCGCGATATGGAAGACGGCTTTCGAGCGCGGCGCAAAATCGGCCTGAAAATGCTGCGTCGATTTCACGATCACCAGCTTCTTCGCGGCGAAGTCGATACCGAGGCCGGTGAACGCGTCTACACCCAAAACCTGGGTGCGAACCGATATCAGCACGATGTCGAGCCCGTTGTCCGCTTCGACCCATACTGCCCGGCCAAGCGGTTGCTCGAGACCCATGATGCTTTGCGTGTGCCGCTCGACCACACTGCGTACCGTGACGCGCAAATCCACGGGGTCCCCTGAGTACACACCGCATTTGCCGCCGATACGCAAATCCAGCGTCGCCCCCACGCCAGCGTCCTTGCAAATTTGAACGGCGCCGAGATCCCAAAAGCATCCGATCGCGACATTGGCAATCTGTCGCTCGACCACGCGACGCAAAATGAACGTGCTGTCACATGGCGCACCGCCGCCAGGATTGTCCGCGATGTCCGCCAGTACGACCGGGCCACCGTCAACCGCGAGCGCGCGGTTCAGGCCGGTATCGATATCGAGCCATGCCGGGCGGGTGAGTTCGCGCAGTTCCCAAAACTCGCGCGCCAGTTGTGCCGCCAGGGCCTCAGCCTTGGGGAGATCGTTGTCCGTCACCACCCAGACTTTCGCACCGGCCTCGGGCACGTCGCCCCACGGGAATCCGTGGCCGAGCGACACCGACAGCACGCCGTTGCTTCCTTCGAGCGAGTGCATGCGCCGGACAAATCCCGCCATTGGCTCGCTCGTGGTATGCCATGCGCCGACCATCCGGCAGTCGAACACGCCGATTGCCGGACGGATGCGCCCGGCAGCCATATCGAGCGCCAATTGATAAGCCTCGCGCGCCCGATCTACTGCGTCGATATGCGGGTATTCCTTGTACGCGATCAGGATGTCGGCCGACGCCTTCATCAATTGTGTGAAATGACAGTGCGGGTCGAGCGTGACCGAGATGGGCACGTTGGGTCCGACAATCGCGCGAATGCCGGCGAGCAGATCGCCTTCACAATCGTCGTAGCCCTCTGCCACCATCGCCCCGTGCAGCAGCAGAATCACGGCATCCAACGGCAAGGCGGCTCGTACCCCGTCGAGAATTTCGTTGCGCAGAGACTCGTAGACCGCGCGAATCGTGCGCCCGGAGGGCTGCGCTTCGGCACACAGCCCCTCTACGATTTCGTGACCGTCCTGCTCGGCGAAGCGCCGGACTTCCGCCAGGACATGACCCATTCCGTCGGGCTCGCGCAAACTCGCGTCGCCGTGAAAGATGGTGCTCTCTTCGAAGCCACCCCAGCCGGTCGGACAAGGAGCGAACGTGTTTGTTTCGGTCGAAAGCTGAGCCGTATATATTTTCATGGGAAGGTCTGCCAGGCGTGATTGAAGGGCGTGAAACGACTATAAGCACGCGCTATTTCCGCTTTATGAGCACTGTGTATCAAGCATGAAATAGAGCTTTGCCTACGATCCGGCCGATCGCCCGTTCTATCGACGCGGCAGCGTGACCTGCGCCACCAGTCCGCCTTCCGCGCCGTTGCGCAGCACCAGCTCGCCGCCGTGACGCTTCACGACGTCGTTCGCGATGGCGAGGCCCAGTCCCGTTCCCCCTGTGTTCTTGTTGCGAGAACTCTCCACGCGGTAGAACGGCTCCAGCGCCCGCTCGAGTTGCGACTCCGGTATGCCGGGGCCGTGATCGACAATCTCGATACGCACATTCGAAGGTGCATCCGTCAAGCGGATGTGCGCGTCTTCGCCATATCGAATCGCGTTGGCAACCAGATTCGTCAAGCAACGCTTGAGGCCGAGCGGCTGAGCCGGGAGCGGCGCCACTTCGCCGCCGATCGTCACCCGCTGGCCGTGTTCCGCCGCGTCTTCCGCGATCGCGTCCACCAGCGCATTGATATCGACCGGACTGAACGCCTCGACGACTTCTTCATTGCGTAGAAACGATAGCGTTGCTTCCAGGAGTTTCGTCATTTCGTCGATGTCGTCTCTGAGCCGCTCACTCAATTCGACATCCTGCGCGGAGCGAAGGCGTAATTTCATACGCGTCAGAGGGGTGCGCAAATCGTGCGACACAGCGGCGAGAAAACGGTTGCGCTCACTCATTTGCCGCCGCAGTGAGGCCTGCATCGTGTTGAACACTCTGGCGGCCTGACGCGCTTCGATAGGGCCGGTTTCCTTGATAGGCGGCGCATCGATATTCCTCGACAACTCAGAGGCCCCCAACGCTAGCGACCGGAAGGGGGCCGCCAGCATGCGGGCCCCAATCCAGGAGGAGATCAGCGCCGGCATGACCTGGATCATCACAGCGGCGCCCCACTGCAGCGGCGCGCTCATTCCGGGAGGCGGTTTGAACGGCGCCGTGCTGTAGAGCTTGAAGAGCACCAGGCCAGCACAGACCTGCGTCACGAGGACGATCGAGATCATCATGAAGAGCAGGCGATAAAAAGCCGAATCGAAGCGGGGTTTGTGCATGGTCATGACCGACAGCAAGCGATGGCTTCAATTATCGCCCGCGAATGTAGGGTCTTTGTGTGTCCTTTATTGCAAACCCGAAACAAATTTCGGTGCCGGCCATCCGTTCACCGCGTGTCCGGCTGCCTTCGATTCCCGCCGACGGTTTGTATCAACCGCGATACAAAGGCCTCATGAAACAGAAATAACCGGCACTTACCGTTCACCTTGAGTTGCGCTACACGGCATCACTTTCGGTAGATTGCAAAGTCAAGAGGAGACAAAGGTGAAGATGAAAAATAGAACGAAGCACGCGGCGGTTTCGGCGGCGCTATCGCGGCGGCACGGCGGGCGTTACGCAACGCTATTCGTCGGACCGGTGTTCGGGTTGGCATCGCTGGGTGTGCATGCGCAGGCGCCGACGCCAATGCAGACTCAGCAGATCGCCGCGCCAGAAGCTGCGTCTGCCGCAACGCCGGCCGCCGCGCCGAATGCACCGGTTGCCGAGACGTCGAAAGCGCAAGGAAAAAATAGCGCGACGCTCAATACCGTTGTAGTTACCGCGACCCGCCGACGTGAGCCGGCGCGCGAAGTGCCGATGCAGGTCAATGTACTCTCGGCCGACGAGCTGCAGAAGAGCGGGGCAAAGACCATGTCCGATTACCTGTCTTCGGAGCCGGGTGTCGACCTGAACGCGAGTGGCGGCAGCGGGTCCGGTCAGGTCAGTATCCGTGGCGTGACAACAGGGGTTCAGACAGGGCCGACGGTCGGCATGTATATCGACGACGTCGCGTTCGGCGGCAGCACCTTGTTCTCCCAAAGTGCAACGTTCGCGCTCGACATGAGCCTGCTCGACCTCAACCACGTCGAAATCCTGCGTGGTCCTCAGGGCACCTTGTATGGTGCCGGCGCGATGGGCGGCCTGCTGAAATACGTCACCAACGAACCCGACTCGGAACAGTTTTCCGGGCAAGTCGGCACAGGTGTGTCGGGAACGGAGCATGGCGGCGTGAGCGGTACGGCCAATGCCGCGTTGAATATCCCGCTGAAAACCGACGTTGCCGCGCTACGCGTCTCGGTGTTCGGGCAGCACGATGGCGGCTACGTCGACGCAGTCGGTCCCCAGGCGGATTCGCACATCGATCGTGGCGACACCTACGGCGCCCGCGCGTCGTTGCTGCTGACTCCCACCCGAGACTTGACGGTGCGGTTGACCGCGGTCTCGCAGAACATCAATCGTAACGATCCGAACTACGTTGAATATGGCGCCAACGGGCAACCGGTCTGGGGTGACCTGACAACGCAACAGTTCGCCCCGCAACCGTTTCATCAGAACATCCAGCTCTATTCGGCCGGGATCGAATACGAACTCGGCTGGGCGCGCCTGAACTCGATCACGTCGTATCAAAGAGTCAACTCGAGCGCGCCGCAAGACTTAACCGGCGTATATGGGCCGCTATTTGCAGCGCAGGGGCTGGACCTGGGTTCGGTGGTGGCCAAGGATGTCGCCACGACGAACAAATTCACGCAGGAATTTCGCCTGACCTCGCCGGGCAATCAGCGGCTGGAGTGGCTGGCCGGACTCTTCTATACGCATGAGCGCAGCACGTTGAGCGAGGGGTTCTTAACGACTTTGCCCGATGGCACCGCCGGGCCGAACCTGTCGGAGATCGAAGCGCCCAGCACGTACGACGAGTACGCGGCCTACGGCGACCTCACCTATCACCTCACGCCGCGTCTTTCGCTGACCGGCGGCGTCCGGATCGCCCACAACAGCCAGACCTACGAGCAGACGACGTCCGGCATGCTCGCCGGGCCAACACAGACCGTCTCGGCACCGTCATCGGACACCAGCAAAACCTACATGTTCACCGCGCGCTATGCGCTGACGCCCAATAGCAATGCGTATGTCCGCGTCGCCAGCGGATACCGGCCGGGCGGCCCGAATGCACTGCTGATCGACCCGCTCACCGGCATGCGTGCGCCGGGTAGCCCGACGTTCGCGCCCGACACACTGTGGAGTTATGAGGCCGGTTACAAGGCCGACCTGCTCGACAAGCGGCTATCGCTGGAAGCGTCCGTCTACGACATCGAATGGAAGAACATCCAGCAACTCGGTACGGTCGACGGTGTGAATCAGGTCGTCAACGCTGGCGACGCACGGATCAAGGGTCTGGAGTTCTCGGGCACGTTCCGTCCCGACCGGCACTGGAATTTCAGTGCGAACCTGTCGCTCATCGACGCGCGTTTGACGACGGGCAATGCCAGCGCCGGCACGACAGCCGGCGAACCATTGCCAAACTCGGCCAAGGTCGCCGCCACGCTTTCGGGCACCTATCTGTTCACCACACAAGGGTATCCGTCGTATGCGGGTGTCACTCAACGATTTGTCGGCCCACGTCATAGCGGATTCGACACCAGTTCCGGCCGCCCCGACTATCCGCTGCCTGGTTATGCGATCACCGATCTGCAAGCAGGCGTGGACTTCAGGAAATTCAGCCTGGCTTTCTATATCCGCAACCTGTTCGACCGCCGCGCCCTGATCGCGGCGGGTACTTCGCTCATGCCGCTGGGAGGCCCGGCCCTCGTCAGTGTGATTCAGCCTCGCACGATCGGTGCGACGCTGAACGTTCCGTTCTAATCATAAGGATAAGTGCTAATGACGCAAGACTCGCAAGACAACGTCGAACGGCTGGATGCCCTGTTCGAGCGTTTCAACAAGGGCGACCAGCCCGGCCTGGTCGTGGCCGTGGCGCATCGGGGCGCAATCCTCTACCGGCGCGGCTTCGGCCTGGCAAGCCTGGAACATGGCGTAATCAACACCGCAGCCACACGTCTGCGCATCGGCTCGACGAGCAAGCATTTCACCTGCCTCGCCGCGCTGCTGCTGGCCGAAGAAGGCAAGCTCGATATCGACGCCGGGATTCGCACGTATATGCCCGAACTGCCGCTGCTGGCCGGCGACCCGACCTTGCGCCAATTGATGACGCATACGGGCGGATACCGCTGCTACCTCGATCTCACCCTGCTCGCGCAAGGCGTGGCGACCCTGCCGCGCGGCGGCGCATTGGCCGCGCAAGTGCGACAGCGCGCCGTCAATTTCCCGCCGGGGGAGAGGATGATCTACTGCAACGGTGGGTATCACCTGCTGTCGCTCGTGATCGGGCGTGTCAGCGGGATGTCCTTCGAGACCTTCCTGAAAGAACGCATCTTCAACGTGATGGGCATGGTCGACACGGAGTCGGTCGCCGACGACATGCAAATCCGCCCGCGCATGGCAACCCAGCACGTACCGGACGGAAAAGGCGGATTCATGCGTGGTCTCTTCCCCGCGTGGGAGGTGCTCGGCGAAGGCGGCATCGTCTCGACAGTCGACGACATGCTGCTCTGGCTCGCGCATCTGCGCGGCTCCAAGCGGCTCGGCAGCGAAGCGAGCTGGCGTGAGATGCTGACAAAACCGCGCTATTCAAGCGGAGCAGAAGGTGTCTATGCCTTGGGGCTGATGCGCACACCGCATCGCAACGTGGAGTTTCTGCACCATGCCGGCGGAGTGTTCGGTGGCGCCTGCCAGATGTTGACCGTGGTGGAACACGCGCTGGATGTGATCATTCTCACCAACGGTGCCGCGGCCAATCCGGTCGAATTGGCCACGCAGGTGGTCGATATCGTTCTCGGTGATTCGATACTGGGTGCAAAACCTGCTGCGCCAACACAGACCGCCGGGTACGAGAGCTTGCTCGGCAAGTACCACTCGCGCGAATCCGGAACGTATTGCGTGATCGCCGATCACGATGGCCAGGTGAATGCAATCTTCCACAACGTCAAACACATGCCGTTGCCGCTGATCGAGACGGCAGACGGGTTGCGGGTCGACGACGGCGCGGGCGGCACGCTTCTGATCAAACCACGCACGTCGGCGGCAGAAGGACGTGTCACCGCGGTCGAGTTGGTGGACTGCGGTCACGCGGAGATACTGGAGCGCTTGCCCGACACGGCACAGTCTCTCTCCGACGCGTCGGCGGGTCTGGAGGGCACGTACCACAGTAGCGATGCCGCAGCGCGTGCGACGATCGCGATGGCCAATGACGAACTCACCCTAACGATGGAAGGCGTAGCAGGCAGCGCCAACTACCGGCTCAACCCGGTCGGCAACGGTGTTTTCACATTCGACCCTGCCGGTCAGTCGACCGTCATCTGTGGCGTGTTGACGGTGCAGCGCTCGGGCAAGCAGGTCGCGCACTTTCGCATCGACACCACGCGCACGCGCAATCTGAAGTTCACACGTGAAGCATAGCGAGCTATCTGAATGAAAGCCGAACCCGTCGATCCGTCGCACAGTGGCACCGCGCGGCGATCAGATACCGATACCGACCAGCAGGAAACCGCCGAATGGCTCGACGCGCTAGAAGGTGTCGCGCGCGTCGCGGGCGTCGATCGCGCCACCTTCCTGTTGCAACGGCTCGCCGAACACGCAAATCATCTGGGCATATCGCCCTCTTCACCTCCCTACTCGCTTTATCAGAACACGATTGCTGTCGAGGACCAGCCGGCGTATCCCGGCAACCTCGTGATGGAGGAACGCATCACGTCGATCATCCGCTGGAACGCGCTTGCCATGGTCGCCAAAGCCAATAAGGCCTACGGCGAGCTCGGCGGCCACATTGCAAGTTATGCGTCGGCGGCTGAAATCTTCGAGGTGGGTTTCAATCACTTCTTCAAGGCCGATAACGCGGAATCGAAAGGCGATCTGGTCTATTTTCAGCCGCATTCGGCGCCAGGCGTCTATGCCCGTGCGTTTCTCGAAGGACGTCTCGACGAAGCGCACCTCGAGCGCTACCGACAGGAAGTGGACGGCGGCGGCCTGTGCTCCTATCCACACCCGTGGCTGATGCCCGAGTTCTGGCAATTCCCCACGGGGTCGATGGGCATCGGGCCGATCAGCTCGATCTACCAGGCGCGCTTTCTGCGCTACCTCGACCATCGCGGCCTCGCAGACACGAACCAGCGTCGCGTATGGGGCATATTCGGCGATGGCGAGATGGACGAGCCGGAATCGATCGCGGCGCTTTCGCTTGCCGCACGCGAGAAGCTCGACAATCTCACGTTCGTCATCAATTGCAATCTGCAACGGCTGGACGGTCCGGTGCGCGGCAACGGCCAGATCATCCAGGAGCTGGAGTCGCTTTTTGGCGGTGCAGGCTGGAACGTCGTCAAGGTCGTGTGGGGCTCGGACTGGGATGCCCTTTTTTCGCGTGACCGCAACCACGCTTTGCTGCGCCGCTTTGCTGCCACGGTAGACGGTCAGTATCAGACGCTCGGCGCAAACGACGGCGTTTACAACCGTATGCATTTCTTCGATCAAGACCCCGAGTTGCAAGCGTTGGTCGCGCATATGTCACCGGCGGAAATCGACAGCTTGCGGCGCGGCGGCCATGACTTCAGAAAGTTGTACGCAGCATTCGACGCTGCAGCAAAGCATTGCGGACGGCCGACGGTGATTCTCGCCAAGACGAAAAAGGGCTTCGGAATGGGCCATGCCGGCGAGTCGCGCAACACGTCGCATCAACAAAAGAAGCTCGACGTCGACACACTCAAGGCATTTCGCGATCGCTTCGCGCTGCCGCTCGACGACTGCGCGGTCGAAGCAATGGATTTCTACAAGCCCGCCGACAACAGCCCCGAGCAACGCTATCTGCACGCACGCCGCGACGCATTGGGCGGCTATCTGCCAAAACGCACGACGCATGCGCCCGCCGTAGCGGTGCCGCCGTTAGAAAGCTACGCAAAATTCGCGCTCGAGCCGGACGATCGCGAGATTTCCACGACGACCGCGCTGGTCCGCCTCTTCACCAACCTTCTGAAAGACAAGGTGTTGGGCCCGCGCATCGTGCCCATCGTCGCGGATGAAGCACGCACGTTTGGTATGGCGAATCTGTTCCGCCAGGTCGGCATCTATGCGCCGCTCGGGCAGTTGTACGAGCCGGAAGACGCGGGATCAATGCTGTACTACAAGGAATCGAAAGACGGCCAGCTACTCGAGGAAGGTATCACCGAAGCGGGTGCGATCTCGTCCTGGGTCGCGGCGGCCACCTCGTATAGCGTGAACGGCGTCGCGATGTTGCCGTTCTATATCTATTACTCCATGTTCGGCTTCCAGCGCGTAGGCGACCTGATCTGGGCAGCCGCCGATCAGCGCGCACGCGGTTTCCTGATCGGCGCCACAGCCGGGCGCACCACGCTCGCCGGCGAGGGCCTGCAACACCAGGACGGCACCAGTCACGTGATCGCTTCGACCGTGCCGAATTGTCGCGCGTACGACCCCGCATTTTCCGGCGAAGCTGCCGTCATCGTCGATCACGGCTGCCGTAGCATGCTCGAAGAGCAGAAAGACGAGTTCTATTACCTGACGGTAACCAATGAGAACTATAAGCACAGGCCTGTCGATGCCTCTGCCCACGGCGATGTCATCAGGGGAATGCGCCTCTACGGGGCACGCGGCGCAAAAGGCGCAGTGCCGGCCGTTCGCCTGCTCGGCTCGGGCGCAATCTTCCGCGAAGTGATTGCCGCCGCGGAGCTGCTGGCTGACGACTGGGACGTCGCATCCGAACTCTGGAGCGTGACGAGCTTCTCAGAGCTTGCACGCAACGCACGCGAGGTTGAACGCAATGCCATGTTTGGCGTGGTGCATGAGGCGAAGAGCCACGTCGCGCACTGCCTTCAAGGCAACGCGCCGGTTGTGGCCGCCAGCGACTATGTGCGCGCCTATGCGCAACTGATTGCGTCGTATGTCGACGCACCCTACATCGCGCTCGGCACTGACGGCTTTGGCCGCAGCGATACCCGTCCCGCATTGCGACGCTTCTTCGAAATCGACCGGTATCACATTGTGCTCGCCGCGCTCTCGAACATTGATCGCGTCAAGCATGGGCAGGCGCTGCAACGCTACGACATCGAAACCAGCCTCAGCGCGCCGTGGACCCGTTAGCCACGCAATCCTGGTCACTCAAGACCCGGCGCTCCTGAACCGTTTGGAACCGGGTATCGCAGTCGTTCAGGATTCGATGTTTCGAAGGTCCGGTCCGATCAGGTTGTTTAGCCAGATCGACGACCGGACCTTCGTGTCCTCAGGCAACAGGCCATCGCCCCTTACTTGCCTGCGAGCCTCGCGCGATATTGTTCGCGCACCGGGCGGGAGCTTTCGTAGTTGCGCTCCTTGACTACGCCAAAGCCACGAATCGACGACGGCAGACGTAACAGCTCAACCGCCGTTTCGATCGTCCGGGCGTTGAGTCCTTGAAGGGCGAGCTCGACGTCTTCCTCGAATTCATCGATCAATGCACGCTCGATGATCCGATCTTTCTGACGGCCAAACGGATCGAAGGCGGTTCCGCGCAACGCCTTGCCGTGCTTCATCACACGCAACAGCGGCTCAAGCCATGCGGCGCGAAGCGCAATCTTGTCCCTGCGCCCGGTGCGAGGGTCGCGACGCGTCAGCAGCGGAGGCGCCATGTAGAACATCTTTTTACCGCCGCCATCGAACGCGCTGGACAGATACGAAGAGAAACTGCCGTTGGTATGAAGTCGCGCGACTTCATACTCGTCCTTGTATGCGAGCACCTTGAAATAGTTACGCGCCACGGCTTCCGTGAGATCACCGGCAGCATGGGCGATGCGCTGCTCGGCTTGCCGGACGCGATCGACAAGCGCCATGTAGCGACGGCCATAGGCGGCGTTCTGGTAAAGCTCGAGATCGCGCACGCGGTCGACGACGAAATGCTCAAGGTCGAAGTCACCGGACGCTGCCGCAGCCGTGCCGGTGACCTGCTCGATCACATTCGCGTCATGAGCCAGCAGTCGCCCCCAGAAGAAAGCGCGCTCGTTCATCTTCACGGCCGTACCGTTCAGTTCGATAGCTCGCCCAATGGCCGCTTCCGAGAGCGGAATCAGTCCCCGTTGATACGCGAAGCCCACCATCATCATGTTCGATGCAATCGCATCGCCGAACAGGATCTCTGCTGCGCCGGAACCATCCCAGAACACGGCTGAGCCCGTACCGATCGCCCCTTCGATCGCGCGCTGATGAATCGCTTTGCTGACCGGCAGGTCGCCATCGCGCACAAAGTCCGACGTCGGCGTGATCCGTTCATTCACGACTGCCCGCGTGACGCCCGAAGCGACCCGCGAAAGCGCGCCCGTTGACGCCGCGACCACCGCGTCGCAGCCGAGCAGAACATTCGCGGCGTGCGCGCCGATGCGTGACGTCACGATTTGTGAGCGGCTGCCCGCAATCTGTACATGGCTGATGACGGCGCCATTCTTCTGCGCAAGACCCGTGAAATCCAGCGTCGACGCACCCTTGCCCTCCAGATGACCGGCCATCGCGAGAATCGCACCGATCGTGACGACGCCCGTGCCGCCGATACCGGTGACGACGATGTTGGCGTGTGCCTCCACATCCGCCGGCACAGCCGCGGGTGCGGGAAGTTTCGCGCGCCAGTCGGCTTCGATGGCGCCAATGCGCTTCTGATCCGGCTGTTTAGGCTGCAGTCCTTCCACCGTGACGAAGCTGGGGCAGAACCCTTTGAGACACGACGTGTCCTTATTGCAACTCGATTGATTGACCGCGCGCTTACGGCCCAGCTCAGTCTCGAGCGGTTCGATCGCAATGCAATTCGATTGCACCGAGCAATCGCCGCAACCTTCGCACACCGCCGGGTTGATCACCACGCGCCGCGGCGGGTCGATCAACTTGCCGCGCTTGCGGCGACGACGCTTCTCGGCCGCACAGGTCTGGTCGTACACGATGACCGAAACACCTTGGGCCTCACGCAGCGTGCGCTGGAGTGCGTCGAGATCGTCCCGATGTTGAATCTCGACATTCGCCGGCAGGCTCAACGGGCCGGCATGCTTTTCAGGTTCGTCGGAGACGACCACCACTTTGGCCACACCCTCGGCGATCACCTGGGACACGACGCGCTGGACCGTAAGACCGCCTTCGGTGGGCTGGCCGCCGGTCATCGCAACCGCGTCGTTAAAGAGAATCTTGTAGGTGACGTTGGATTTCGCCGCAACGGACTGACGAATCGCGAGGCTGCCCGAGTGCTGATACGTGCCGTCGCCCAGGTTGACGAACATGTGCGGTATGTCCATGAACGTGGACATACCGATCCATTGCACGCCTTCCCCGCCCATCTGACAGAACGTCGCCGTATCACCCGCTTCGCTCAGAGCCATGATGTGACAGCCAATGCCGGCGGCAGCGTAAGAGCCGTCGGGCAATCTGGTCGAGGTATTGTGCGGACAACCCGCACAGAAAAACGGCTTGCGATTCAGCGGTTGCGCATCCTTGCTGGCTGCGAGCGGAATGACACGCGACCCGCCGCGGTGGACCGGCGCCACGAGCGCAGCGGGTGTCGTGAGTTCAACTCCGGTATGGGCAAAGAAAAGTTTCAGTGCGCCCGCAACCTGTTCCGGCGCTAATTCCATCGCTGCGGGCAGCAGCGGTCCTGTTTCGCCCAGATCCTTGCCGAACACGGCGGGACGTTCGTCCGCCCGCAGATTGAACAGTGCCTCCTTGATCTGACGCTCGACGAAAGAGCGCTTCTCTTCGACCACGACAAGCGCCTGCATGCCGCGTGCAAATGCGCGCACACCCTCGGCCTCGAGCGGCCAGATCATCCCGATCTTGTAGACGCCAATGCCCAGCCGCTCAAGCTCCTTCGGCGACAGCCCCAGCGCCTCGAACGCCGCCAGTACGTCACCATGCGCTTTGCCCACGGTGACGATACCGACTCGCGCGCCATGCGGCCGAACCAACGTGCGATCGACCGGGTTGGCACGCATAAAAGCGAGTGCGGCGGGCAGACGCTCATCGAGGACGCGCCGTTCCAGTTCGCTGCGTTCGGCGGGCCAGCGAAGATTCGGGTCGTAATTGAAACCGCGCACGTCCGGCACGTGGATGTCGACGGGCAGGCGGAAGCGGGGCGCCCAGTTGGCGCTCTGCGCCTGCACCGTCATCGAACGTCCGCTTTCGACGGTTTCAGTGATCGCCTTGAATGCGACCCACAGGCCCGAAAAGCGCGACATCGCGTAACCCGCCAGGCCGAAATCGATGTATTCCTCAACCGACGCCGGAAAGAGGATCGGCATCATCGCGCCTTCGAAAACGTGGTCGGTCTGGTGCGGGAACATCGATGATTGTGCCGCGTGGTCATCACCCGCGACGGCGAGCACACCACCCTGCCTCGACGTGCCCGCCATGTTCGCGTTACGGAAAACATCTCCGGTTCGATCGACGCCGGGGCCCTTGCCGTACCACATCGAAAAAACGCCTTCGACACGTTTGCCTGGAAATGCATCGACCTGTTGCGCGCCCCACAGCATGGTGGCGCCCAGGTCTTCATTCAGGCCGGGCTCGAAGCGAATCGCGTGCTCCGCAAGCAGTTTCTTCTGACGCCACAGTTCCTGATCGAAGCCACCCAGCGGCGAGCCGCGATAGCCCGACACCAGTCCGCCTGTATGGATACCGGCAGCGCGATCGCTACGGGCCTGTTCAATCAGAATTCGCACAAGCGCCTGGGTGCCCGTCAGGAAAACTGTGCCGTTCTCTCTGACGTAGCGGTCCTCGAGACCGTACTCCATATCGATCTGGCGCCCCGGCTCCACTGCTCGCATATTCATTGTTTGTCTCCTCTGCCTGTAGGGGTGGCATGCGAGCCATTTTAGGTAGCCGATAGAGGAAATCCGTGCCAAACTGAGCCGCAAAAAATCTCACATTTGGCAATCAGCGCCAGTTTTCAACCCATTTCAGGGGAAATTAGCCAATGAAGCTTGACCGTAGCGATGTGGCCATCCTGCGCGCACTGCAACGCGATGCCCATACGAAAGCAGCCGACCTCGCGGAGTCGCTGGGTCTTTCACTGTCGCCGTTTTACCGGCGCATCCGGATGCTCGAAGAGTCCGGCGTCATCACTCAATACGTGACCCTGCTGGATCAGGAAAAGGCGGGCTTTCCCGTCAATGCCTACGTGTCCGTGGCGATCGAGAAGAAGAATGAGACACGGCTCGCCGCATTCGAGCGCGCCATCGCCAACTTCGAGGAGGTGATGGAGTGTTACCTGATGACCGGCGCCTTCGACTATATGCTGCGGGTGGTCGCGGCCGACATCGCCGGAATCGAGCGCTTCGTCATGACCAAACTCACGAAGGTGGATGGCGTACGGGACATTCACACGTCGGTCGCGCTGCGTCGCGTCGAATACAAAACCGCGTTACCGCTCCGCACTCGCGACGAGTGATGGCTCGCGCTCCGATTCTGTTCGCAGGGACTTCATCAAGCAGCCCCAGTGAATCTCACCCAGCCGTTTTATCGGATTCTCAAATTTGAATTTGGCCGTAGTCATCCTCCAAAACCAAGTAAACCATTGCCGTCCTCGGCATTGCGCGCTATTTAAACATTGCAAACTGTCGCGTATAAACGACGTATGAGATGTCCAGTGACTTGCGAGCTATGCCGCTCCCCCCAGAACGGCTTGCGACTCTCGATGTATTCCTCCCACACAACACCAAACGTAGCATCTTGCCGCCGGGCTTCGGCACGACGCGCCTCATGGGCGGCCTGTTGCTCCGCGCGGACCTCGCGCGGATCTTTGCCGTCGTCGATCAGCGTTTTCAGACGGGCAGCCTCGGTACGTGCCCGCCCAAGATCCCATGCCCGGACATCCCCAATTGTGATCGTCTTACCGAAAAGGCGGGACTCGAAGACGTACGCCCTCGCCCCCGCAGCCGTAACGCGCAGCCCGAATCCCGGCGTCTTTGCATCCCGGTAGATCGTCTGCAGCTTGCCCGGCTCACGTTCGAAGCCATCGACCCGAGCCGCCGTGAAGTTCTGTTTACTCACCCATCCCCGTGTAGGCACCATGTAGGCAAATGCTGAGGAAACCAGTCCACGTTAGTCAACACAGATATCTGTAAAATGGGCCACAACCCCTTACCCAGCAGAGCTAGCTGGCATTTGGATGGAAATCAATCCACATTAAAGAATGTGGTGTTTCTCGGACTTCTAATCCGTTGGTCACAGGTTCGAATCCCGTACGGTCTACCAAAAGATTCAAGGGCTTGCACGCGTCAGCGTGCAAGCCCTTTTCTTTTTAGCGCGCCGTTTCGCCGCCCTCCCGATTCATTCCCCCGAATAGTTCGACACCTCACAGACCGCGCGTGTCTTCCCCACGCATGATCGACTCACGACGCCAATAGAGCGCTCGAAAAAAGACCACAAGACAGGGGCGGTCGGGCACAAGACCCGCGGCCCAACCGCCCAGGGGGGCGCCCATGAAAACTGCAAAAGTAATCTGGGTAGTAGGTTTGACGATCTCGATCGGAACGGCGCACGCTCAGGAAGTCTTCCTGGAAGGCGGCACGCTCGGCGTGGGTATCGGCGCAGCGCTGAACGTGACGTCATGGTTCGGCATGCACGCGAACTTCAACGCGATCAACTTCTCACACATCTTTA
Source organism: Paraburkholderia bryophila (assembly GCF_013409255.1). Taxonomy (NCBI): domain Bacteria; kingdom Pseudomonadati; phylum Pseudomonadota; class Betaproteobacteria; order Burkholderiales; family Burkholderiaceae; genus Paraburkholderia; species Paraburkholderia bryophila. Next base: position 2,199,287 of record NZ_JACCAS010000001.1, read on the forward strand.
CGGTGGGCGGCAATCGCTATGAGGACGGTGTGCGGCTTCGCCAGGGCGGCCTCTACGGCGATCTGTTTCCGTGGACGAGTAGCGGTTTTCGCATCACCGCCGGTCTTCGCTTCACGGACGACGAGGTCAGCGGCAATTCCGTTCCTACCAATGGTACCTACACGTTCAAAGGCAAGACCTCGCAGGCCTTTCCAGGCGAATATGCGACGGCCACCGTGAAGTATCCGACCGTCATGCCGTACCTGGGCGTGGGCTATGGCTTGCGTCCAGCAGCCAAGGGGTTCGGTCTGGTGGTCGACGCGGGCGTCGCCTATGGCTTGCCGCGTTCTTCGTACACGCTGTCGCCGGCACTCGCCCAGGCCGCGGGGCCGACGATGAGCCAGGAAATCGCCGCAACCGGCTTGCAGCAACTACGGGACAAGGCATCGTCCTACCGGTGGTATCCGACGCTGCAGATCGGTGTCTCGTACCACTTTTGACTAAACACCGGAACGGGAGCCCGGCACTTTCCCACACACAACGTCAACGCTACTGACAGAACAAACCCAAGGCCGAACCTGATTATTTATTGAGACGTAAAGACGTGCAATGATCGCCGCCGGTCCAGCAAAACACGCTGAGAAACCAGATAGCAAACACTTCGGCAATGCCGCAAACCCTGCGCCTTCATTCCGTCGACATGTCCAATTTTCTGTTCGGTATCCTCTCGAACCTCGCGCTGCTGACGATCGTACTGATCGCTTGCCACGCGTATAACCGCCTCACGCCAGGCGCTACACTCAATGGCGCCCGCGTCTTCGTCGCGTTAGAGTTAGCCGCGCTGCTGCTCGACACCACGTTGACCTTTCTGGTGTTCGCCGACGCACGGAACCGGTACGACCCGTACTGCACGCCCACGGCGTTCTTCAAGCGCGTCGGCGCATATGGGCTTGCCGTGCTTGCCGCATTCGCGTGGCACTACGTAGCGTGCTGCACACGCCCCAGGAGAACTCGGGCCGGCAAGGCACTAGTGATCCGCACCTCGCCGTATTCAGAATCGCATCTGCCGATGTAATCCGGCGCAGCGCCGGCACCATCGCGTCGACGCACGGCCTGGGCGCCGCCTGCCGCCTGCCACGTCCTCACACGCAACCGCCAGGACCTCCGTGGTTCCCTGCCAACCACCAGGCATAGACGCCGCGGACACACCTGGAACGGTCCTTGCGCATGCGCGCGCCGTCACCTATAACTTCCGAAGACCGCGTTACCGTTCGCGCCCGTCGCCAGGCATTTGCCGCTGTATTGCACCACCGCCGTTCAATCAGTAGAAGGCAACTTACCCAACGAGGAAGATCTTGGATCTCGAAACCGTACGCGTGTTCATCATGACCCGAGGCATCGACCTCGGCACCAAGGTTCTCGGCGCGATCGTCTTGTGGGTCGTCGGACGCTGGGTCATCGGCCTGATCACCGGCTTGTTGCGCAAAGTACTGGCGCGCAACGGCAAGGTCGATCCCACGCTCGCCAATTACCTCGCCTCGATTCTCGGCGCACTGCTGAACCTGCTGCTGATCCTCGCGATCCTGCAGGTGTTCGGCGTGCAGACCACGTCGTTCGCCGCCCTGCTCGCCGGCCTCGGCCTCGCGATCGGCACCGCATGGGGCGGCTTGCTCGCGCACTTCGCGGCAGGCATCTTCATGCAGGTGCTGCGGCCGTTCAAGGTCGGCGATTTCGTCACCGCGGGCGGCGTGACCGGTACGGTGTCGGAGTTGGGCCTGTTCGGCACCACCATCGTGACGCCGGACAACGTGACGACCATCGTCGGCAATAACAAGATCTTTTCCGACACAATCTCGAACTACAGCGTGCTGCCGGTGCGGCGCGTCGAGTTGACCGCAAAGATCGCCAATGGCGTCGATCCGACCGATGCGATGAATCGCCTGAAGGCCGCCATTGTGCAGATTCCGAACGTTGCCGAGAGCCCAGCGCCGGACATCGAAGTGCTGAACTTCACGCCAGAAGGACCGTTGCTGTGCGTGCGGCCTTATACGAACAATGCCAATTACTGGCAGGTCTATTTCGACACCAATCGCGCGATCATCCAGACGTTCAAGGAAGCCGGCTATCCGACGCCTGAAACGCCGCTCGCACCGCGCGTGGTGAGCTGATCGGCCACATCCGGACGAAAGCGCCCACCAGACCGAAGCGTTCTTCGCGTTGCCCGGCAAGCAGAGCAACGCATCCGCTCGATTCAAAAGCACCAACAAAAACGGCGTCGCGAAGCAATTCGCGACGCCGTTTCTTCATGCGTCTACACCAACGTGCGACCGGATCTCAGCGGCTGCCCGCCTTAGCCCCGTTCCTGCGAAACATTTTCCACAGCGCACCCAGCACGACCGGCACCACGGCCGCACCGATACCCACCAGCACGATCACATTCAGATACTGGCGTACGAAACCGATGTTGCCAAAGAAGTAGCCGAGCAACACCAGCAACAGCACCCAGAACAACGCACCGGCCACGTTGAAGAACTGAAACCGGCTCGCCGACATTTCCGATGCGCCCGCAACGAACGGCGCGAAAGTCCGTACGACCGGAATGAAACGCGCCAACACGATCGTCTTGCCGCCGTGCTTCTCATAGAAGTTGTGAGTTTTCTGCAGCGCGCTGCGATCGAGAAAACGCTCGAGCAGAGGAATGTGCGAATTGAACACGCGTGGCCCGATGGCCCGCCCGATCATATAGTTGACGGTATTGCCACCCACCGCCGCGATCAGCAGCAGCACGATCAGCAAACCGAGATTCATCTCGCCGGTCGCGCAGAACGCGCCACCGATAAACAACAACGAATCGCCCGGCAGAAACGGCAGAACGACCAGGCCCGTTTCACAGAACACGATCAGGAACAGCACGGCGTAGACCCACGCGCCGTACATGTGAATGAACTGTCCCAGGAATTTGTCGATGTGCAGAACCAGATCGACGAAATGTAGCAGCGTATCCAAGAAGCGTCCTTTACTAAGCGTATGAAGCGTGTTGAGCGAATCAGGCGAATATGAGCGTGAGCGTGAGCGCGACGTGAGGCCGTGCGGGCAACCCCGCAGACGATGCTGGCCGGCACAAGCCTACCGCCGGAAATTGACCGCGTCATGATACCGAAAGTGCCCGGCAGCGATTAAAAAACTCCGGGACTTCAGCGCGCCTGGGGCTCGCCGCGTCGAATCGCTATAATTTCGCCATGTCCGAAATCTCCGAAACGCCTGACGGCGCCGCCGCTGCGGCCACCACGGCAGCCATTGCCGCCGCCGCGCCCGCCCCGCGCCCGTTGCGCGCGATCCTGCCCCTTCCCGATCAGTTGATCAGCCAGATCGCCGCCGGCGAAGTGGTCGAGCGGCCGGCCTCGGTGGTCAAGGAGTTGCTTGAAAATGCCCTCGACGCGGGCGCGCAATCGCTGCGCATTCTACTGGACGAAGGCGGCGTCAAACGCATCTCGATCACCGACGACGGCTGCGGCATTCCCGAGAATGAACTCGCGCTTGCGCTGATGCGCCACGCGACCAGCAAGATCCGCTCGCTCGCCGAACTCGAAGCGGTCGGCACGCTCGGGTTCCGCGGCGAGGCGCTGGCTTCGATCGCATCGGTCGCGCAAATGTCGATCACGAGCCGCACCGCCGACGCGCCGCATGCCGTGCGCGTCGACGCGCAAACCGGCGTGCTGAGCCCTGCTGCCGGCACTCAGGGCACCACGATCGAAGTCCGCGAGCTGTACTTCAACACCCCCGCGCGCCGCAAATTCCTGAAAAGCGAACAGACCGAGCTCGGCCACTGCCTGGAGCAGATTCGCCGCGCGGCATTGGCGCGGCCGGACGTCGCGATTTCGGTGCTGCATAACGGCAAGGCGGTCGAACACTGGAATGCCACCGAACCGCCGGCGCGGGTCGCGAAGATTCTCGGCGAGACGTTTGCGACCGCTCATCTGCCGCTCGACGAATCCGCCGGACCGCTGGCCGTCTACGGTTGTGCGGGACTGCCGACCGCGAGCCGCGGGCGCGCGGATCAGCAGTATTTCTTCGTGAATGGCCGCTTCGTGCGCGACAAGCTGCTCACGCACGCCGTGCGCGCCGCTTATGAAGATGTGCTGCATGGCGACCGCTATCCGTCGTATGTGCTGTTTCTCGATTTGCCGCCTGAGGCCGTCGATGTGAACGTGCATCCGTCGAAGATCGAAGTGCGGTTTCGCGATTCGCGCTCGATCCACCAGTTCGTGTTTCATGCGGTGCAGCGTTCGCTGGCGCGGCACGCGGGGGCGTCGCCGGAAACCACGGCGGGTGGGCATGCGGCGCACCTGGAGCCGGCGGTGGGCGGGCCGGCTTCGTTCGGCGCGACACCGCTTGGCGGTGCAGGGTTTGGGAACGGCGGTGGCGGTTTTGCTGGCGGGGGTTTCGGCGCAAACGCAGGTACGGGCACTGTCGCAGGCAGCAGCGGCTTCGGTTCATCACAATCCGGCAACACATGGATGCGCCAGGCGCGCATGACGCAAGGCACATTGCCGGTCGCGCAACCGCTCGCGTTCTACGACGCCCTGTTCGGCCGCAAAGACCCCAACGCCGGCACGACCGAAGGCGCCACGCTCTTCGAAGCGCGCGACTCAGCCACTGACGCACCGTCGCCCTACAACACCTCGGCGTACACCTCGCCCGGTTTCAACGCGGCCGACGAACAACCGCTCGGCTTCGCGCTCGGCCAGATTCACGGCATCTACGTGCTGGCGCAGAACGCGCACGGGCTGATCATCGTCGACATGCACGCCGCGCACGAACGCATTCTGTACGAGCAGTTCAAGAACGCGCTGGCCGACCGCTCGATCTCCGTGCAACCACTGCTGATTCCGCAGAGGATGCAGGCCGATCCGATCGAAATCGGCACCGTCGAAGAAGAGCGCGACACGCTCGACGCCTTGGGCTTCGACCTCGCCGTGCTGTCGCCGACCACGCTGGCCATCCGCGCCGTCCCCGCGCTGCTGAAAGACGCCGACCTGCCGGCGCTGGCGCGTGCGGTGCTGTCCGATCTACACGCGTTCGGCGGCTCGCGCGTATTGACCGAGCGTCAGCACGAACTGCTCGGCACGCTGGCGTGCCATCACGCGGTCCGCGCGAACCGGCGTCTCACGCTCGACGAAATGAACGCGCTGCTGCGTCAGATGGAAGCGACCGAGCGCGCCGATCAGTGCAATCACGGGCGTCCTACGTGGTATCAGTTGACGCTGTCCGATCTCGATCGGCTGTTCATGCGCGGGCAATGACCGTGCGCTTGATGACGTCGCTCCAACGCGGGCGGGTGCGCCCATGACTTCGAGCACCGCAACGCCGATCCCCTGTCTGCTAGGCCCGACCGCGTCCGGCAAAACTGCCGCCGCGCTTGCACTGGCCGCGCGGCGCCCGGTGGAAATCATCAGTGTCGATTCGGCGCTGGTGTATCGCGAGATGGATATCGGCACCGCCAAGCCGACCGCCGACGAGCTCGCGGTGGCGCCGCATCATCTGATCGACATCGTCGATCCCACCGACGCCTATTCGGCCGCGCAATTTCGCGCGGACACGTTGCGGCTGACCGGCGAGATTCACGCACGCGGACGGCTGCCGCTGCTGGTCGGCGGCACCATGCTGTACTACAAGGCGCTCACGCAAGGCCTGAACGACTTGCCCGCCGCCGACGCCGACGTGCGCGCCACGCTCGACGCCGACGCCGCCCGCGAAGGCTGGCCGGCCATGCACGCGCGGCTCGCGGCAATCGACTCGGTAACTGCGGCGCGCCTCGCGCCGAACGACTCGCAGCGGATTCAACGCGCGCTGGAGGTGTTCATACTGACGGGCCAGCCGATGTCGGTGCTGCTAGCCGCCCCCACCCGAGTGGATGCCGCCGCCGCGCAATGGCGCTTCATGCCGATCGCGCTCGAACCATCGGACCGCAGTTGGCTGCATGCGCGCATCGAGACGCGCTTCGACGCGATGCTGACGGGCGGCTTTATCGACGAAGTGGTAAAGCTGCGCGAACGCGGCGATCTATCGCCCGAGATGCCGTCCATGCGCTGCGTGGGCTACCGGCAAGTCTGGGAATATCTCGACGGCGCGGTCGATTACCCGACGATGCGCGACAAGGGCGTCTTTGCGACCCGACAGTTGTGCAAGCGGCAGCTCACGTGGCTACGCGGCATGACAGAGCGGGTGGTGGTGGATTGCTGCGATCCGCACGCGACGGCGCGGGTGCTTGACGCGATTGAAGTGTTGCTTTGAAACGTTGGAGTTTGAAGCCTTGCTGAAGCCTTGTGTTCCGGGCTTTGAAACGTTGAAGCGTTGAAACTTCAAACCCGCGCGGCGCATGCTAATCACACGCCACGCAGGCTACCTGCCTTTAAACCACAACCGTCTGCGCTTCACCTGCCGCGCTTTCGCGGATCACGCCGATCTTCCAGACCTGCTCGCCCGCTGCCGACAGCAAGCCAATCGCCGCATCGGCATCAGCCGCCGACAACACGACCGCCATGCCGATCCCGCAGTTGAACACGCGATGCATTTCCGCATCCGCCACGCCGCCGTGCTTTTGCAGCCACGAGAACAGCGGCGGCATCGGCCAGCCGCGATGATCCAGCTCAGCCGTCAGGCCTTCACGCAGCACGCGCGGAATATTCTCGACCAGCCCGCCGCCGGTGATGTGCGCCATGCCCTTCACCGTGATCTGCTGCATCAACGCCAGCAGCGGCTTCACATAGATATGCGTGGGCGCCATCAGCGCGTCGGCCAACGAACGGCCGTCGAAGTCCGCGTTCAGATCCGGCTGCGCGCGCTCGATGATCTTGCGCACCAGCGAAAAACCGTTCGAATGAATGCCGCTCGATGCCAGACCCAGCACCACGTCGCCCGGGGCGATCGTGCTGCCGTCGATAATCTTGCTCTTTTCGACCGCGCCGACTGCGAAACCGGCCAGATCGTACTCGCCGTCCGGATACATGCCCGGCATTTCCGCCGTTTCACCGCCGATCAACGCGCAACCCGACAGTTCGCAACCCTGCGCGATGCCCTTCACGACCGTGGTCGCCGTATCGACGTCCAGCTTGCCGCACGCGAAATAGTCGAGGAAGAACAGCGGCTCGGCGCCTTGCACGAGAATGTCGTTCACGCTCATCGCCACCAGATCCTGGCCGACGGTGTCGTGTTTGTTCAGTTGAAACGCGAGACGCAGCTTGGTGCCGACGCCGTCGGTGCCGGACACGAGCACCGGCTCCTTGTATTTCTTCGGCACTTCGAACAGCGCGCCGAATCCGCCGATGCCACCCAGCACGCCGTCGCGCATCGTCTTTTTGGCAAAGGGCTTGATCGCGTCGACCAGGGCGTCGCCCGCGACCATGTCTACGCCGGCGTCGCGATACGACAAACCTTGGGCCGAATCAGTTGAATTCGGGGCGGATTTCGGTTGATTCATGGGGAAGAGCTCGAAGGTCGGTAAAATGCGATTTTACCCGATGCCGGCCGGCTGGCTGGAATTTGATTAATCCGGTCCGACGACACCTGAGAAGCAAACTTTGCAACAGAACTCCTCGATTCTGACGCCCGTTCAGCGCCGCGCCTTCGTCTGGCTCGCCATTGCGCTGGGCGTCGGCATTCTACTGTGGCTACTGAGTCCGGTCCTCACGCCATTTCTGCTCGGCGCGATTCTCGCGTACATTCTGCAACCGGGCGTGGCGTGGATGGTGCGCCGGCGCGTGCCGCGTGGCCTTGCCGCCTTGCTGATGATGCTGGTCTTCTCGCTGCTGATGACCCTGCTCGTGCTGCTGGTGCTCGCCGTGATCCAGAAGGAAGGGCCGCAATTGCGCCAGCAGGTGCCGGTGCTGTTCGCGCATGTGAGCGCATGGCTGCAACCCAAGCTGGCGCTGCTGGGACTCGCCGATTCGCTCGACTTCGCCAGCATCCGCGATCTCGTGATGGGCCAGCTCGAAGGCAGCGCGCAAACCGTCGCACTGTACGCGTGGACCTCGATCCGCACCAGCGGCAATCTGATGATGACGGTGGTCGGCAATCTGGTGATGGTGCCGCTCGTGCTGTTCTATCTGCTGTACGACTGGAACCGCATGCTGGTACGCCTGCAGGGCGTGGTGCCGCGCCGCTGGCTCGACAAGACGCTGCAACTCGCGCGCGACATGGACCAGATGCTGTCGCAATACCTGCGCGGCCAGTTGCTCGTGATGGCGGTGCTGGCCGTGTACTACGCGATCGCGCTGACGATCGCCGGGTTCGAGATTGCGCTGCCGGTCGGCATTTTCACCGGGATCGCGGTGTTCATCCCGTATATCGGATTTGCGACCGGTCTGGCGTTGGCGCTGCTTGCGGCGCTGCTACAGTTCGGCACCTGGTACGGTTTCGGCGCGGTCGCGCTGATTTACGGCTTCGGCCAGATCGTCGAGAGTTTTTATCTGACGCCGCGTCTGGTCGGCGAACGGATCGGCCTGCACCCGCTCGCGGTCATTTTCGCGTTGCTGGCATTCGGTCAGCTGTTCGGCTTTTTCGGCGTGTTGCTCGCGTTGCCGGTGAGCGCGATCCTGTCGGTGGCCGTGCGCGAGTTGCGGCAAAGCTATCTGGCGAGCACGCTTTACAACAATTGACGGCTGATTGACCTTTTTTTGGCCCGGAGGTCCGGGCCATCCGCGGTTTAGCACCTTTTTCGGCCGCGTTTTCCGGCTTCGTTTTTCGGCCTTGTTTCCGGCCTCATTTTCGGCATTGACCTACTGTGCTTCGTCAACTGACGCTCGATCTCGGCACCCCGCCGCCATCGACATTCGACAATTTTTTCGCCGGCGCCAACGCCGAGCTGGTCACGCGTCTGCGTGAGCTCGACAACGCGCTCGCCGCCGGGCCGGTCGCCGATCGCACCTTCTACGTGTGGGGCGAGTCCGGCAGTGGCCGCACGCATCTGTTGCAGGCGCTCGTGCACGAAGCGCCGCCGGGTCACGCGCGTTTTGCCGGCCCGCAGAGCAGCCTCGCGGCGTTCAGCTTCGACCCGCGCGTCGCGCTGTACGCGATCGACGACTGCGACGCGCTGTCCGCCGCCCAGCAGATCGCCGTCTTCAACCTGTTCAACGAAGTGCGTGCGCATCCCACCAGCGCGCTGGTCGCCGCAGGCAACGCGCCGCCGATCGGCATGACGGTGCGCGAAGATTTGCGCACCCGCCTCGGCTGGGGCCTCGTGTTCCATCTCGCGCCGCTGCCGGACGAAGGCAAGGCCGCGGTGCTGAAACACGCGGCGCGTGAGCGCGGCATCATGCTCGCCGACGACGTGCCGGCTTACCTGCTCACGCACTTCCGGCGCGACATGCCGAGCCTGATGGCGCTGCTCGACGCGCTCGACCGCTTCTCGCTCGAACAGAAGCGCGCGGTCACGCTGCCGCTGTTGCGCACCATGCTCGCTTCACCGGACGCGGAAGAACGGCGCGGCACGCCGGCCACCGGCCCGGAGACCGGTTCCCACGCCGCGTCATCCGCTTCAAGTAAAATAGGCCCCCATGGCTAATCTCGCACTCTTCGATCTCGACCACACGCTCATTCCCACCGACAGCGACCACGAATGGGGCCGCTTCATGGTGAAACAAGGCATGGTCGACGCCGAAAACTTCGCCCGTGAAAACGACCGCTTTTTCGCCGACTACAAAGCCGGCAGGCTCGACATTCACGCCTATCTGATCGCCATGCTCACGCCGCTCGCGAAATACACGCGCGCGCAGCTCGCCGAACTTCACGCGCAGTACATGCATGAAGTGATCACGCCGGCCATTTTCCCGGTCGCGCTGGAACTGGTGAGGCAGCACCGTGAAGCCGGCGACCTGTGTTGCGTGGTCACGGCCACCAACGAATTCATCACCCGCCCGATCGCCCAGGCGTTCGGTGTCGACGCGTTGATCGCCTGCGAAGCGGAAACCGTCGACGGCCAGCCGCATTCGCCGTACACCGGCCGCCCCACCGGCACGCCGAGCTACAAGGAAGGCAAGATTGTCCGCACCGAAGCGTGGCTCGCCTCGCTCGGCAAGACCTGGCGCGATTTCGAGCACAGCTATTTCTATAGCGACTCGCACAACGACATCCCGCTGCTCGAGAAGGTCACCGATCCCATCGCGACCAATCCCGACGACACATTGCGCGCCCATGCGCAGGCCAAAGGCTGGCGCATCCTCGAACTCTTTCAAGCCACGTGATTAAAAAACTTATCCGCAAGCTATTCGGCCAGGACTCGGCGCCCGCTGACGACACCGCGCCCGCCGACACCGAAGCAGACGAATCCGGCAGCGCACCGGCACGCAACCGAGCCGACGCCGCCACCAAGGCGCGCCGCAAACCCGCGCGCGCCGGGTCGGCCGCCAAGGTGGTACGCGATCCCGACGTGCCGGTCATCATTCCGCACGACGTGCATGGCATCGACCAGTCTCTGATCTCGAGAAACGCGATTCGCGTGACCGAAGGCCTGCAACAGGCCGGGCACCGCGCGTTTATCGTCGGCGGTGCGGTACGCGATCTGCTGCTCGGCATCAAGCCGAAAGACTTCGACGTCGCGACCGACGCCACGCCCGAACAGGTGCAGAAGCTGTTCCGCCGCGCGCGCATTATCGGCCGCCGGTTTCAGATCGTGCATGTGCAGTTCGGTCAGGAAATCATCGAAACCTCCACGTTTCGCGCGCTGGTCGATCCGCCCGCGGCCGACGCGCCGCCCGAGCGACGCCTCAAGCGCGACGAGCTCGACCGCCGCACTCACGCGGTGGACGCCAGCGGCCGCGTGCTGCGCGACAACGTGTGGGGCGAGCAGCACGAAGACGCCACCCGCCGCGACTTCACGATCAACGCGATGTACTACGATCCGGCCACGCAAACCGTGCTGGATTACCACAACGGCATGGCCGACATGCGCGCGCGTCTGCTGCGCATGATCGGCGACCCGGCCACGCGTTATCGCGAAGATCCGGTGCGGATGCTGCGCGTCGTGCGTTTCGCCGCGAAGCTCGACTTCGAGATCGAAACCCACACCCGCGCGCCGATCGCCGAGATGGCCGATCTGATCAACAACGTGCCCGCGGCGCGTCTGTTCGACGAGATGCTCAAGCTGATGCTGTCGGGCCATGCGCTCGCCTGCCTGAAACGTCTGCGCCAGGAGGGCCTGCATCACGGCCTGCTGCCGTTGCTGGACGTGGTGCTGGAACAGCCCATCGGCGAGAAATTCATTACGCTGGCGTTGAACAACACGGACGCCCGCGTGCGCGCCGGCAAACCGGTGTCGCCGGGCTTCCTGTTCGCCACCTTGCTGTGGCACGACGTGCAGCAGCGCTGGCAGAAATTTGAGGCGAACGGCGAGTATCCGGTCCCCGCATTGCATCGCGCGATGGACGACGTGCTCGACATGCAAACCGAGAAGCTCGCGATCCACAAGCGCTTCTCGGCAGATATGCGCGAGATCTGGGGCCTGCAGTTGCGCCTCGAAAAACGCTCGGGCCGAAGCGCGCTGAAGCTGCTGGAACACCAAAGATTTAGAGCGGGGTATGATTTCCTCCTGTTGCGCTGCCAATCCGGCGAACTCGACGAGTCGGTCGGTGCGTGGTGGACGGAGTTCATTGAAGGAGACATTGCCGCGCGTGAAGCGTTGCTCACGCAAGGCGGGAAGGACCGGAGCCCTCGAAAACGACGGCGGCGCAGCAGTGGCGCCAGAAGCCGCGCGCCGGGCGACGGAATGGAGGGCGGCACGCCAGCCGAACGCACAGATAACGGCGCGGACCATGACGGCCCGCACGAAGACTGACAGAGCGTTCGCTGAAGCCGTCGAACGATAGTTGCAGGAAGTTATGCCATGACGGTTGCTTATCTCGGCCTCGGCGCGAATCTCGGGGACGCGCGCCAGACCCTGAAAGACGCGGTGGTGTGCCTCGCACAACAGCACACCATCTCCGTGCTCGACAAGTCGAGCCTGTATCGCACTGCCCCGATCGACGCGGGCGGTGACGACTATTTCAACTGCGTTGTGAAGGTCGACACGACGCTCCCCGTGCGCCATCTACTGGCGCTGTGCCACAAGATCGAGCATCAGTTCGGCCGCGAGCGGCCGTTTCGCAATGCACCGCGCACGCTCGATCTCGATATTCTGCTATTCGGCGATCAATCGATCGACGAAGCCGATCTGATCGTGCCGCATCCGCGTTTGATCGAACGCGCTTTCGTGCTGGTGCCGCTGGTCGAGATCGATCCGACACTGATCATCCCGCAACACGGCCGCGCCGACGCGCTGCTGCCCGGTGTGAGCGATCAACGCATCGAAAAGGTAAAGGGGCCCTGTCAGTGCCCTATGCTCAATGCATTGACCGCCGCTGAGAGTGCGCCCAGCAAAGGCCGCTGCGAATGAACTCACCGCCGCTCACCGTCACCGCGCCGCAACTGCGGCCGCCGTTCGGCTATCTCGCGATCGAAGGGCCGATCGGCGTCGGTAAAACGTCATTGGCGCGGCGCCTCGCGCAACGCTGGTCGATGCAGGAATTGTTCGAGCGTCCGCAGGACAATCCTTTCCTTGAACGCTTTTACCGCGACACCGCACGTTACGCGTTGCCCGCGCAATTGCACTTCGCGCTGCAACGCGCGCAACAGGCGCAGGAAGTCGCCGCGGCGCAAGTGTCCAGCACCCCGCTGATCGCCGATTTCATGACGCAGAAGAACGATATCTTCGCGCGTCTGACGCTGCAGGAAGACGAGTGGCAACTGTATCGCGCGCTCGCCGCCAAGCTTGAGGTCAACGCGCCCGCACCGGATTTCGTGGTTTATTTGCAGGCCAGTCCCGAAGTGCTGTTCGCCCGCATCCAGAAACGTGCGGTGCCGATGGAACTGCAAATTTCCGACGCCTATCTGCACGCGCTGTGCGACGCGTACAACGAGTTTTTCTATCACTACGACCGCGCCCCCGTGCTGACGGTCAACGCCGAACATCTGAATCCGCACGACTCCGACGCGGACCTTGCGCTACTCGCCGAACGCATCGAAACCATGCGCGGCCGCAAGGAATTCTTTGTCAAAGGCACGTCGCTTTAAGCGACGCTGCCACCTCTTTTCCAACGGATTGACCCATGACCTATTTGCAGGAAGCGAGCCGCAACGCCATCACCGTGCCGAAGCTGCAGGCAATGCGCGACGCCGGTGAAAAAATCGCGATGCTCACCTGCTACGACGCGAGTTTCTCCGCGCTGCTGGACCGCGCGGGCGTCGACGTGCTGTTGATCGGCGACTCGCTCGGCAACGTGTTGCAAGGACAGACCACAACGCTGCCGGTCACGCTCGCCGACATCGCGTATCACACGGCTTGCGTGGCGCGTGTGCGCCCGTCGGCGCTGGTGGTGGCCGACTTGCCGTTCGGCACGTACGGCACGCCGGAAGAGGCGTTCAAGAACTCGGTGGAATTGATGCGCGCCGGCGCGCAGATGGTGAAGCTCGAGGGTGGTGAGTGGCTTGCCGACACGGTGCGCTTTCTGGTTGAACGGTCGATTCCCGTGTGCGCGCACGTCGGGCTGACGCCGCAATCCGTGCACG